>NZ_PQTC01000012.1:0-165463 GCF_003850715.1 Enterobacter sp. 301B
ATGCGGAAATGACGGCCTTTACGCTGCAATTACGCTTGCTTCAGCAGCGCGTTCCCCAGTATGAAAGCGGGCAGGATGTCAGCGAAAACCAGCTGATTGCGGCGATGCGCTTCGTCACATCCCTTGAATATCTGCGTCTGCAACAGCCCCTTCTGACCTACGATACCGGGAGGGTGCCAGACAAGGCGAGCCAGCTCCAGGCGCAGAAACAGGTGCGTGCCATTGAGCTGATGATAAAAGGATTGATACAGCAGGCATGGCCCGATCCGGTGCGGCTGAATAATCCTCTTAAGACCTTGTTTAATGCTGAACGTGTGCGTCGCTGGCTGAAAAACGGTGAAATTAATGATGTTCTGAGCGGCATGTTATTTAGTGAGCTGGCCCAGCTGCTGGTGGATAAGAAAGAATTTAGCCGCTACTACACGTCGCTGTTTAACGCCCCGGACATGCTGACGCTGCTGGTAGAACCCCGCAAAACCCTGCAAACCTTCCTCGAAGATATCCGTCAAATCCGCAACAGCATCACCGTGCAGCAGCCGTTGAGCGGGGCGCAAATCCAGCTGCTCGACAGCTATTACACGCAGATCACCCGCTCCGTTCAGCGCGCGTTTGAGGAAGGGCGGACACGCGTTAACCCGGCGGCGCTGATGGCGGTGGATGAAAGCGAGCTGCATGCATTCTGGGAAAAGGCGCAAAAAATAGACCGCACCACAGGCGGCGATCTGTTTGAAGTGCGTGACAGCATAGAGAAACCGACTCAGCGCGCCGCGCGTACGCCAGAGCAGCGCGAACAGCTGATTTCCGGCGTGCTGTGGGGAGCGGTTGGCGTGATGGTTATCGCGATTGTCGTGGGAGGAGTCTGGCTGGTAACCAGCAGTAAACCGCAGCCGACTGTGGCCAGCACGGCATCTCCCGCGCCGGTGCAGGAGATGCGCGAAACGCCTTCCTCGCGAGAAACGCTGACGCGCATGGGTGTCACCTGGGATGAAAACAACTTCCGTTCAGCGATTAGCCGCAATGATACCCGCGTGGCGCTCCTGTTCTTGCAGGGTGGCATGGACTGGAAAATGTCATGGACGGAGGAGGCATTGTCGGCAGGCTACGATGACGTGCTGGAAGTGATGTTGCGCTACCGCCTGCAAATGACAGAGCAAAAGCCCTGCCGACGCTTTATTAATACGCTTAGCCATGCGATGGCGAACGGCGAATCGCTGACGTCTATGCGTAAGCAGTACTTGAAAGCATTCTGTACCATCCCCGCGGTAGTGAAACGTCAGCAGCACGACGCCGATATGGCAACGCGCCGCGCGAAGACGCAGCCCGATGCCAGTACAAAAAAATGGCAGTCCATCCAGACTGCCATTTATGAAGTGATCCGCTGATTATTTTTCCCCCTCACCCCGGCCCTCTCCCCAAAGGGGCGAGGGAGAAAAGGCCGCACCGTTAAGTCCCCTCTCCCCTCAGGGGAGAGGGTCAGGGTGAGGGGGGAGACTCAGGGCTCCCCATACAGCCCAATCAACCGCCGCACCACCCCATTCGTCCAGCCGAAGCCATCCTGCAACGGATACTCACCCCCGCCACCTTCGCGTGGCGTGCTGCTGGCGATGTGGTACTTCTCAATCAGCTTATGATGGGTTTTGTAGTAATGGTTTACCGTGTGCAGCCAGCTCCAGGCGATCTCATCCCCCAGCGAGTCGTTGCCGTACTGCTTGAACCCCTGGATCGCCATCCATTGTAGCGGTGCCCAGCCGTTCGGCTTATCCCACTGCTCACCTGTTTCATATTCGGTGGCGAGAATACCGCCCGGCGTGAGCAGACGGGCTTTAACGGCATCGGACAGCCGTTCAGCCTGCTCATGCGTCGCCATGCCCACATACAGCGGCACAATGCTGGCCGCAGAGAACAGCGCCAGGGCTTCACGGCGCCAGTCGTAATCACGATAACAGCCGTTCTCTTCGTCCCACAGATAGCGGTTCACCGCCGCGCGCCGGTCGCTGGCTTTCTGGCGGAACAGATCAGCCGTCTCTTTATCCCCTTTCGACGCTGAGATATTGGCGATAGCGCTCTCCAGTTTGAACAGGAATGCGTTCAAATCGATGGGGATAAATTGCGTCGTGCGGATACTGGCCAGCCGCGCAGGATCGCGCAGCCAGCGGGACGAGTAATCCCATCCTGAGGCTGCCCCGGCGCGCAGGTCGCGATACACCTCGTTCGGCGGACGACCGGAATGACGGGCGGTTTCAACGTCCTCAATCCAGGATTCATCCCGTGGCGTATCACGATCGTCCCAGTAGCGGTTGAGCAATGAGCCATCCGGCATGCGCACCGCACTGCGATAGGCCTGGTTGAGCAGCAGCGAGTCCGCCCCGTCCATCCAGAAGGCGTACTCCATCTTGAGATGCTCAAGATAGCGCTTCGCCCCGCGCACGCCGTCCTCTTCAAACAGCTCCACCATCAGGGCAAAAACCGGCGGCTGGGAGCGGCTGAGGTAGTAGGTGCGGTTGCCGTTCGGGATATGTCCGTAGCGCTCAATCAGCCAGGCGAAGTTATCGGCCATGCATTTCAGCAGATCGTTACGACCGCTTTCTGCCAGCCCCAGCATGGAGAAATAAGAATCCCAGTAGTAGGTCTCGCTGAATCGCCCGCCGGGCACAATATAGGCCTGCGGCAGCGCCAGCAGCGACGACCACGGGATGTGATCCTGCGGCTCGCGCGTCAGCACCGGCCACAGGTTATCAATGTGTTCTTTCAGGGAGAAGCCGGGATCAGAGACATACTCTTTACTGTAGTCCTCCGGCAGCCAGAAGTGATTCTCCACAAAGCGCGCCAGGTCAAAATCCCGATGACGACGCACTTTACGGTAGCGGATCAGGATATCCAGCGGGTCCATTTTCGGCGCGCAGTCTGGGAAAGTTTTGCTGTCCGCAAACAGCCGTGTCGACTGCACATGTTCGAACAGTTCAAGATAACGATCGGCAGGCGTCAGGGCATCGGAGGCAGGTAGCCCCTCGATCATTTCGGGTTCCGGCTCCGCCTCAATCATTTCATCCAGTTTCAACTCGCAGGGATCGGTCTCGTAGCGCAGCTCTTCTGCAATCTCGAACTCGATGTTCTCGGTAGCCTGTAGTTTCTGGTTGAACATGGTGATAAGGACCTCCGGTTGTGTGTTCTAAAAGACAGGTTTTTCCGGGCGTCTTATAAGCGTAGACATTCGCTTCGGTGGATGTGGAGGGATATGTGCGGTAGATCACGATTTTCGGAGCATTCGTTTTGCAACGATTTATGAATGTTAAAAAAATGCCCCTTTGAAGAGGGGCATCAATATCAACGCATTGTTACAAACTCTTCTGCCGCAGTGGGGTGGATCGCCACGGTGTTATCGAAGTCTTTTTTCGTTGCGCCCATCTTCAGCGCCACTGCGAAGCCCTGCAGGATCTCGTCCATGCCAAAGCCTATGCCGTGGATGCCAACGATCTTCTCGTCCGGGCCCACACAGACCAGCTTCATGCGGCACGGCTGACGGTGCGAGGTGACCGCGGTATACATCGCGGTAAACGCCGATTTATACACTTTCACCTGATCGTCGCCGTACTGCTCGCGCGCCTGCGGCTCGGTTAAGCCGACGGTGCCGATTGGCGGGTGGCTGAAGACCACGGTCGGGATGTTGCTGTAATCCAGATGTTCGTCCGGCTTGTTGTTAAACAGACGCTCGGAAAGACGACGCCCCGCGGCCACGGCAACCGGCGTCAGTTCTACGGCACCTGTGTTATCACCAACGGCATAAATACCCGGTACGCTGGTGTTCTGGAACTTATCAACGACGATGTAGCCTTTTTCATTGGTTTTCACCCCGGTTGCGGCCAGGTTGAAGTTGTCGGTGGCCGGTTCACGACCAATCGCCCAGATCAGGCAATCAACGGTCTGGCTGCGGCCATCTTCCAGCTCCAGGGTCAGGCTACCGTCCGCATTTTTAACCACCGCTTTTGGCACGGCGTTGGTGTGCAGGGTTGGGCCTTCGGCGTTCATCACCTCGACCAGCGTGTCGACGATTAGCGGATCAAAGCTACGCAGCGGCGCGTGTTTACGCACGAACAGGTGCGCTTCCGCCCCCAGGCCGTTAATCACGCCGGCCAGTTCAACCGCAATGTAACCTGCGCCCACAATGGCAACGCGTTCTGGCAGAGCAGGCAGCTCGAAGAACCCGTCGGAGTCGATACCGTATTCCGCGCCCGGAATGTGCGGGTGGCTCGGACGGCCGCCGGTGGCGATCAGGATGTGATCGGCGGTGATCGTCTCGCCGTTCACTTCGATCGTCTTCGCATCCACGAAACGGGCGAAGCCGCGGATCACGTCGACGTTATTCTTGCCCAGCACGTTATCGTACGAGGTGTGAATACGGTCGATGTAGGCGGTACGGCTGGCGATCAGTTTATCCCAGTCGAAGTGGTTGATGGTGGTGTCAAAGCCGTAGTCCGGGCCATACATATGGATAGCTTCACGGATTTGCGCGGCATGCCACATCACTTTCTTCGGTACACAACCCACGTTCACGCAGGTGCCGCCGAGTTCTTTGGCTTCAATCAGCGCACACTTCTGGCCGTACATGGCTGCACGGTTAATGGAGGCGATGCCGCCGCTGCCGCCGCCGATTGCGATGTAGTCATAATGCTTAGTCATAGCGTTGTCCTTAATCGTGAATTGCCGCGATTGTATACTTGAAATCAATAGTTTCCACCGATGGCTGCGATTACTCCGGCACGATCCAGCTTACGGTGGCGTGGCCCGTACCGGCTGGCACCAGCGTTTTGTGCAGCCACGGCAGCACGTTGTTCATCTGCGCTTCGAGCTTCCACGGCGGGTTAATCACAATCATGCCGGACGCGGTCATGCCGCGCTGGTCGCTGTCGGGGCGCACCGCCAGCTCAATCTGCAGGATTTTGCGGATGCCGGTCGCCTCCAGATCCTTGATCATGCGCTTAATTTGCGCGCGTAGCACTACCGGATACCACAGGGCATAGGTTCCGGTCGCAAAGCGTTTGTAACCTTCGTTGATACCGGTCACCACCGCCTGATAGTCGGTTTTGATTTCGTACGGCGGGTCGATCAGCACCAGGCCGCGACGCGAAACCGGCGGTAGTTTGGCTTTTAGCTGCTGGTAGCCATCGGCTTTGTCCACGCGGGCGCGGTTATCTTTCTGAAACTCAGCGCGCAGCAGCGGGAAGTCGCTTGGGTGCAGCTCGGTCAACTGGAGGCTGTCCTGCTCGCGCAGCAGCTGGCGGGCAATCAGCGGAGAGCCAGGGTAATAGCGCAGCTGGCCGTTGCGGTTGAAATGATTCACCACGCCGATGTACGGCTCCAGTTCGGCAGGCAGATCGTCCTGCTGCCAGATACGGGCGATGCCTTCCAGATATTCACCGGTACGCTCGGCATGTTCGCCGCTCAGCTGATAACGGCCCGCCCCCGCGTGGGTGTCCAGGTAGAGAAACGGCTTGTCTTTCTCTTTAAGCGCTTCAATGATCAGGCTCTGAACGGTGTGTTTAAGGACGTCGGCGTGGTTGCCAGCGTGGAAGCTGTGGCGATAACTGAGCATGGGTAATGATTTTCCGCTGAATTGACGATTTTCCACAGTTTACAGCAGAACGGCACAGATTACCCGTAGGCCCGGTAAGCGCAGCGCCACAGGGCGTTTTTCGACAACCTCCGGCATTGAAATCCTCTACACTTAACCCCATTACAGAAAACAATATGCACAGCGCCGGATGCGCGCTTCATTCATCTATTTCAACAGGACAGCGTTTATGACCAATCCATTACTGACGCCTTTTTCGTTGCCACCGTTTTCTAAAATCCTCCCTGAGCATGTGGTTCCAGCCGTTACCCAGTCGCTGGAAAACTGCCGCGCGGCGGTAGAGAACGTGGTCGCGCAGGGCGCGCCGTACACCTGGGAAAATCTGTGTCAGCCGCTGGCCGAAGTGGACGACGTGCTGGGGCGCATTTTCTCCCCGGTGAGCCACCTGAACTCGGTGAAAAACAGCCCGGAGTTGCGCGAAGCCTACGAACAGACCCTGCCGCTGCTCTCCGAGTACAGCACCTGGGTCGGCCAGCACGAGGGGCTCTACAAAGCCTACCGCGACCTGCGCGACGGCGACCATTATGCCGAACTGAACACGGCGCAGAAAAAATCGGTTGATAACGCGCTGCGTGATTTCGAACTGTCCGGGATTGGCCTGCCAAAAGAAAAACAGGTTCGCTACGGCGAAATCGCCGCGCGCCTGTCCGAGCTGGGCAACCAGTACAGCAACAACGTCCTCGACGCCACCATGGGCTGGACGAAGCTGATTACCGATGAATCCGAACTGGCCGGTATGCCGGAAAGTGCGCTGGCGGCGGCAAAAGCCCAGGCCGAAGCGAAAGAGCAGGAAGGCTTCCTGTTAACGCTGGATATCCCAAGCTATCTGCCGGTGATGACCTACTGCGACAACCAGGCCCTGCGCGAAGAGATGTACCGCGCCTACAGCACCCGCGCCTCCGATCAGGGGCCGAATGCCGGTAAGTGGGATAACAGCCCGGTGATGGCGGAGATCCTCGCCCTGCGCCACGAGCTGGCACAGCTGCTGGGCTTCGACAGCTACGCGGATAAATCCCTCGCCACCAAAATGGCCGAGAACCCACAGCAGGTGCTCGACTTCCTGACCGATCTGGCGAAACGCGCCCGTCCTCAGGGTGAAAAAGAGTTAGCCCAACTGCGCGCCTTTGCGAAAGCGGAGTTCGGCGTGGACGAGCTTCAGCCGTGGGATATCGCATACTACAGCGAAAAACAGAAACAGCACCTCTACAGCATCAGCGACGAACAACTGCGTCCGTACTTCCCGGAAAACAAAGCCGTCAACGGTCTGTTCGAGGTAGTGAAGCGCATCTACGGCATTACCGCGAAAGAGCGTACCGACATCGAGGTCTGGCATCCGGACGTGCGCTTCTTCGAGCTGTATGACGAGAACAACGAGCTGCGCGGCAGCTTCTATCTCGATCTCTACGCGCGTGAGAACAAGCGCGGCGGGGCGTGGATGGACGACTGCGTGGGCCAGATGCGTAAAGCGGATGGTTCCCTGCAAAAACCTGTTGCCTACCTGACCTGTAACTTCAACCGTCCGGTGAGCGGCAAACCTGCTCTGTTTACCCACGATGAAGTGATCACCCTGTTCCACGAGTTCGGTCACGGCCTGCACCACATGCTGACCCGCATCGAAACCGCTGGCGTCGCTGGTATCAGCGGTGTGCCATGGGATGCGGTCGAGCTGCCAAGCCAGTTTATGGAGAACTGGTGCTGGGAGCCGGACGCGCTGGCGTTTATCTCTGGTCATTACGAAACGGGCGAACCGCTGCCGAAAGAACTGCTGGATAAAATGCTGGCGGCGAAAAACTACCAGGCGGCGATGTTTATCCTGCGTCAGCTGGAGTTCGGCCTGTTTGACTTCCGCCTGCACGCCGAGTTCAGCCCGGAGCAGGGGGCGAAAATCCTCGAAACCCTGGCTGAGATTAAAAAGCAGGTTGCCGTTATTCCAGGCCCGACCTGGGGACGCTTCCCGCACGCGTTCAGCCATATCTTCGCAGGCGGGTACGCCGCAGGCTACTACAGCTACCTGTGGGCCGACGTGCTGGCGGCGGATGCCTTCTCGCGCTTCGAAGAAGAGGGGATTTTCAACCGCGAAACCGGTCAGTCGTTCCTCGACAACATCCTGACGCGCGGCGGTTCAGAAGAGCCTATGGAGCTGTTCAAACGCTTCCGTGGCCGCGAGCCGCAGCTGGATGCGATGCTGGAGCATTACGGAATCAAAGGCTGATTGCTACGTGAAGATCTGCTTAGTAGATGAAACAGGCGCCGGTGACGGCGCCTTATCTGTTCTGGCGGCCCGCTGGGGGCTGGAACATGATGAAGAGAACCTGATGGCGCTGGTGATGACGCCGGAACATCTGGAGCTGCGCAAGCGCGATGAGCCAAAGCTTGGCGGGATTTTTGTCGATTTTGTCGGCGGCGCGATGGCGCACCGGCGTAAGTTCGGCGGCGGTCGCGGCGAAGCGGTGGCCAAGGCGGTTGGCATTAAAGGGAGCTATCTTCCGGACGTGGTGGACGCCACGGCGGGGCTGGGGCGCGATGCGTTTGTGCTGGCCTCGGTGGGCTGCCGTGTGCGGATGCTGGAGCGTAATCCGGTTGTCGCCGCGCTGCTCGACGACGGGCTGACGCGAGGCTATGCGGACCCGGAAATCGGCTCGTGGTTACAGGAACGTTTGCAACTTATTCATGCCTCCAGCCTGACGGCGCTGACCGATATCACCCCGCGCCCGCAGGTGGTCTATCTCGACCCCATGTTCCCGCATAAGCAGAAAAGCGCGCTGGTGAAGAAAGAGATGCGGGTGTTTCAGTCGCTGGTGGGGCCAGATTTAGATGCCGATGGCCTGCTGGAGCCGGCTCGTCAACTGGCGACGAAGCGGGTGGTGGTGAAACGTCCTGACTATGCGCCGCCGCTGGCGGACGTTGCGACCACTAACGCGGTGACCACCAAAGGGCATCGCTTTGATATCTACTCAGGTACGCCGGAATAAAAAAAGCCGGGTGGCGGCTTCGCCTTGCCCGGCCTACATTCAGTGCCGCTTGTAGGCCCGGTATGCGTTAGCGCCACCGGGCTTTTTTGCACTTACTCGTCTTCTTCGTCACGCAGTGGAACAATCAGCATATCCACGTGTACGGTGTTAATCAGCTGACGTGCGGAAGACATCAGTTTGCTCCAGAAGTCCTGATGGTGACCGCATACCACCAGGTCCATATCGTATTTCTTAATCGCATCAACCAGCACCTGGCCCAGATCGCCGCTACCGCTTAAGGTTTCTGTGATTGGATAGCCCGCGTTGGTAGAAAGCTCGCTCAGCGCGTGGTGAGTCTCTTCGGAGATGCGTTTCTGCATATCGCCGAGATTCACGTCGATCAGACCGGTGTAGAGGTCGGAGTAATTCACATCAACGTGAATCAGCGAAACTTTCGCGTTGTAGGGACGTGCCATGGATACTGCTTTATCAACCAGCACTTTACTCTCCGGGGAGAGGTCTACCGCGATAAGAATGTGTTTGTAAGCCATAGTGTTACTCCTTCCTTAAGTTATCGATGACTAAATGGGAAAGCCGTCGTCTGATGCTTTCATTACGGCCCAGTTAAACATATTTTTCAAGCTTTGGTGTTGATAACGATTAACCTTGTGGCAAAAAAATTAACGGATCTCCTACACTATTTAATGAGCCGTTCGGATATTAAAACGCGAACCGGATCGACTTTTAGTCATTCTTTCACTGAACTGTCTGTCAGGGCATTGGGGTGCGGTAGCTCAGGAGCCTTGCTTCGTGGGTGGACGCCGGGGAGGATGTATGATTAGCACCGTCGCATTGTTTTGGGCGTTATGCGTGGTTTGCATAGTGAATATGGCGCGCTACTTCTCATCGTTACGTGCGCTGTTAGTGGTACTTCGTGGTTGCGATCCGTTGCTTTATCAATATGTGGACGGTGGAGGGTTCTTCACCTCGCACGGACAGCCCAGCAAGCAGATGCGTCTGGTGGGGTATATCTACTACCAGCGCTACCGCGATCACCACGATGAAGAGTTTATCCGTCGCTGCGAGCGCCTGCGTCGTCAGTTCATTTTGACCAGCGCCCTGTGTGGTCTGGTTGTGGTGAGTATGATTGCGCTGATGATATGGCACTGAGCATAAAAAAAGCGGGTCAGTTTCCTGACCCGCTTTTTTGTCGCCTTCAGCCGATTAAATTAGCTTCAGCGAAATCCAGTACAGACCGCCAGACAGCAGGATGGACGCCGGGAGGGTGAACACCCAGGCCATCAGAATGTTGGTCACGGTTTTACGCTGCAAACCGCCGCCGTCAACAATCATGGTACCTGCCACGGACGAAGAGAGTACGTGGGTGGTGGAGACTGGCATACCGGTGTAGCTCGCCAGACCGATAGACACTGCCGCCGTCATCTGCGCGGACATGCCCTGAGCATAGGTCATGCCTTTCTTACCGATCTTCTCACCGATGGTGGTCGCCACACGACGCCAGCCAATCATCGTACCGATACCCAGCGCCAACGCGACCGCCATGATGATCCAGATTGGCGCGTACTCAATGGTGTTGAGCATATCGCCTTTCAGTTTCTTCAGCAGACGCTTATCGTCAGCATTGACCTCTGGCAGCTTCGCGACTTTATCGGTCACGTCGGAGATACAGAGCATGATACGACGCAGCTGACCACGCTGTTCTACAGCCAGTTTGTCGTAGCTTTCGATATCGGCCAGCATGCCTTTCGCACGTTCCAGCGCGTTAATCGCGTTTGCCGGGTGGCAATGGAACTCGCCCGGTGCAGTCAGTGCGCCAGAGTCAGGAGAAGGGATCAACTGGTCTACGCCGGTCGCTTTCTTCAGCAAATCAGGATGCTGCTGGAAGTAAGTCTCAACGTTGTTTACCGCATCACGGGTACGGGTGATCTCATAGCCAGAGGCGTTCATGTTAACCACGAAGCCTGCCGGTGCGACGCCAATCAGAACCAGCATCACCAGACCGATACCTTTCTGACCATCGTTCGCGCCATGAGAGAAGGCGACGCCGATAGCGGAAATGATCAGCGCGATACGCGTCCAGAACGGCGGCTTTTTCTTGCCGTCTTTCTTCTCACGCTCTGCTGGCGTCAGGTGGATACGTGCACGTTTCTTCGTGTTGCTCCAGTAGCGACGCAGGATGAAAATCAATCCACCCGCTACCACCAGACCGACGATAGGGGAGATGATCAGAGAGCCGAAAATACCCAGTACTTTAGGAAGGTTCAGCGCATCAACAACCGATGTACCGGTCATCAGGGCGTTAGTTAAACCGATACCGATAATCGCGCCGATAAGGGTGTGAGAGCTGGATGCCGGCAGGCCGAAATACCAGGTACCGAGGTTCCAGATAATCGCAGCAAGCAGCATTGAGAACACCATGGCCAGGCCATGACCGGAACTCACGTTAAGCAGCAGATCCGTTGGCAGCATATGCACAATGGCATAGGCAACGCTCAGTCCGCCCAGGAGGACACCAAAAAAGTTAAATACCGCCGCCATAACGACCGCAAGCTGCGATCGCATTGCGCGAGTGTAGATAACCGTTGCAACTGCGTTTGCAGTGTCGTGGAAGCCATTGATCGCTTCGTAAAACAGCACAAAAACCAGAGCAAGCAATAATAAAAGCCCGGTATGTAAATCCAGGCCGGCAAACAAATGTAGCATAGGACGTTACGCCATTTTGAGGACATGAACGCGGCGCATTATCCAGGACAAATGCGCAACGGGCAAAGTGAAATATAGACTTTTTTTGACATACCACCTGATTTGAGAAATGTGCCTGAATAGATAATCTTTAAATATCAATGAAATGGCTTTGTAATATCTTTTTACGCTGGTGCGACCACTGAGGAAACTTTACAATCCGCGGCAGTTAACGAAGAGGATTTTGACGTGGAAAGGTTTGATGCCGTAGTAATTGGCGCCGGTGCGGCGGGTATGTTTTGTGCGGCAATGGCCGGACAAGCGGGTCGTCGTGTGCTGCTGCTGGATAACGGAAAAAAGCCTGGCCGCAAGATCCTGATGTCCGGTGGCGGGCGCTGCAATTTCACTAATCTTTATGTCGAGCCTGCGGCCTATTTGAGCCAGAACCGTCATTTTTGTAAATCTGCGCTGGCGCGCTACACGCAGTGGGATTTCATCGAACTGGTGGGTAAACACGGTATCGCGTGGCATGAGAAGACGCTGGGACAGCTGTTCTGCGACGACTCTGCCCAGCAAATCGTGGATATGCTGGTGGCCGAGTGCGAGAAAGGCGGCGTAGTCATGCGCCTGCGCACCGAAGTGCTGGACGTCGCCCGTAACGAGCAAGGGTACACGCTGCAACTCAACGGCGAAACCGTCAGCGCCGATAACCTGGTGATCGCCAGCGGCGGCCTCTCGATGCCGGGGCTGGGTGCCTCACCGTTCGGCTACAAAATCGCCGAGCAGTTTGGCCTGAAGGTACTGCCCACGCGCGCCGGGCTGGTGCCGTTCACGCTGCATAAGCCGCTGCTGGAACAGCTTCAGACGCTCTCCGGCGTGTCTGTGCCGTCGGTCATTACGGCCGAAGACGGCACGGTGTTCCGCGAAAACCTGCTCTTTACCCATCGCGGTCTCTCGGGGCCAGCGGTATTGCAGATCTCCAGCTACTGGCAGCCGGGGGAGTTTGTCTCCGTAAACCTGGTGCCGGACTGCGATCTGGACGCCTTCCTCAATGAGCAACGCGCCGCGCACCCGAATCAAAGCCTGAAAAATACCCTGGCGATGCAGCTGCCGAAGCGTCTCGTGGAGTGCTTGCAGGTGTTAGGGCAAATTCCAGATGTTGCGCTTAAGCAGCTCAACAGCCGCGAGCAGGACACGCTGGTGGAGACGCTGACGAACTGGCGCGTGCAGCCAAACGGCACCGAAGGCTACCGCACGGCGGAAGTGACGCTGGGCGGCGTGGATACAAACGAACTCTCATCCCGCACGATGGAAGCCCGCAACGTGCCGGGTCTTTATTTCATTGGTGAAGTGATGGACGTGACCGGCTGGCTCGGCGGGTATAACTTCCAGTGGGCGTGGGCCAGTGCCTGGGCATGCGCGCAGGCACTCGCTGAGGGTAAATGACAAGCGGGCGCGGTCATTCATCATTGCATTTTAGGGGCTGACGGCGACGTCAGTCAGGTGTACAACGTCCAGAATATTGCTGGCGGCCACGGTTCCCATCTTGATGTATGACGCTGCGCTGACGCCGCCAATATGCGGCGAAATGATGACGTTATCGACGGTCTGCCACAGGTTCGGGGCGGTCAGTGGCTCGCTGGTAAAGCTGTCGAGTGCCGCGCTGTGCAAGGTTCCATCCTTCAGCGCGTGTAACAGGGCTTCATCGTTAATTAACCCGCCGCGCGCTGTGTTCACCAGAATCGCGTTACGTTTACAGTGCGCGAGCGTGTCTGCGTTGATCATTCCTCTGTTGTCGTCAGTGAGCGGACAATGCAATGAGATAACATCGGCACGGGATAAAAGGTCGGGTAAGGTGTTTGCCCGTTCACAACCAGATGGCATCGTTTTAGCGTAAGGATCATACGCCACAATCTGCATGCCGAATGCCTGCCCCACCAGCGCAACCCGCGAGCCAATCGCCCCCAGACCGATAAGCCCCAGCGTCATGCCTTCCAGCTCGATAGATTTGTGCGTGGCTTTATCCCAGTGCCCGTCGCGCAGGCGTTTATCGAGGGTGACCACGGATTTGGCACAAGCCAGAATCAATGCCCAGGTATGTTCTGCAACCGCTGCCGCATTGGCGCCGGGGGCGGAACGAACGGCGATATTACGCGCCGCTGCCGCTGGCTGGTCTATCACGTCAATGCCGCTTCCGTGTTTCGATATAACCTGTAATGCAGGGGCTGCATCCATGATCCTTGCGGTTATTTTGCCGTAACGCACCAGGATGGCCACAGGATTGTGCCGTTCGCACAGCGTAACCAGCTGATCTTCTGTGGGCTGGTGACCGGCATACACCACGTCAAAGTCTCGCAGCATGCTGACAGCCTGGTCCGCCAGGTCGCATCCCGTGACCAGTACAACGCGTTTATCTTCCATTACAGCGTCTCCCCGTCAGATAACATGCCTGCCTTACGCAGCGCGTCGTTAAGCCAGTGTGGACGTAAATCGCCCTCACGAATAGCAGCAAGACGTCGGGTCTCTGTTTCGAGTTTCCCTTTGGCCATGGCGATAACGGCCTGCACTTCATCACGCGGGATCACCACCACGCCGTCGATATCCGCGACCACCAGATCCCCGGCTCGTACCGTTGCACCAGCGATAGAGATGGGGTGATTAACCCGGCCAGGAATTGATTTTGTCGGGCCACAGGGGTTAAGACCGGCGGCGAAGACGGGGTAGTGCCCTTTACTCAGGGTATCGGCATCACGTACCGCCCCGTCAATGATGATGCCCGCAATACCGCTTGCCTGGGCCTGCGTCGCCATAATCTCACCGAGCAGCGCACAGGTCAGGTCGCCTTTCCCGTCAACAACCAACACATCGCCAGGCTGTGCTACGGCCATTGCGGCATGGATGGCCAGATTATCTCCCGGGCGCACCTCCACGGTGACTGCCGGGCCCGCAACGGCCATGTGAGGCGCGAGCGGTTTGATACGACCATGGAGTGTACCGCGGCGACCGGCAACATCCGCCAGAATGGCGGCCTGATACTCGGCAGCCTGGTGAACCTGTTCAGCCGATACGCGTTCGACCTGACGATTAATCAATGATTTTTCAGAAACGGACATATATGCCTCCATATTGTTTTACTGTGTACAATGCAGGTGTACAATACAAAACAACTATAGCGGTGTTACTTTCCCATTAGCCAGATCTGCGATGGCGTTTGTGATGTAAACACGAAGTGACTCACAAAAATTGAGGTACACTCACTGCCGAGCAGAAAAGGAGATGATGATGGGTAACGAAGGCGTTGTAGCGGTCGAAAAGGCGCTGGCTTTACTGGATTGCTTCCGTCCCGGCGATGAGAGCCTGACGCTGACCGCGCTGGCGCAGCTATCGGGTTATCACAAAACCACGGTTTACCGGTTAATGAATTCGCTTGAGCGAATGAACTATGTCGTCAGGCATGATGACGGCAATTATGCGCTTGGCCCACGTCTGCTTTACCTTGGCAAACTTTATGAACAATCTTTCCATCTTTCCCGGGTGGTGCAGCCTGAGCTTCAGGCGTTATCACAGGCCTCTCAGGAGAGCGCCAGCTGGTATGTGTTAGAAGGCGGGCAACGTCTGTGCCTGTTCCGGGCAGAAGCATCGCACGGGTTGCGTCACAGCAATCTGCCGGGTACTCAGTTTCCGCTGGACGATTCTGCCATCAGTAAAGTGCTTCGCCACTGGGGCCTTAATGACGCGCTGCCAGAGGGGGAGCCCGCTGTTCCGCTCTATACCGCAGGCGCCCGTGACCCGCATACTGCGGCGTTCGCAATGCCCGTCTTCGGCGTCAATGACAAGCTGGTTGCGGCGCTGGCGTTGACCGGGCCCATCTCCAGACTGACTGAAGATCGCCGTGAACAGGGGATCAGCCAGCTAATGCATGCCACCGCCAGCCGCCTGTCACAGAAAATGGGGGCCAGTAAGCCTTTTTGCCAGCAGTTTTATGGGGAAACGCAGGATACTGCGGAAGAGAGTCTCTAAGCATAAAGCGGGACGTGCGTCCCGCTTTTGTTATGTCTAATGGGTGACCTGCTTTTCATGCAACTGAGCATTGCTGGCCTGGCGTCCCATCACCAATACCGCGATACCCCCCGTGACGCATAACGCCGCCAGAGGAAGCATGGCCAGCGTGTGGCTACCCGTCCGTTCGTTGATAATACCGTAAGCGTTGACCATCACCGCACCGCCGATAAGGTTAGCGATGGCGCCAATTGCAGCCAGGCCCGCAGCCGCCGACGTGCTGCTCATCCAGCCTGACGCCAGCGCCCAGAAAGGCCCCTTCATTGAATACGCCCCTATCAGCATGATGCTCAGGATAACAATGGTGGCGGAAAGAGAGACGCTGACAAAGGCGGCAAATACGCCTGCGGCAATAATGAAAAGGGTCAGAGCGGTATGCCAGCGGCGTTCGTTGGTTCGGTCCGAACTGCGTCCCCACACAATCATCAGTACGGATGCCAGACCGTAAGGAATGGCGTTGAACAGACCCGTCTCCAGATTATCCAGGTGGAACGATTTCAGCAGCTGCGGTGACCAGACGCTGATGGTGGTGCCCGCTGATGACGCGCCTGCGTAAATCAGCGCCAGCAGCCAGATTTGACGATGCCTGAGCAGCTGCCATGTCGTCTGGTGTCCGATATTTTTTTGCTGTTGACGCTCGGTTTCAAGCGTCGTTTCCAGCCATTTTTTCTGTTCCGCGTTAAGCCAGTTAGCCTGGTGCGGACGATCGCGAAGAACAAACCAGGCGGCAATACCCAGCAGGACGGCGGGTAAACCTTCAATGATAAACAGCAGATGCCAGCCGCGCAGACCCAGCCATCCATCCAGCGACAGAATCAACCCGGACAGCGGCGAGCCAATAAAATTGGCCAGCGGGATCGCGACCATAAAGGACGCGATAATTCGCGCACGGTAGCGGGAAGGGATCCACCAGGTCAGAAAGAGTACGACGCCGGGGAAGAAGCCCGCCTCCGCGGCACCCAGCAGAAAACGCACGATATAAAGCGACGTCGTGTTTTGTACCAGTGCCATACACATGGATACCACCCCCCAGCTGATCATAATGCGGGGGATCCACAGACGTGCGCCAACTTTCTGCATTGCCAGATTGCTTGGAACTTCAAACAGAAAATACGCCACGAAATAGAGGCTACTGGCGAAGCCAAACGCCGCTTTGCTGAGACCGAGATCCTCATTCATCTGTAGCGAAGCCATGCCGATATTGCCGCGATCGATAATGGAGACCAGATAACTGACTATCAGAAACGGGAGGATACGCCAGATCACCTTGCGCATAGTCTCTCTTTCTATGTCCTCAGTGGCGGCAGTGCCATTACGAATATGTTCTGTCATGTGTTCCTCGCAGGGTCTGTTCTTGGTTTTATCAGGTACAACTCGGTTTTATTAAACAAAACCACTATAGCGTCGGCGCCTTCTTTTTATCCAGTTAATGGAAGGTTTAAATGATGTAAATAAGACGTGACTCACAGTTAACGGGCTTTACCTCGTGAGCCTAAACGACAGATGCGCCACCCCTCGTTGTGAGGTAAAGTACACACCTTGCGCAGCCAAAGAGCTGCGGTTTTGTGGGGTATAGGCGAATAACACGCTCCCCCATTCTCACTTCTGGTTTACGCCAGCCTGCATGGTGTTGTGTTTTGTCTTCTTAAAAGGGTTGTCTATGTCTGCTGCTCATCTCGGTTTCCCGACGGAAACCGTTGTTGTCTTTGTGGTGATGGCCGTTGGGGCGATGTTTATCGACCTCTTCATGCACCGTCACGATAAACCGATCTCGCTGAAAAGCGCGGCCATGTGGTCCATCTTCTGGGTCATGATGGCGATGGCGTTTGCTGGCTTCTTATACGTGCACCACGGCGCGGAGATGGCCAGTCTGTTCCTCACCGGCTATGCACTGGAAGAGGTGCTCTCCGTCGACAACCTGTTTGTGATGATGGCGATCTTCGCCTGGTTCGGCGTGCCGGATAAGTATCGTCACCGCGTGCTCTACTGGGGCGTGCTGGGGGCGATTGTGTTCCGCGGTATTTTTGTTGCCATCGGCACCAGCCTGCTCAGCCTGGGGCCATACGTTGAGGTGATTTTTGCGCTGGTCGTCGGCTGGACCGCGGTGATGATGCTGAAACGCAATGAAGAGAGTGATGAAGTCGAGGATTACTCCAACCATCTGGCGTACCGCCTGGTAAAACGCTTCTATCCGGTCTGGCCAAAAATCAGCAGCCACGCGTTTATCCTGACCCAAAAAGAGGTGGACGCCGAGCTGGAGAAGCCTGAAAACAAGGATGTGATGGTAGGTCGTGTGAAGAAGGCGAAGCGCTACGCGACGCCGCTGCTGCTCTGCGTGGCGGTGGTAGAGCTGTCCGACGTGATGTTCGCCTTCGACTCCGTTCCCGCGATCATTGCCGTCAGCCGCGAGCCGCTGATTATCTACAGCGCCATGATGTTCGCAATCCTCGGCCTGCGTACCCTCTACTTCGTGCTGGAAGCGCTGAAGCAGTATCTGGTGCATCTTGAGAAAGCGGTAGTGTTACTGCTGTTCTTCGTGGCGTTCAAGCTGGGGCTGAATGCGACCGATCACTTCTGGCATCACGGCTATAACATCGGTGCCACGGCAAGCCTGTTTGTGGTGCTGGGGGTACTGGCGCTGGGGATTATTGCGAGCGTGATGTTCCCGGGGAAACGTGAGGCCTGATGTATCGCCCGGTGGCGCTTCGCTTACCGGGCCTACGACTGGGATGTAGGCCGGGTAAGGCGCAGCCGCCACCCGGCAAAAGGCTACTTTATTATCGGTGAGTTTCGGCGCTTGCGCGGATGATGGAAATGGCGCCAGTGCGGATCCTGCGCCGCCGCCAGCAGCTCGTGGTCGCCACGCGTGTCGCCCCAGGCGCGCAGGTGATATGCGTTCAGATCGCCATACACCTTTTCCAGCCTCGCCACTTTCTGCGCGCAGCGGCAGTTGTTACCGGTGATCCGCCCGGTCAGCTTGCCGTCTTTCACTTCCAGCTGCGTGCCAATCAGCTTAATGCCGAGCTTATCGGCCCACGGCTGCAATACCAGCGCCGGGGAGGCGGAGCAAATCGTCACTTCCGCACCGGAATTAACTTCGTTGGCGACAGCCATGACCCCTTCCGGGCGCATCAGCTTGTTCCAGTATTTTTCACAGAAGGCCTCTGCCTGCTGACGTAACCAGTGCTCATCCACCCCCGTCAGGAAGGTTTTGATCAACACCTCTTTCAGCTCATCACGCGTCAGCTTGCGACGCACGCAGTGCAGCGTAGGCAGGGCCATGCGCACCAGGCGACCCGCAAAGTAGCGCTTGCCAAAGGCAAAGCGCAGGAACGGAATAAAACTGTCGTGGTGCGTCAACGTACCATCAAAGTCAAAGACAGAGAGCACGCTGGACTTCGCCACGGCTTCGTCGGCAATCATATTGGTCATAAATACGTCTTAGCTGAAATACACATTCTGTTCACTAGTTTACCTGCTTTACCTTCACAGTCCTTCTATCCGATCTCATTTTTTCTCGAACCTGTGGGCTGACGGGTCAAACTATGTCATCCACCACGCCACCGTCAACGCGCAGCGCCGCGCCGGAAGTCGCGGAGGCCTGCATGGAACAGACATACACCACCATATTCGCCACTTCTTCTACCGTTGCGGCGCGCTGAATAACCGAGCTGGGGCGATTCTCCATCACGAACGCTTTCGCCAGCTGCTCCAGCGATTTGCCGGTTCTCTCCATCTCGTCTTTCATCATTGCGGCAAAACCGTCCGACATTGTCGGGCCCGGCAGCACGCTGTTCACCGTGACGCCGCTGCCTGCCACGAACTTCGCCAGACCGCGCGCCAGCGAGAGCTGGGCGGTTTTTGTCACGCCATAGTGGATCATATCCGCAGGAATATTGCAGGCCGATTCTGACGAGATAAACACTACCCGACCCCAGCCTTTTTGTACCATACCGGGCAGCAGGGCACGGGAGAGGCGCACGCCGGACATCACGTTGGTTTGCCAGTAGCGTTCCCAGGTCTCGTCGTCGGTGGAATAAAAATCCTGCTGGCCATAGATCCCGGCGTTATTCACCAGAATATCGACGTGCGTGGCGACCCTGAGCAGTTCGTCAACGCCCTCCTGCGAGCTCAGGTCGGCGATGGCGGCACGGACCTGTACGCCTGGCACCACCTGCTGGAGCGCCTGAATGCCTTTGTTCACCGAGTCGACGCTGCGCCCGTTGACGATCACTTCCGCACCGCTCTCCGCCAGTCCGCGGGCGATGGCAAACCCAATACCGCCGGTGGACGCGGTCACCAGCGCCACTTTCCCCGTTAAATCGATTTTCATCGTTCACTCCTTGTCGTTTTATGGTTCAAAACTTAAAGCGTAGCAGTTGACGATGACGGCTCCTGTTTAAAAAGGCGCAACAGCGTCTCAACCTGCTCGTCCAGCGGGCTGAGGGAGCGTTTAACGATGAGGTGCAGCGGCGTGGCGCGTCGAACGCCGTGGCTGAGGGGCAGGATTTTGAGGATGCCCTGCTGGAGCGGGGTCTGAATGCGTTCTTCCGGTAACCAGCCATATCCAACCTGATACATCACTGCTTCGATCGCGGCATCGATGGTGGAGAATGTCCACGACTCCCCGGTGGGGCGAACGGTGGGCTGGCTGTCTGCGATCTGAATGCGCGGCCACGGTCGAAGCATCTCGTCGTTAAGCGGTGTATCCAGCGCAAACAGCGGGTGCGCGTGATGCGCGACGGCAACAAAATCGATATTCATCAGCCATTCGCCCAGGCCGGTAATGTCCTGGCGGCGGGTTAAGACCATCACGTCGGCCTCATCATTGAGCGCATCTGCGCGGCTGTTTTCCAGCACCTCGGTAAGCCGCACCTGCGTTTGCGGGTACAGCTGCTGAAACTGGCGCAAAATCGCGAACAGCCGGCTGCGCGGAAAAATACTGTCTACCATCAGGTCGATACGGGTTCGCATCCCGCTGCGCAGGGTCGCAGCGCGCGTTTCAACATAGGCGAAGGCTTTCAGCAGCGGTTTAACCTGGTTCAGCAACAGCTCACCCGCCGGGGTTAGCACGGCACGGCGTCCCTCTGTCATCAGGAGCGCTACGCCCAGCCGCTCCTGCAAAAGCGACAGGTTATAGCTGACCGAGGACTGGCTGCGATGGGTCTCTTCCGCCGCCTTAGCGAAGCTGCCAGCCTCGATGACTCTTTCCAGCAAGGCCCACTGTTCGAGCGTCGTCTTGTGCATGATTAATCTAAATTTTGGATGAATTTGATTCAAACATAGCGTTATTCATTCATTTTTTGAAGGGGTACGATCGTCTCATCAAAACAAAGGAGACATCTTATGAGCACCTTCGATAAACATGATTTAAGCGGCTTCGTCGGCTAACATCTGGTATATACCTACGACAATGGCTGGAACTACGAAATTTACGTTAAAAACGAGAACACGCTCGACTACCGTATTCACAGTGGTCTGGTGGGCAATCGTTGGGTGAAAGATCAGCAGGCCTACATTGTCCGCGTCGGGGAAAGCATCTATAAAATTTCCTGGACGGAGCCAACCGGTACCGACGTGAGCCTGATTGTGAACCTGGGCGACCGCCTGTTCCACGGCACCATCTTCTTCCCACGCTGGGTCATGAATAATCCGGAAAAAACCGTCTGCTTCCAGAACGATCACATTCCGCTGATGAACAGCTACCGTGATGCCGGGCCAGCGTATCCAACCGAAGTGATTGATGAATTTGCGACGATTACTTTTGTACGCGACTGCGGTGCGAATGACGATAGCGTTATTGCGTGTGCTGCCAGCGAGTTGCCAAAAAACTTTCCAGATAATTTAAAATAAGCTTAGCAACGCGTTAAATGCACAACGGCCATTTCGGTTTTAACCGGAATGGCCGTTTTTTATGCCGCAGAAATACCGGAGTAAGTCACCGATTCCGCCGTTAAGGTGAAAGGCGTAGGGGTACAGACCGCCAGACTCAGCGAGCCGAAGCGCAGCTGGCTGACCGGGAGCGACTGGGCGGTGCTGTCAATGCTGACAATCTGCCACGCGCTGCCGCCACGCTGTTTGACGATCGCCTCTTTGCGCGTCCAGATGCGCCAGAATGCGGAAAGCTGTTCTTCCGGCGCTTCACGCTCCAGCTCGTCATGCTCGGTGAGGCTGAAAACGGCATTCGCCAGCGCCTGCCAGTTCTCCCGCGGGCGGATCACTTCGATATCGCAGCCAACCTCGCCTTCATCGCTTATCAGCATGGCAATATCGTCCCCGCTGTGGCTCAGGTTAAACCACAGCGGATGGCCGTTAGCGAAGGCCGGTTTTCCCTGCTCGCCGTAGATTATCTCGGGAAGCGGTGAGGGGGATAAAGTTCTGGCGAGCAGCGTCCGGCCTGCAAGCCAGGAAGCGTATCGCGCACCCTGAGGTGCCATGTCTGCGAGCGTTGACGCCAGCGGGTCCGCGCTAAGGGTGGAGATCTTTCCCAGTACAAACTGGTACATAGTTACGCCCAGCGTTTAATGATTATCGAGGTATTAATGCCGCCAAAGGCAAAGTTATTGCTCTGAATAAATTCGCAATCAATCGGGCGGGTTTCCCCCATAATATAATCTAAAGCGCCGCATTGCTCATCCGGTTGTCTTAAATTGAGCGTCGGCGTGAACCAGCCCTCCCGCATCATATGCAGACTCAGCAAGGCTTCCAGCGCGCCGCAGGCACCCAGGGTATGGCCGAAATAGCTCTTTAAGGATGAAATGGGCACGCTGTCGCCGAAAATAGCGGCGGTCGCCTGACTCTCGGCGATATCCCCGCGATCGGTTGCCGTGCCGTGGGCAGAAATGTAGCCAATGTCCTGCGGGCTAAGACCCGCCATCGCCAGCGACTGCTCCATACACACCTGCATGGTTTCACGCTGGGGCTGGGTGATGTGCGCCGCATCGCAGTTGGTGGCAAAGCCCACGATCTCGCCATAGATTGTCGCCCCGCGTGCTCTGGCGTGATCCAGCGCTTCCAGCACCAGCGTGCCCGCCCCTTCGCCAATCACCAGGCCATCGCGCTGAACGTCAAACGGCGACGGCGTGGTTTTGGGCGCGTCGTTACGCTGGCTGGTGGCAAACAGGGTATCGAAAACCGCCGCTTCCGACGGGCACAGCTCTTCCGCGCCGCCTGCCACCATCACGGTCTGGTAGCCGTGACGAATCGCTTCCCAGGCGTAGCCAATCGCCTGGCTGCCAGAGGTACAGGCGCTTGAGGTGGGGATCACCCGTCCGCGCAGGCCAAAGAACAGTCCGGTATTCACCGCCGTGGTGTGCGGCATCATCTGCACGTAGGTGGTGCCGGTGATGTTGTGGGTGTGCTTTTCGGTGAGCATGGAGGCAAACTCGCTGACCGGCCCGGTGCTGCCCGTCGACGAGCCGTAGGCGATGCCGGTCTGACCGTTGGTCAGCACCGCGTTGTCGATCAGTCCCGCCTGCTCCAGCGCCAGCTCGGTGGCGCGGGTTGAGAGCAGCGACACGCGGCCCATGGCGCGAATGCGCTTACGGGTATAGTGAGCGGGGAGGGTGAAATCTTCAATCGGCGCGGCGAGCAGGGTTTGCAGGCCGTCATACGCCTGCCACTCCGTCATGGTACGCACCGCATTTTCATACTCGCGCAGACGGCGCGAGATGGTCGGCCAGTCCTCGCCGAATGCGGTGATGCCGCCCATGCCCGTAATCACTACCCGGCGGGTCATAGCATGCCTCCGTTGATCGATATCACCTGTCGCGTCACATAGCCTGCTTTATCCGACATCAGGTAGCTCGCCAGCCCGGCCACTTCCTCGGCCTGGCCCATACGCTGCATCGGGATCATCGACATCGCCGCGTTCAGCGCGGCTTCATCCATCTCGATCATACCGGTATCAATCAGCCCCGGCGCGATGCAGTTGACGGTGATTTTGCGTTTTGCCAGCTCGGTGGCGAGCGCTTTGGTGGCGCCGATGATCCCGGCTTTCGCCGCGCTGTAGTTCACCTGCCCACGGTTGCCCATAATGCCTGACACCGACGACAGGGTGATGATCCGCCCGCCCTTGCGGGTGCCGATCATCGGCATAATGCAGGGATGAATGACGTTATAAAAACTGTCGAGATTGGTGTGGATCACGCTGTCCCAGTCATCGTCGCTGAGCGCCGGAAATGCGCCGTCGCGGGTAATACCGGCGTTACTGACCACGCCATACCACGCGCCGTGGTCAGCGATCGCCTGTTCCAGCACCGTACGGCACTGCTCGCGGTTGCCCACGTCAAAGGTGAGTAAACGGCCCGCGCCGCCTGCCTGGACAATCGCCTCCAGCGTCTCCTGCGCGCCCGCTTCATCACGATGGTAATGCACGCCGACGGTGAAACCGTCCGCCGCAAGCTGAAGGGCGATAGCGCGGCCAATGCCTTTGCTGGCGCCGGTGACCAGTACGGATCTCATGATGGTGTTCCCTGGTTAAAAAGTGTGGTTAATTCTTCCTCGCTCGGCTGGAAGGTGTTTACGCGGCCCGTGGCGAGGGAAATATTATCCGCATGAATGGTGCACTCGAAGCTGCCAAAGCGCTCATCCTGCATCAGACGTTCGATGGTGATGGTCAGCGTGCAGCCTGCGGCAAAATGCCCTGCGTCGCATACCAGCTCGCGCGCGCCCAGCACCATACCCAGCGCACAGTGCGGCAGCCCTTTTTGCATCCGGTGCCATTCAGACCAGACGCCCACGGTCTGAGCCATCAGCTCCAGCGCAAACCAGCCGGGCAGGTTGCCGCCTGCGTCCAGAAACGGCGCCAGAACGCCCCGTTCGTTCACCGTCACGTTGCAAATGGCGCGGTCATCGGTGACGCTTTCCACGCTCTCAAGCAGCAGCATCGGCGTGTCGTGAGGAAGATAATCCCCGGGTGGTAAGTAGCGCATCATACTCTCCCCAGCAGAAGGCTGGCGTTGTTGCCGCCAAACGCGAAAGAGTTTGACAGGATCACTGGTTTATTCAGCGGTGCGCTCTGGTGCAGTAGGCCGAAGGCGGGCAGGGTGTCGTCCGGCGCGTAGCGGGAAAAATCCTGCGGCGGCAGCGGCAGGTCTCGGGTCAGGATCAGCCAGCTCAGGGCGGCCTCGGTGATCCCGGCGGCGCCCAGCGTGTGGCCGGTAAGATGTTTCGTGGAGCTGCACGGCACGCGGTCGCCAAAGAGATCGTGGATCACCTGCGCCTCAATGCGATCGTTCAGCGGCGTGGCGGTGCCGTGCAGGTTGATATAACCGACGTCCGCCGCCGTCATGCCCGCCTCGTTCAGCGCCTGGGTGATGGCGCGGATCGCCCCTTCGCCCTGTGGATGTGGGGCGGAAATATGGTACGCATCGCTGGATTCCCCCGCGCCCAGGAGCGCAATCTCGCCCGGCTCGCGGGTCAGTACCATCAATGCTGCCGCTTCGCCAATGGTGATCCCCCGACGGTTGCGGCCAAACGGTTCGCACAGGGTGGGGGAGAAGGATTCCAGGCTGTTGAAGCCGTTGACCGGCATGCGGCTCAGGCTGTCGGCCCCGCCGACGATGGCGACGTCCACCAGACCGGCGTCGATCAGGCGACGGCCGCTGATGATCGCCCGTGCGCTGGAGGAGCAGGCGGTCGAGATGGTATACGCCGGGCCGTCCAGCGCAAGCCAGCTGGCGAGAAAGCGCGACGGATCGCCCAGCTCCTGCTGCGGATATTGCCACTGCGGACTGCGCTCGCCGTTCTGCGCGCGGCGCACGTACTCATCACCCTCGTCCAGTCCGGAGGTGCTGGTGCCCAGCACCACCGCCACGCGGTCGCGCCCCACGCGCGCAATGGCCGCATCGACGGCGGGCCGGATTTGCGCCAGCGCTGCCAGCAACAGCTGGTTGTTGCGACTTCGATGCGCAGAAAAAGACCCGGGAACAGGGGGAAGATCACCCTCCACCCCGCCCAGCACGGCCTCGGGTAAGCCCTGTAGCCAGCCCGCACGCTGGCGCATCCCGGGGGCCACACCAGCGATCAGGTTCGCCGCTATTTCATCAGCCGAGTTGCCGAGCGCGTTGACCATGCCAACGGCAGAAAGGTAAATCATCTCAGTCACCCAGATATTGAATGGTGATGTGGTAGTGAAAAGCGTGCTGCACAATGCTAATCGGTTCGCGCCTGCCGTTACGGTTCAGGTAGGCAATTTCCGTGACCAGCTTGCCATCGGGGTTGCGCAGTTCGCGTCTGGTGTCAGTATCGTTCAGCGTCCAGCCTTTCGGCAACTGCGGCTGCCAGGCGCTGAGGGGCCAGTGGCTGAGCATCACGTCGGCCAGCACCTGGCTGGCGGGCGGCAACTGCGGCATCACGACCGACTGCTCAGTGTGGATCCCGGTGTCGTCGTAGGTGGCGAGGAACAGGCGGATCCCGACGGAGGAGAGGCCGGCAAGCGTCACTTTATTTCCATCGGCGTTCAGCATCACCAGCAGCGACTGGGTCTGGCCTTTAAAACTGCCGGTAAGCAACTGCTGCGCGCGGATGGCAGGCGTGATGCCCGGCGGTGGCAGCGTGACGCGGGTGCCGGGCTGGAGCCAGGCCTGAGGGCGCGCGTCATCGCGGTTCGTCGTATGGCTACACCCCGCCAGCAACAGGGCCATCATCACTGCCGCCAGGCGAATGAAACGGGTCATGGTAAGTTCTCTTTGTTAGTCGGCATCGCCAGCGGGGCGAGCAGGAACGCGGTGAAGATACCGCTCACCAGCACAATGCCAAAGCTGCTGATGGCCTGAGTGGTGCTGAACACCAGCATTCCCAGCGTCAGCAGGGTGGTCATCATGGCGAGGGTAATCACCAGCATGGAGGTCAGCGGCGTGCCGCGCGGGTTGCTGAAAAACAGCGTGTAGTTGATGCCAATGCCGAGGACCAGCACCAGCGCCAGCAGGGAAAACAGGTTCACCGGATGGCCCGTCACGGCCAGCGCCGCCAGCCCGCCGCCCAGCGACAGCACGGATGGCACCAGCGCCACCAGCCCTTTTCGCCAGCCGAGGCGCACCACCGCGCCGCAGGCAATCACCGCCAGCGCCACGCCCAGCAGCCCCGTCAGCAGCGCGCGGTAGAGTGCAAACAGGCTGTCGAAGCTGGCCTTACGGTCAACCCAGACGACTCCGGGATGGCGGGCGGCCAGCTCACCGAGCGCAGCGCTGTTTCTGACGCCATCGACCGGGACCAGCACACCGCTTTTGCCGTCCGGCAGCGTCAGCCACAGCAAACGCCAGCCCTCGCTGGCCGGGCTGGCGAGCCACGCCTCCACGCTGACAGGCATGGCGTTCAGATTCGGGGCGACGGCATTCAGCCCCGTGCTTTGCAGCATTTTCGTCACTGTCGGTGCGGCGTTACGCAGAAGTTGCAGATCGCTGTTCTGCCGCGCCAGCGAGTTCAGCGGCAGGGTGCGCCAGCGGTTTAATTCTCCGGCTTTTTGCGCCTGCGCCAGCGCCGGGGCAAACGCCTCCAGCCGCTCCAGCGTTTCCTGAGCCGACGCGCCATACACCACGAACCACTTCTGATCGACATTTTGCCCGGTCAGGGCGGTGATGGTTTTTTCCTGCGCCAGAATGTCCTGCGGCAGCGCCTGAAGCCGGGCGATATCGTCATCCACCCGCAGGCTGGCGATCCCGATGGCGGAGAGCAGCGCCAGTGCTACCGGCAGCCCGACGGAGAGGGCTTTGCTGTCGCGCCAGGCGTTCAGCCAGCGCTGCATCATCCCTCTCAGGGGGATCGGGCGAACCGGCATGCCACGGCACAACCACGGGTGCCAGAAAATTACCGTCAGGCACGAGGCGCTCAGCCCTGCGGCGGCGAACACCGCCATCTGACGAATGCCGGGGAAGGGGGCCAGCATCATGAAGAGATACGCCACGACGGTAGTCAGCAGCGCCAGCAGCAGCGCGTTACGCACTTTTGCCAGGCTTTGCCAGGACGAGTGTTCCGCGCCGTGCACCATCCGCTCCGTGAGGTAGTAAATCGTATAGTCCGCCGAGATGCCGATGATGCTCATGCTCATCACCAGCGTCATCAGGTGCAGCTCACCGAACAGCAGGAGCGTCACGACCGTCCCCGCCAGCGCGCCGATGGCAATAGAGAGCAGGCTCAGCAGCAGCGGACGTACGGAGCGAAACACCGACACAATCAGCAGGATCACCCCGAGCACCGTGGCGGCGCCAAGCGTGGAAATATCTTTTTTAGCCTGCTGGCTGGCGTAATCGCTGTAGAACACTGTCCCGCGCGACAGCAGCTGCGCCTGTGGATACTGGCTTGTCAGCGTCTGCTGCATCGCGTTGAGGGTGGTCACCAGCTGGTGGGTTTGCTGCATGTCAAACGAAGAGCCTGCCAGCTCGCCGTGCAGCAGATACCAGTAGTTCCCGGCCGCATCTTTTGTCACCAGCCAGCCGTCCATCAGCTGCATCTTCTGGCTGTTCTTCGCCAGCGCGAGCTGCGCGCCGCGCATCAGCATCAGCGGATCGTTTTGCAGCTCCTTGCCGCTCACGCCGGAAAAGGCGGAGTAGAGTTGGGACAGGATCCACTGAGCCTGCGCTTCACCGCCGTTTTGCAGGCGGGCGCGGGTGGCCGGATCGACCAGGCCATTGCGGTGCTGCCAGAAGAAATCTCCCCAGGCCTGTTGCCCGGCGGCATCCAGCGGACCTTTTACGACACTCAGCGCCTGGCTGCGTTGCAGCAGGGTTAACCACTGCTGCGCCACGCGCGGGTCCGGCTGTTTACCAGGGCTGACCAGCCAGATGAGCTGGCGGTCGAGGCGCTGCATAAATCCGTCGTTGAGGGCGGGAGGGATCGCGCCGAGCGTCTGTTTCGGCAGCATGGCGAGCACGCTGCTGTTCAGCCGCGCGCCAGGCAGCAGCGACAGCAGCACGCCCAGCAGGATCAGGCATACCGCGGCCCACAGCAGCGCCGGGCGCAGGGCGTTACGGTGCGGCAAAGCGCTGGCGTTCTGCATCGGTCAGGCGGGCGGGCGTCAGTTGGTGGCGGGAGAGGGCGATATCCGTCGTGTCGCCCTGCTTATCGTTCAGGCGAATGGATTCCAGATAGATCGCGCCCTTCAAATCAAGGGTGGAGAAAATCTTGTCTAGCGGCGTGGTAACGGGCGTCAGCACCAGCGACCAGCGGCCTTCACCCAGGTCTTTGAAATCGACGCGGAAGTTCTCTTCCAGCACCTTGCGGTCGGCCTGGAACAGCGCCCGCAGCAGATGGTTGAACTGGAACATCTGCGGGTTAGTGTCGGCGGTAATGGTCTGCGGCGGCTGACCGTTGACGATTTGCACCATCCGTTTGTCATCCAGCAGCAGCGTCATCGGGAACGGCGCTTTTTGATCCCACAGCAGGCCATTGTCACGGGCGATCAGCATCTCCCCCTGCGAGCGCAGGGGCTGAGGCATGTCCTTGATCGTGCGGGTCTGTTCGAAGTGCGCGCGCACCACCGGTTGCTCCGCAAACCGCTGTTGCAGTTCATCCAGCGTGACCGCGTTCACCAGCGGGCTTACCAGCAGCGCGAGTAGCGTTATCCACTTCATGGCGCGATCCCCATGCGTTCGAACAGAATGGCCGGGCTGACAAAGCACATCTCCCGGCTTGCTTCCTCCACGGCCACCTGAATGGTGTAGCCGGTGGTGGTGCGTTTCCCGGTTTGCGCGTCGAAGATTTGATAGGCGATGCGCAGACGGTTTTCAACCTCTTCAATGTGAGCGCGGACGCGAATGCGCTGCTCGAAGGTCACCGCGTCGCGGTATTTCACCCGCGTATCCACCACCGGCCAGACGTAGCCGGACGCTTTCATCTGGCGATAGCCGTAATCAAACTGGTTGAGCAGCGCTTCGCGGGCAATCTCAAAATAGCGGAAATAGTTGCCGTGCCACACCACGCCCATCATATCGACGTCGTGGAACGGAACGGTGATTTCAACTTCAGCCGTAAAGCGGGGATCGGTCAGCACCCTTTACTCCTTCTCGTTGACCTCTGGCAGCTGCCAGAAATCGAAAAAATTAAACCAGTCGAGCGGCGACAAGAGCGCGTAATGCTCCAGCCGCTGCGCATAGCGATCGACGGTCTGCTGTAGCGCCTGCTGGCGTTCGCCGCGCGGCAGCAGCAGCGGGTCGGCAAACGGCTCGCAGTGCAGGGTCAGCTTTCCCTGCTGGCAGAGGGCAAAAATCAGCACCACCGGGCAGCGCAATAGGGACGCCAGAATAAACGGTCCCTGCGGGAACGGCGCGGGTTGGCCCATAAATTCGCTCCATATCACCCGCCAGCTGCCGCCGCGCTGCGGGGTGACGGCGATGCGATCGCCCACGATCGCCACCCATTCGCCGCGATCCAGCTTCTCTTTAATGAGGATGGCGGTCTCCGGGCCAATGTCGGTGACCGGCATCAGGTGAATGCCCGCCTGCGGCGCCATCTCCTCCATCACCTGTTTAAAACGCTGAGCATTGTCGCTAAAGACCAGCGCGTTGATGGTTTTCGCCCCTTCGCGCTGGGCCAGCGCCCGGCAGGCTTCCACATCGCCAAGATGCGACGCGAGCAGCAGTTTGCCCTGAGGATCGTCAAGACCCAGCGCCTCCTGCGCGCCTGGCGCAAAGACCAGATCGCGATGAAGCTTCATTTCGCCGCGCCAGCTGGCCACTTTGTTCAGCATGGCATGACCGAAGCGCAGGAAGTGGGAAAAACTGTTAAGCCGTACGGGTTGCGGCATTTGCCGCTGTGCCATCACCGTTTTAACCCGCGTCAGCCACTGCTGCGACGCCTGACGCGCAGCGCGGGCGGTCAGCCAGTAGACGGCCGTAACCGGCCACAGCAGGATGGTAAACGCCTTTCGCCCCAGCAACTGCCAGACGCGCAGCATCAGGCGCATGCCCCATAATCCTTTCACCTCCTGCTGCTGCGCCCAGTGCTGCGAGCGGCGACGCATCAGCAGGGAAGGAATGCGCGGCAGCATGCCGAGAAACAGACGGGTATGCATCAACGAGATGCGCACGTTGTCTTTCAGGGCATCGAAATGGGATACCCCATCCGGCGGATAGGTCACGCGGGTGGGCAGAAAATAGCTAATGTTGCCCTGCCAGTAGAGGCGCACCATCACTTCAGTATCAAAATCCATCCGCCTGCCGAGCGGTGTGCCCGCCGCCAGGCGCATTACCGGCGCTATCGGGTAAACGCGAAACCCGCACATGCTGTCTTTTAGTTGCAGGGAGAGGGTTTCAATCCAGACCCAGACGTGTGTTATCCAGCGCCCGTACAGGCGCGAACGGGGGATCGAGTCATCATAAACGGGCTGACCGGAAATGAGCGCATCGGGATGGCGTTCGGCCAGCGCCAGCAGTTTGGGGATGTCTTCAATAGCGTGCTGGCCGTCAGCGTCCACCTGAACGGCGTGGGTGAAGCCGCGATCGGCACAGGCTTTCAGCCCCTGCATCACCGCCGCGCCTTTGCCGCTGTTTTCGGCGAGGCGCAGCAGCGTGACCTGCGGACGATCCGCCGCCAGCGCTTCAAGCGTGCGGCGCGTGGTTTCATCGCTGCCGTCGTCCACCACCAGACAGGGCAGATCGAAAGGCGCCAGGCGCGCCAGCACCGAAGCCATCATCGCCCCGTGGTTGTAGCACGGGATCAGGACGCAGGGACGGAAGGTTACTGACATAAGCGAATCTTCCCGCTGCTGGCGGTGTGACGCTCGTTACCCGCATGGCGCTGGTAGCTAAAGGTCAGCATCTGGCGTTCGGGCTGCCAGGCAAGGAGCAGCGTGACCGTGTTCTCCGGTAACAGCGGGGCGGCGAACTTTACGTTCTGAATACTGTGAAAACGGTAGCCCGGCGCCAGCGCGGCGGCGTAATGCATCACCCGGTCGAGCTGGGCTACGCCCGGCAGCAGCGGCTGTACGGCGAAATGTCCCTTAAACCAGAGCAGGTCAGGATCAAGATAAAGGGTTATCTCCAGATACCCGGGGCCAGGCTCGCGGCGTTCGATTTCAGGGATTTTCATGAAACAACTCCTGTAGCTGCGCAGTTACGCGCTTGTTCATGCTGTTGACCGGAATTTCATCAACGATCCGCCAGTAGCGCGGCACGGCAACCGGTTCAAGCCAGGGGCGAAGGGCGCGACGCCAGGCGAGCTCCTGCGCTTTTTTGCTCTGTTCGTGTTGCTGACGCACCGCTTTATTCAGCACCAGCAATACGCCAATACCCTGACGCCCGCCGCGCGTCACCGTCAGCGCGGCGGCTTCGCGGATGCCGTCCAGCGCCAGCAGGCGGCGCTCAATGTCATCGAGCGAAATGCGCTTATCTTCAATTTTGACCACCCGACCGCGGCGCCCGACGAGGCTGAACTGCCCGTCAGCCGTGAAGTGCAGGATATCATCCAGCAGGACCCCCTCCGCCTCGGGGATCAGCGGCGACGTCACGCGATCGCCGTGAAACGTCACGCCGGGGAAAGGCTGCCAGCGGATGCTTTCCTCCTGACGGTAGCGCCAGGCCATAACCCCCGTTTCTGTACTGCCGTATATTTCATCCGGCCAGACGTTGAGCCAGGCCTGAACCGCGGCGACCTCCTGCCAGGGCAGCGCGCCGCCAGCGGAGAAGAGCAGGTTGACGGGGGGCGGCGTCAGTGACGCGTCCAGCCGCTTGAGAAACGCCGGACTGCTGATGAAAAGATAGCGTTTATCGTCGGGAAGGGCAGAGAGCTGCTCGGCATAGTTGAGCAGGCTGGCGTGCAGCGGCAGGCCGAGCGCCATGGGTAAGACGACACGAAACGTCAGGCCATACAGGTGGTGCAGCACCACGGAAGCGACGACGTGACAGCCTGCCAGACGATCGCCAAAATGTTCCGCCAGCAGACGAGCCTCACGATCCAGGCTGACCACCGGCTTACTCACCCGCTGCGGCGTGCCGGTCGAGCCGGAGGTGTAAAGCTCGATCGTGCGCATCTCATCGATGGCAGGCAGCGGTGAAAAGGGATGGCCTGCCCGCTGAGCGGAAGCCACCCGCAGCTGTCGCCCCTGAAAATCGAGCGTGGTGTCGCTCAGGACGCCGCTGAACAGCGCCCGCTGTTCGTTAAGCTGCGCCGCCCGGCTGTGCCCAGGGAGGACCGGCGTTTTACCCGCATGCAGCGTCGCCAGCAGCGCGACAATAAACAGATAGCCGTTTTCGATGCACAGCGCCCAGCGCTCGCCTTCTTCATCACGCAGCGTGTCGACCAGCTGAGTGACGTCGTGGCGCAGATCGCCAAGCGTCCAGAGATGGTTGTCCTGCCAGGCGACAGGGGTGTCGTCAGGGCGGGGGGCACTGAGCCACTGGCTAAGCGGGAGAGGGTTAAGCATCGTTTTTCATCACCCGTTGTCGCACCAGCCACTCGCCGGCCATCAGCGTGCCCATCAGGAGATAGGCAATCATCCCGTTCCACAGCGTCCACAGACGGATATCGGCGTGTAATACGGTAAACAGCGCGATCGCCCCGTTAATAATAAAAAAGCCGCACCAGACCTGGGTAACCCGGCGCGTGTAACGTACCCCGACGGGGGAGAGATCCGGTTCACGCAGGCGCGCCAGCCGTTCAACGACAGGCATTGCCGTCCACAGCGAACCGCCAAACACCACCAGCATCACCAGATTCACCACCACCGGATAAAACAGCACCCACTGGTGCGCGTGCAGGACGTAGCTCGCCGCGCAAAGCGCTATGCCAGCCAGCGCCACGCTCACGAAAAGATAACGCAGGGGACCGCCCTGCCGACGGGCCTGGCAGACGCGTAACAGCAGCACCAGCGCCATCACGGGCAGTATCCCGTGCAGGCTATTATTTGCCAGCCCAAAGCCGATCAAAAACGGCCATGCCAGCAGCATCAGCCCCGTCAGGGCGGGAAGAACTGGAATCGAACGCACGTTACGCGTCGCGCTGAAGCTGTTCCACAACGTCCACGACGTCCTGCACCGTGCGCACCGCTTTGAAGGTTTCGGGCTTGATTTTATGGCCCGTTTTCTTTTGCAGGTGCACTACCATATCGACGGCATCAATGCTGTCGAGATCCAGATCCTCGTAAAGCCGTGCCTCAGGGGTAATATCCTCCGGAGCGACTTCAAACAGCGTAATAAGAAGCGCAGAGACTTCCTGATAAATCGTTTGTTGTTCTGTCATAGCGGTCATTCTCAGGCGCGTTGTTGATGAATAAAAGCCGCGAGCGTGGCAACGGAATAGAAGTGCTGACGCATCTCGTCACTTTCGGCAGAAAGCACTACGCCGTACTGATTTTTTACCGCCAGCCCCAGCTCAAGGGCGTCGATTGAGTCCAGACCGAGGCCGTCGCCAAAGAGCGCGGCGTCTGTATCAATATCCTCTGGGGTAAGTTCTTCCAGATTCAGCGTAGAGATAATGAGATTCTTAATTTCAAGATAGAGCGCTTGCATCTTTCGTTCCTGACAAAGATTGAAGACCGGTTGTTAACTGATGCTGCATATGCCGGTTTAACTGCCTTGCCGCCAGCGCGGGTTCGTGCTGACTCGCATCATAAAAATCATGAATGTTGATGCGTTCGCGAACATCCACGGTGAAAACAGGTTTGTTGGGGGGCACGTTATACCAGCTGCTCTGTTTATCCAGCATCCGTTCGCTACAGTGGATCACCACCACGCGCACGGCGCTGTTGCAGCGAACGGCGATATTCGCCGCCCCACGTTGCAGGGTAATGGCTTCCCCCACCCGGGTGCGGGTGCCTTCAGGGAAGATAAGCAGGGTGTCGCCCTGGGCCAGACGCTGCTGGCTTGCGGCAAGCAGCGTGTCGGCTTCGCTGTTAATCAGATAGTCCGCCGCGCGGATCACGCCGCTGACGAACGGGTTACGCAGCAACGCGCTTTTCACCAGACAGTCGGTTTCGTTCATCACCGACGCCAGCAGAACGTAGTCCAGCAGCGAGGGATGGTTCGCAATCACCAGACAGCCCCGCTCGGCGCGCAAAACGTCCAGGTTGTTGAAACGGTAATCCAGTACCCCTACACCGCGTACCACCGCGAGGAACAGGCGGAAACTGGCAGAAATAGTGCGGCGTGCCAGGCGGCGACGTTGAGTGCGGTCACGCTGGAAAATCAGCAGCAGGTTAAACCACACCAGCGACAGCGTCAGCCCGCCGAGGCCGAACAGGGCGAAGCACAATCCGGTCATCAGCATGCGCCATACCCGATCGAGGCGGGAACGTAACCCTCTCATTGGCGCGTCCATTGCCACAGCAGGCGCTCGCCCGGCAGGGTAAACTGGCGCTCGTCCCGCAGGTAATGGCGCAGGAACTGCAGGCTTTGCGGCAGCGCGGGCTCTTCAGGCCTGCGGTTGGCGTGCGTTTCACAGCTGAGCGTATTTCCGGCCTCAATTACCAGCGCCAGCGCGTAGGGCCAGACGGGCATCTGCGGCGGCAGCCCGGCGTGATAAAACTCCGGCAGCAGACCGTCGAAATCTACCAGTAACACGCGTGAGTAGCCCGCATGCAGCAGGCTCAGCACCTCGCATAAGCTCTGCTGGAAGGTATCCATACCGGCGGAAACCGACGAAGAGACAACAGGCTGACGCGCGGCGATAGTGAGATTGCCGACCGCCGAGTTGTGTACCGACATGGCAAAATCGGTGGGGGAAACGGGCTGATCTGCCGCCAGGGCCTGGAGAATACGAAAATTGCGTTCCAGCTCCCCGTGACGGCTGCTGTAGACGACGGCGTCGATGCGGTGTTTGCGCAGCATCATCAGGCCAAGATCGACGGCCAGCTTGCTGCCTGAATTCAGGCGGCGGGCGGTCATCATCGGCAGATCGGTCAGTTTCGCCAGCGGTGCATCAGGATCGATGGCGTCAGACCGGCGTGACCATGCCTGCCATTCGTCGGCATCGCTGAGTCCTGGCGCTCTTGCCTGCCAGTCGATAAGGGTAAGTGTAAATTTCATCTACGCGCGTCCGCGATAAACCTGTTTCTGTGACTTTTTCTTCGCCAGCGCGATTTGCTGCGCACATCGTACAATGTTGTCGTCGCGCTGGCGAATAAACGTCACTTTTAACCCTTTCCACCCGGTTATCCCGGCAAACGGCTTTTTGGCCGACCCGGACCCAGCAGAATGGCGAGTTTACTGCCTCCTTTCGTGGTTTCCATCCAGATTTTACAGACGCTGGTGAGCGGCACGGAGAGCAGCATGCCCACCGGTCCCAGCAGCCATCCCCAGATCAGTAACGATAAAAACACCACCATCGTCGACATGCCCAGACGGTGACCCATCATGCGCGGTTCGAGAATATTGCCCAGCACCATATGCACGACGAGGAACAGCGCTCCTACCAGCATGCACTCATAAAAACCGTTAAACAGGAACGCCTGGATCATCGGCGGAACGGCAGAAAGCACCGCGCCGATATTGGGCACGTAGTTCAGTAAAAACGCCAGCACGCCCCACATCAGCGCGAACTGCACGTCCAGCAGCACCAGCCCCAGCCAGACGATCACGCCGGTCCACAGGCTTAACAGCGTTTTCAGCGCCAGATATTTGGACACACCCTTCAGCGCGCGATGCAAGCCGGCAATGTGGATCTGCGGATTGTTCAGGGCAAAACGCAGCTTATACGGCACGTGGCGCACTTCGAACAGCATAAACACCACCGTCATCACCAGCAGCAGAATGCTGGCCATTGCCCCGGAAAGCCCGGTCATCAACGTGGTGGCGTAGGTCATCACCTTCTCGGAATCCATCCGGCGCAGCATCCGTTCCGGTGAGATATGCAGATTAACGAACGGCAACATGCGCTGGAGATCGACCAGCTTGCGCGTCAGCTCTTTATTGTACTGCGGCAGCATGGTGGAAAATTCGCTCAGCGAGGCGGCGAGCACGCCGAACAGCGCCGTCAGGACAACCAGCATCACCATCACCACAATGGTAATCGCGACCGGGCGGCTGATGCCCCGGCGTAAAAACCACGTCACCAGCGGGTTGAGGACGATGGCGAAAAACAGCGCCAGCAGAAGCTGAACAATGATATCCGCCGCCGCATGGATACCCGCAAGGATAACCACCAGGCAGGCGAGTTTTAATAAAATATGAAGTCCGGCTTTGTCGGGCGGGCTGGCAGTCATAAGAATTCCTTTTTCCGGGGGGCTTGCTAATTGTAGTGCGCCGGATTCGCTTCGTCTGGAGCGTTAGTCTTAAAGTCATGGAAAAAAAATGGCCCCCGGCGCAAGCGACGGAGGCCACGTCATCCTGGTGAACAATTACTGGATCACGAGGGTGTTAATGATGTTTTCAGCGGTAGCCTGCGCTTTTTGCTGATTATCTGCAGGCAGAGTGATCTGCATGGTCAGCAGTTTATTATCTACCTTGCCGAGAACCACGGAGGAGTAAGCGGTCTGGCCTTTGGCGGAGATGATGCTGTCCAGCTGTTGCAGCGTGTGGCCTTTCAGCTCGATAGACTTATTGGTCACCACCTGAAGCTGCGGGTCGCGGCTGCGCTGCTGATCTTCCAGACGTTTGGACAGCACACCCAGATCTTCGCTGGTATCGTCACCGACAATCACAATGACTGCTTTTTGCCCGGTGGCATCGGAGTAGACGTGCATGTTGTTCGCCTGGGTGCCCAGCTTACCGCTCTGATCGGTCATGTCCGCGGGCAGAGAGAAACTGAGTTTGCCATCCATCAGGCTCACCGGCTGACCGGTGGCGTTGCTTTCTGCTGACGCGCCCTGAGCAGGCGTTTTGGTGTCGCTGTTATCACAGGCTGCAAGGCCAACAACCAGCAGGCCAATCCCGACATATTTAACCAGATTGCGCATTGACTTCTTCCTTTCGATAAACGGCCATAGCGGCTCATTCGTTCATCTTATCACAACTGATAAAGCGAACCCTTAACCTGCCTGCAATGCGGACATTTCAGATTTATCTGCCAGTCTTTTCAGCAGCATATTCAACAGCACGCCGTACATCGGCAGGAAGAAGACCAGGCTGATAAGCACCTTAAAGGCGTAGTCCACCAGAGCGATTTCCATCCAGTGTTCTGCCATGAAGGCGTCCGGGCTGCGCCAGAAGGCAATGAAGAAGAAGGCCAGCGTATCGCTCACGTTACCGAACAGCGTGGAAGCCGTTGGTGCCATCCACCAGCGATGGTTCTGACGCAGGCGGTTAAACACGTGGACATCGAGGATCTGCCCCAGGGCATAGGCCATAAAGCTGGCGGCGGCAATACGCGCGACGAACAGGTTGAAGTGCGTCAGCGCTTCGAAGCCCTGCCAGCTTCCCATGTAAAACAGCGAGGAGATGGCGTAGGAGACAAACAGTGCCGGGATCATCACCGCAAAAATAATCCGCCGCGCCAGCGGTGCGCCAAAAATACGCACGGTTAAATCCGTCGCAAGGAAAATAAACGGGAAACTGAACGCGCCCCAGGTGGTATGGAAACCAAAAATGGAGATGGGGAGCTGTACCAGATAGTTACTGGAGATGATCACCAGCAGATGAAATAGCGAAAGCCAGAACAACGCCTTGACGCGTTGCGATTGTGTAAAGGAGTTCATATTGTACCTTTTTGATTAATATTTGGGGTGAGGGAACCCAATAAAGCCGCCGCATGATACTGCTTTAACGACACTTTGCAATGGCTAATTTTCACGCAATCGTTAACCTGGTTTGCATTGGCGATAGCGGGGCGTAAACTACAGCCGTTTTTGCCTGAACGAGAAGAACATGACCGACCTGTTTTCCAGCCCAGACCACACGCTTGATGCTCAGGGCCTCCGTTGCCCGGAGCCGGTAATGATGGTGCGTAAGACCGTCCGTAACATGCAGAGCGGCGAAACGCTGCTGATCGTCGCCGATGACCCGGCTACCACCCGTGATATCCCCGGCTTTTGTACCTTTATGGAACATGAGCTGGTGGCGCAGCAAACCGAGACCTTGCCGTACCGGTATTTGATTCGTAAGGGGTAAGTGCGGCCTGACGCCCGGCGGCGCTTCGCTTGCACGGGCCTACGGGTGTAGTAGGTCGGGTAAGGCGCAGCCGCCACCCGACAAGTACTCATCACAATTTCGAACCATCGTTTCAAAATTTCGCGCTTTTTGTGAGGCGCTTCACCCTCCTTTTTCCAGCCGTAGTCTAATTTTTAAACGTCAAAAACTAAAACATCGTTTTAACACTTATTTCACTACCCTGGAGTTGACTCAATGAAAACGACCCTCAAGCCGTTACTGGCTGCTCTGTGCCTGTCTGCTTTTGCCTGCACCGTTTCTGCCCAGACCATCAAAGCCGCCGATGTGCATCCTGAAGGCTACCCGAACGTAGTGGCGGTTCAGCAGATGGGTGAAAAACTCAAACAACAAACCGATGGCAAGCTGGAGATTAAGGTCTTCCCCGGCGGCGTGCTGGGGGATGAAAAGCAGATGATTGAGCAGGCGCAGATGGGGGCGATAGACATGATCCGCGTCTCTATGGCGCCGGTTGCCGCCATCCTGCCGGATATCGAAGTGTTTACGCTGCCCTACGTATTCCGCGATGAAGACCACATGCACAAGGTGATCGACGGGGATATCGGCAAGCAGATTGGCGACAAGCTGACCGCCAACCCGAAATCGCGCCTGGTCTTCCTCGGCTGGATGGATTCCGGCACCCGCAACCTGATCACCAAAGAGCCAATCGTTAAACCGGAAGACCTGAAAGGGAAGAAGATCCGCGTCCAGGGTAGCCCGGTGGCGCTGGCCACGCTGAAAGCGATGGGGGCGAACTCGGTGGCGATGGGCGTCAGCGAGGTTTACAGCGGCATGCAGACCGGGGTGATCGATGGCGCGGAGAACAACCCGCCAACCTTTATCGCCCACAACTACATGCCGATCGCCAAAAACTACACGCTGAGCGGCCACTTTATCACTCCGGAAATGCTGCTCTACTCCAAAGTGAAATGGGACAAGCTCAGCGCTGACGAACAGCAAAAGATCCTGACGCTGGCCCGCGAAGCGCAGTTCGAGCAGCGCAAGCTGTGGAATGCGTATAACGACCAGGCGCTGGCAAAAATGAAGGCTGGCGGCGTGAAGTTCCACGATATCGACAAAACGGTGTTCATCAAAGCCACTGAGCCGGTGCGCGCGCAGTATGGCGACAAGCATCAGGATCTGATGAAAGCCATCGCTGACGTTCAGTAATCCGGAGTACGTATGTCCGAACTCTACCTGAAGTGGATGGATCGTCTGTACCTGCTCGCCATGGCGGTGGCGGGTCTCTCGCTGCTGGTGATGACGATTGTCATCCCCATCGGCATCTTCTCACGCTACGTGCTCAATCGCGGCGAATCCTGGCCGGAGCCGATCGCCATTATCTGCATGGTGACGTTTACCTTCATCGGCGCGGCGGTAAGCTACCGCGCCGGGTCGCATATTGCGGTCAACATGCTTACCGACCGCCTGCCCGCGTCGCTGCAAAGGCTGTGCGCGCGGGTAGTGGATCTGCTGATGCTGCTGATTTCTGGCCTGATGTGCTGGTACAGCTACTGGCTGTGCGTCGAGCTGTGGGAGCAGCCGGTGGCGGAGTTTCCGCTCCTGACCTCCGGCGAAAGCTATCTGCCTCTGCCTGTCGGGTCGGCCATTTTGATCCTGTTTGTGCTTGAACGCCTGCTGTTTGGCTCGCAGGAAAACCGTCCGGTCGTGCTGATCGGCAATCACAGTTAAGGGGTGAACAATGGATGCTTTTGTTTTGTTATTCACCCTCGCCATTTTGCTGGCGCTGGGGATGCCGGTGGCCTTCGCCGTCGGCTTAAGCGCCGTGGCGGGCGCGCTGTGGATTGACCTGCCGCTGGAGGCGCTGATGATCCAGATCACCAGCGGGGTCAATAAATTTACCCTGCTGGCAATCCCGTTCTTCATTCTTGCCGGGGCGATCATGGCGGAAGGGGGCATTGCCCGACGGCTGGTGAATTTCGCCTACGTGTTCGTCGGCTTTATCCGCGGTGGGCTGTCGCTGGTGAACATTGTCGCCTCGACGTTCTTCGGCGCGATTTCCGGCTCGTCGGTGGCGGATACGGCGTCTATCGGCAGCGTGATGATCCCGGAGATGGAGAAGAAGGGTTATCCGCGCGAATACGCGGCGGCGGTGACGGCCAGCGGGTCGGTGCAGGCGATTCTGATCCCGCCCAGCCACAACTCGGTGATTTACTCCCTGGCGGCGGGGGGAACGGTCTCCATCGCCACGCTGTTTATCGCGGGCGTGCTGCCGGGCCTGCTGCTGGGCGTGAGCCTGATGGTGCTCTGCCTGTGCTTCGCCCGCAAGCGCGGCTACCCGAAGGGGGACAAAATCCCGTTCAGGCAGGCGCTGAAAATTATGCTCGATGCCCTGTGGGGGCTGATGACGGTGGTGATTATCCTCGGCGGGATCTTGTCCGGGATTTTTACCGCCACCGAATCTGCCGCCGTGGCCTGCCTGTGGGCGTTCTTCGTCACCATGTTTATCTACCGCGACTACAAGTGGAGCGAACTGCCGAAGCTGATGTGCCGCACGGTGAAAACCGTCACCATCGTGATGATTTTAATCGGCTTTGCCGCGGCGTTTGGGGCGGTGATGACCTACATGCAACTGCCGATGCGCATCACCGAATTCTTCACATCGCTCTCCGATAACAAGTACGTGATCCTCATGTACCTCAACATCATGCTGCTGCTGATTGGCACGCTGATGGACATGGCGCCGATCATCCTGATCCTGACGCCGGTGCTGCTGCCGGTGACCAATGCACTGGGTATCGACCCGGTGCATTTTGGGATGATCATGATGGTTAACCTGGGGATTGGGCTGATCACGCCGCCGGTCGGGTCGGTGCTGTTTGTGGCGAGCGCGGTGAGTAAGCAGAAGATCGAACACGTGGTGCGGGCGATGCTGCCGTTTTACGGTATGTTGCTGGTCGTGCTGGGGATGGTGACGTACATTCCGGCGATTTCATTGTGGTTGCCGGGGCTGTTAGGGATGCAGTGACGCGTGCGGCCTGATGCCCTCACCCCGGCCCTCTCCCGCGGGGAGAGGGGGCAAACACGAGAAACGGCAACCCGGTTGCCGTTTCACTTTTACCTTTGACGCAACAGCCGCAACGCGTTCGCCGTAACCAGCACCGTCGCCCCCGTATCCGCCAGTACCGCCAGCCACAGTCCGGTCATGCCGAGCAGCGTGGTGACCAGGAAAATCCCCTTCAGACCCAGCGCAATGGCGATGTTCTGCCGAATATTGGCGCGCGTCGCCCGCGCAAGTTCTATCATCTGCGCCAGCCCGGTCAGGCGGTTGTGCGTCAGCGCCGCATCGGCGGTCTCCAGTGCCACGTCGGTGCCGCTGCCCATCGCAATGCCGATGGTGGAAGCTTTCATTGCCGGGGCATCGTTTATTCCGTCCCCGACCATCGCCAGCGGGGCGTTGCTGTTCAGCCCGGTTACCGCGCTGACTTTATCCGCAGGCAACAATCCGGCCTTAAACTCCAGCCCCAGCTCGCCGGCAATCGCCGCCGCCGCGCGCGGATTATCGCCGGTCAGGATCACGCCCTGTACTCCCAGCCTGTGCAGTGCGTCGACGGCCTCTTTCGCATCGTCACGCAGGGTGTCGCGCAGCGCCAGCATGCCCATCGGCACACCGTCCTGCATCACGGTAATGACCGTCTGCCCGGCCTGCTCCAGCGCCTCAACCTGTGGAGTAGAGCGCGCGTCCGCCGCGGCGATCAGCACTTTTTTGCCTTCGACCACAGCTTCAATGCCTGACCCGACCAGCGCTCGCTGGGCCGTTGCTGGAGGGATGTTCAGCCCGCGGCCCTTCGCTTCACGTACAATCGCCTGCGCCAGAGGGTGGGTGGAACCCTGCTCCACGGCAGCGGCCAGCGTCAGCAGGGCGTCTTCACTGATGTCCTGCGGATACACGCCGGTCACCTGCGGCCTGCCGACGGTCAGCGTGCCGGTTTTATCGAAGGCGATGTGCTGGACCTGGCTCAGTTGCTCCAGCGCCGCGCCGCCCTTAATCAGCGCCCCGCGACGTGCCGCCGCCGCCAGCCCGGAGGTAATCGCCGCCGGGGTGGAGATCACCAGCGCACACGGACAGCCGATCAGCAGCAGCGTCAGCCCTTTGTAAATCCAGCCCTCCCACGGTGCGCCGAAGAACAGCGGCGGGACGACGGTGACCAGCAGCGCCACCAGCATGATGGCGGGGGTGTAAATCCGGCTGAAGCGATCGATAAAGCGTTCTACCGGCGCGCGGCGCTCCTCGGCCTCTTCAATCAGCCTGAGGATGCGGTCGATGGCACTGTCGCCCGGTTCGGAAAGGACCGTCAACTGCACCAGTAGGTCGACGCTGGTGGCGCCCGCAGGCACCTTTTCACCCGCCGCGCGCGCAACCGGGATGGATTCCCCGGTCAGGGCACTTTCGTCAAAACTTGCGGTGGCGGTAACGAGGGCCCCATCGGCTGGCAGACGTCCGCCTGCGGGCACTTCAATCACGTCACCCGGTCGCAGGGTGTTGATGGCGACCGTTTCACGCTGACCATCAATAACCCGCGTGGCGGTTTCCGGCTTTAGCGCCATCAGCGCGCTCACCCCTTTACGCGCCCGGCTCGCCGCCCAGCCCTCAAGGCGTTCGCCAATTAAGAACAGCAGCAGCACCATCGCCGCTTCCGCCGTCGCGCCAATAAACAGCGCCCCGATAGCCGCCACGCTCATCAGCGTTTCGATGGCAAACCAGCTGCCGCTTCTCATCAGACGCAGCGCCTGACGGGCAATCGGGAACAGGCCAACCAGCGTGGTGGCGATAAACGCCAGGTTGCCGAACGGGTGGTTGATCTGCTCCAGCCCCCAGCTCAGGGCCATCATGATGATGAGGGTGATAAGGGGCAGGTTTTCTTTTAGCGGGGACGTTTTTTCTGCGGGCGCCGTTTCGCTGCGCAGGGTATAACCCGCTTTGCTGACGGCGGCTTCAACCTGTCTGCTGACGTCGTTTTCGGCGCTGACCAGCAGCTTTTCGGTAGCGAACAGCACCTGAACGTGGCTCACGCCCGGCACCTGCTTCACCGCGTTTTCCACTTTGCGGGCGCAGGCCGCGCAGTCCATGCCGTTGACGACCCAGCTGTAGTGATTGCCGCTTTCAGGCAGCGTTTGAGTTTGCGTTTCGCATGCGCCCTCGCAGCAGCAGTCCTCTTTTGGCGGAACCGGGCTGAGCTTAAGTGCCGAGAATTTGGGAACTTTTTTAGGTATTTCTGGAGTCGACATGGCAGTCTCCGGTAATGATAATTTTCTCATTAACCGCAGCATACACTCTGGAGTCGACTCCAGAGTCAAGCGTTATTTAGATATACAGTGAACGCACAATGAGGAAGTGTCCGGCAAAGTAACAGGCGGCAGAAATCGCATTATCCGCACGGAAGCGGCGGCGATAGTGGCTGCCCAGCCAGACGATGTTACCCAACAGCAACAGTGCGGCACCGAAGAACGCGGACATCGCAGGCGCTGTCGGACGGAAGAACCACAGCTCGCCCGCCAGCCACACCATCACCAGCGTCATGGCGATAAACGTACACACCGGCAGACGCATCTCTTCCAGACGCGACCAGATCACCGCGATCAGCAGGGCGCCAATCACCAGCAGCACCAGCGGCAGCGGCCAGAAGATGGAGAGCGTCATCTGGCTGGCAAAGTAGATGGTATAGAGCAGATGCGACAGGAAGAATGCCCCCACGGCGTACAGCAGACGCTGGCGCGGCAGCAGGGTTAAGGCATCGCCAATCAGGGACGCACACAGCCCCGCGAGGACAAGATAGCTGATGGCGTTAAACATCGGTGCCTGCCAGGCAAGCAACAGCAGGAGCAATAGCGTGACGGGTTTAAACAACCAGCGCTGCCAGGCTGGGCCACGGTAAGACGCATCGACGTAAAGCCATGCGGAAAAACAGACAGCGATAAATGACCAAAGCATATTAACTCCCTGTAACTGTTGAGGCTGAATGATCAGTTTCTGATCCAGTGTAGTGACGCGAGCGGGCGTTTGGCAATGCCGGGGCAGGCGAGGTATCCTGAATTCCGCATAATCTGATGGGATTTTTCAATGAGCAAGATGCCGCTGTTTTTTATTGTCGTGCTGGCGATTATCGTCATTGCCGCCTCGTTTCGCTTCGTGCAGCAGCGCCGTGAGAAGGCCGACAACGATGCCGCACCGCTGATGCAAAAGCGCGTGGTGGTGACGAACAAGCGCGAGAAACCGCTTAATGACCGCCGATCCCGCCAGCAGCAGGTGACGCCTGCGGGCACAACGATGCGCTATGAAGCGAGCTTTAAGCCGGAAATCGGCGGGCTGGAGATGACCTTCAGACTGGAGGCGCAGCAGTACCACCAGCTGACGGTGGGGGAGAAAGGCACGCTGAGCTACAAAGGGTCGCGGTTTGAAGGGTTTGAACCGGAGCAGTAATTTTCCCCTCACCCCGGCCCTCTCCCCGAAGGGGAGAGGGTTAGGGTGAGGGGGTTACTTCTTCACCTGCGCCTTAAACTTCTTCATCCACACCAGCAGCTCAAATACGCCGAAAATAAACACCCGTAGCTGCTGCCAGCCGGTCATCGGTGGGCTATCTTTCGGCAGTCCGTTTTTCAGCATCACCATCTGCAAGGCATGCATGAACGCGGTGAAAATCAGCGCCACGTTAATGAAGATATTCAGCGGACGCGGGAACGGGTGTACCAGATTCAAAATCAAAAATGCCCAGACGCCCAGCATCAGCAAGCGCCCTACGTTAATCAGTACTGGCATCGGATCCTCCTTGTGCCTGACGGTGATACAGACGATAAGCCACCTGGCCGGCGACCTTCTCGCGGTGCAGATCCCAGTGAACGGGAACGGGCGGCAGACCATTTTCCACTTCGCTTTCAACGTAAATCAGCGCGTCGTCTGCCAGCCAGCCATTTTTTTCCAGCAACGATAATGTCTCTTCCAGCAGCCCTTTACGGAACGGCGGGTCAACAAACACCACGTTGAACGGCGTTCCCTGTTGCGCGAGGAAGCTCAGCGTGTTGGTATTCACCACTTTGGCGTTGGTTGCTTTCAGCGTAGCCAAATTTTGCTGCAACGTCTGCGCGACGCCGCGCTCCATCTCCAGTAGCGTGGCGCTCGCAGCATAGCGCGACAGCGCTTCCAGCCCTAATGCACCGCTTCCGGCGAAGCAGTCCAGGCAATGGGCGTCTACCATTGACGGGGCGAGCCAGTTAAACAGCGTCTCGCGAACGCGGTCCGTGGTAGGGCGTAAACCGGGGCTGTCCGGCACCGGTAATTTCCGGCCTCGCCACTGACCGCCGATAATGCGAATTTGACCGGCCGGGGCGCGGGTGGGTTTCTTCATCTCAGGAAAGCTCTGTTAACAATGCCCTGCGATTGCGGGCGGTGATGTCAATTAAGTAAAGTGTTAGACTATTTCATCATTTTTTTAGCTTCCCTGTATATAGCGCCGCGAGGAGTGTAGTCGCAGATGGCAAAACAAAAAAAACGTGGCTTCTTTTCCTGGTTGGGTTTCGGTGAAAAAGAGCAAGAAACAGAACAGAAAACCGAAGAACAGCAGGTTGTAGAAGAGCAGTCACAGCCTGAAACGCCTGTCGAAACCGCTGCGGTTGTCGAAGCGGAAGAGCCAGCCCACAGCAAAGAAGAGATTGAATCCTTTGCCGAAGAGGTGGTTGAGGTTACCGAACAGGTTCAGGAGAGCGAAAAACCAGAGCCGGTTATCGTTGAAACCCTTACCGAAGCGCCGCAGGCCGCTATCGAACACGAAGCGCTGCCGCTGCCGGAAGAGGTGAAAGCTGAAGAGGTTTCTGCCGAAGAGTGGCAGGCCGAAGCGGAAACCGTTGAAATTGTTGAGGCGGTGGAAGAAGAAGCGGCCCTTGAGCCAGAGCTGACCGACGAAGAGCTGGAGGCCCAGGCGCTGGCGGCGGAAGCGGCTGAAGAAGCGGTCATCGTCGTGCCGGTGGAAGAGCAGGCCGAAGAAGAGATCGTTCAGGAGCAGGAAAAACCGACCAAAGAAGGTTTCTTCGCGCGCCTGAAGCGCAGCCTGCTCAAAACCAAAGAAAACTTAGGTTCCGGATTTATCAGTCTGTTCCGCGGCAAGAAGATCGACGACGATCTGTTTGAGGAGCTGGAAGAGCAACTGCTGATTGCGGACGTGGGCGTGGAAACCACCCGGAAAATCATCGCCAACCTGACCGAAGGGGCGAACCGCAAACAGCTGCGTGACGCCGAGGCGCTGTACGGCCTGCTGAAAGACGAGATGGGTGAAATTCTCGCAAAAGTTGACGAACCGCTTAATATTGAAGGCAAAATGCCCTTTGTTATTCTGATGGTTGGCGTCAACGGCGTGGGTAAAACCACCACCATCGGCAAGCTGGCGCGCCAGTTTGAGCAGCAGGGCAAATCGGTGATGCTGGCGGCGGGCGATACCTTCCGTGCGGCAGCGGTGGAACAGCTCCAGGTGTGGGGCCAGCGCAACAAGATTCCGGTCATTGCCCAGCACACCGGCGCGGATTCCGCGTCCGTGATTTTCGATGCCATCCAGGCGGCGAAGTCGCGTAATGTGGACGTGCTGATTGCAGATACCGCAGGGCGTTTGCAGAACAAATCGCACCTGATGGAAGAGCTGAAGAAAATCGTTCGCGTCATGAAGAAGCTGGACGAAGATGCACCGCATGAAATTATGCTGACTATCGACGCCAGCACCGGACAGAACGCCATCAGCCAGGCGAAGCTGTTCAATGAAGCGGTAGGACTGACCGGGATCACGCTGACCAAGCTGGACGGCACCGCGAAAGGCGGGGTGATCTTCTCCGTGGCCGACCAGTTCGGCATTCCTATCCGTTATATCGGTGTGGGCGAGCGTATTGAGGATTTACGTCCGTTTAAAGCGGACGACTTTATTGAGGCACTATTTGCCCGAGAGGACTAACAATGATTCGCTTTGAACACGTCAGCAAGGCCTATCTCGGCGGGAGACAAGCGCTGCAGGGGGTAACATTCCACCTCCAGCCAGGCGAGATGGCATTCCTGACCGGCCATTCCGGCGCGGGGAAAAGTACCCTGCTCAAGCTGATCTGTGGGATCGAGCGGCCAAGTGCCGGGAAAATCTGGTTCAGCGGCCATGAAATTAGCCGTCTTAAGAACCGTGAAGTGCCGTTCCTGCGTCGTCAGATTGGCATGATTTTCCAGGATCACCACCTGCTGATGGATCGCACGGTTTTCGATAACGTCGCGATCCCGCTGATTATTGCCGGCGCCAGTTACGATGATATCCGCCGTCGCGTTTCGGCGGCGCTGGATAAGGTCGGGCTGCTGGACAAAGCGAAGAACTTCCCGATCCAGCTCTCCGGCGGTGAGCAGCAGCGCGTGGGCATCGCCCGTGCGGTGGTGAACAAGCCTGCCGTCTTGCTGGCGGATGAACCGACCGGTAACCTGGACGATGCCCTCTCTGAAGGGATCCTGCGTCTGTTTGAGGAATTTAACCGCGTGGGGGTCACGGTACTGATGGCGACGCACGACATGGGGCTTATCTCACGCCGTTCGTACCGCATGCTGACCCTGAGCGACGGGCATTTGCACGGAGGCCACGGTGAATAAGCGTGATGCAATGAACCAGATTCGGCAGTTCAGCAACCGGTTTGACCGTTTCCGCAAGCCTCAGGGCGGCGGGGACGGCAATCGCCATGCGCCTAAGCGTGCCAAAGCGACACCGAAACCGAACTCCCGTAAAACCAACGTCTTCAACGAACAGGTGCGCTACGCCTTCCAGGGCGCGTTGCAGGATCTAAAAAGCAAACCGCTGGCGACGTTCCTGACGGTGATGGTGATTGCCATCTCCCTGACGCTGCCCAGCGTCTGCTACATGGTTTACAAAAACGTGAACCAGGCGGCGTCCCAGTACTATCCGTCGCCGCAGATTACCGTTTATCTGGATAAAGCCCTCGACGATAACGCGGCGGCTCAGGTAGTGGGGCAGATTCAGGCCGAGCAGGGCGTGGAGAAGGTGAACTATCTTTCCCGCGATGAAGCGCTGGGCGAATTCCGCAACTGGTCCGGGTTCGGCGGCGCGCTGGATATGCTGGAAGAGAACCCGCTGCCCGCCGTGGCGGTGGTGATCCCGAAGCTCGATTTCCAGGGCACCGATTCGCTCAACACCCTGCGCGACCGCATTACCCGCATCAATGGGATTGATGAAGTGCGCATGGACGACAGCTGGTTTGCCCGTCTTGCCGCCCTGACCGGGCTGGTGGGGCGCGTATCGGCGATGATCGGCGTGCTGATGGTGGCGGCGGTGTTCCTCGTCATCGGTAACAGCGTGCGCCTGAGCATCTTCGCCCGTCGCGATACCATCAACGTGCAGAAACTGATTGGCGCAACGGATGGTTTCATCCTCCGCCCGTTCCTCTATGGCGGCGCGTTATTAGGTTTTTCTGGTGCATTTCTTTCATTGATTTTGTCAGAAATTTTGGTGATGCGGCTGTCGTCTGCCGTCACCGAGGTGGCGCAGGTTTTCGGAACGAAGTTTGATATCAGTGGCTTAGGGTTCGATGAGTGCCTGCTGTTGCTGCTGGTCTGCTCCATGATCGGCTGGGTGGCGGCATGGCTGGCAACGGTTCAACATTTACGCCACTTTACTCCCGACTAATAAAAGCGTGATATAATCTTTCCCTGCACCGAGATGTTCGCTTGCAGGGAAAGCGTCCCTGTTGTCTCTTCCCCTGTAATCATCTTCATGTCACATTTTGTGCGTAATTTATTCACTGTTGCACCTGGAACTTGTGGATAAAATCACTGTCTGATAAAAGAGTGAATGCTAATCTCGTTGCTCAAACGCTTTGGCATGGTTGTTGCCTGACGGGGACAACCTGGACCAGAAGAAACATTGAGAGGAATGAATGACCAAAGAAATGCAAACTTTAGCTTTAGCCCCTGTTGGTAACCTGGAATCTTACATCCGGGCTGCGAACACCTGGCCGATGTTAACGGCTGAGGAAGAAAAGGAGCTTGCTGAAAAGCTGCATTACCAGGGCGATCTGGAAGCAGCTAAAACGCTGATCCTGTCTCACCTGCGCTTTGTTGTTCACGTTGCTCGTAATTATGCGGGCTACGGCCTGCCGCAGGCGGACCTGATTCAGGAAGGTAACATTGGCCTGATGAAGGCGGTACGTCGCTTCAACCCGGAAGTGGGTGTGCGACTCGTCTCCTTCGCCGTGCACTGGATCAAAGCGGAAATTCACGAATACGTCCTGCGTAACTGGCGTATTGTGAAAGTCGCCACGACGAAAGCGCAGCGCAAACTGTTCTTCAACCTGCGTAAAACCAAGCAGCGTCTGGGCTGGTTCAATCAGGATGAAGTGGAAATGGTGGCGCGCGAGCTGGGCGTTTCCAGCAAAGACGTCCGCGAGATGGAATCCCGTATGGCCGCGCAGGACATGACGTTTGATATGTCTGCCGACGACGATGCCTCCGACAGCCAGCCGATGGCCCCGGTCCTGTATCTGCAGGATAAAACCTCTAACTTTGCTGACGGCATTGAAGAGGATAACTGGGAAGACCAGGCGGCAAACAAGCTGACCTTCGCGATGGAAGGCCTCGACGAGCGTAGCCAGGATATCATCCGTGCCCGCTGGCTGGACGAAGATAACAAGTCCACGTTGCAGGAACTGGCCGACCGCTACGGCGTCTCCGCTGAACGTGTGCGTCAGCTTGAGAAGAACGCCATGAAAAAACTTCGCGCCGCTATCGAAGCGTAATTTCCGCGAAGTACACCGAGAACCCCTGGATGAGAGTCTGGGGGTTTTGTTTTTTTAGCGCCCGCTCTGGCGAATTTCTTCCCCCTGGCAAACACTTACTGATGCGCTAAGCAGGCGACTTTCAGAGGGTGACAGGGTGAAAAATAACGAACTGAACGACCGGCGTTTACAGGCGACGCCGCGCGGTATCGGCGTCATGTGTAACTTCTATGCCGATAAAGCCGAAAACGCCACGGTGTGGGATGTAGAAGGTAACGAGTATATTGATTTTGCCGCCGGGATCGCCGTGCTGAATACCGGGCATCGCCATCCTAAAGTTATCGCCGCCATCGAAAAACAGCTTCATGCCTTTACCCATACCGCTTACCAGATCGTCCCCTATGAAGGTTATGTGGCGCTTGCCGAGCGCATCAACCAGCGCGTACCCATAGAGGGGCCAGCCAAAACCGCCTTCTTCTCAACGGGTGCAGAAGCGGTCGAAAACGCGGTGAAAATTGCCCGCGCGTACACCAGACGTCCCGGCCTTATCACCTTCGGCGGCGCGTTCCACGGCCGTACCTTTATGACCATGGCGCTGACCGGCAAAGTGGCGCCCTATAAGCTCGGCTTCGGCCCGTTCCCCGGCTCGGTGTACCACGCGCAATTCCCCAACAGCCTGCACGGCGTCAGTACCGCCGAAGCGTTAAAAAGCCTGGAGCGCATCTTCAAAGCCGATATCGCGCCCGATCAGGTGGCGGCAATCATTATTGAACCGGTTCAGGGCGAGGGCGGATTCAACGTCGCGCCCGCTGATTTTATGCAGTCGCTGCGTGCCCTGTGCGATACCCACGGGATTTTACTGATTGCCGACGAAGTGCAAACCGGCTTCGCCCGTACCGGCAAGCTATTCTCCATGGAAAACCACTGCGTGAAGCCCGATCTGATCACCATGGCGAAAAGCCTGGCGGGCGGAATGCCGCTCTCTGCCGTCTCTGGCCGGGCAGAGGTGATGGACGCGCCCGCTCCGGGCGGACTGGGCGGCACCTACGCGGGTAACCCGCTGGCGATTGCGGCGGCCCATGCGGTGCTGGACGTGATTGACGAGGAAGATCTCTGCACGCGCGCGTCTCATCTCGGCCATCATCTTGTTGAGGTGCTGAATAAAGCGAAGGATGGCTGTCCCTGGATCGCCGATATCCGTGGGCAGGGCTCGATGGTGGCGGTGGAATTTACCGATCCGCAAACCGGACAGCCGTCGCCGGAATTTACCCGTCAGGTTCAGGAACGCGCGTTGAACGAAGGGCTGCTGCTTTTGAGTTGCGGCGTCTACGGCAACGTTATCCGCTTCCTCTACCCGCTCACCATCCCCGAAGCGCAGTTCCGTAAAGCGCTGGATATTATTTCCGCCTCGCTGACACGATAAAGCCAAAAGCCCGGCTGAAATGACAGTCGGGCTTATCATATTTTCATTTCAAATTAGCTATTCCAAAATCATAAAAATGGGGTATGTTTTAGCAGAGTATGCTGAAAAAGCGCGAACAGCACGCCTATAATTGAAATAAAGCGCTACACAACAACATCACAACAATCGTTATAACCATAATAATGGGGAATCTCAGGATGAACATGAAGGGTAAAGCGTTACTGGCAGGATGTATCGCGTTGGCATTCAGCACTATGGCGCAGGCCGATATTAAAGTGGCCGTGGTGGGCGCGATGTCCGGTCCGGTAGCACAGTACGGCGACCAGGAATTTACGGGCGCGGAACAGGCGGTTGCAGACATTAATGCTAAGGGCGGCATCAAGGGCGAAAAGCTGCAAATCGTAAAATATGACGATGCCTGTGACCCGAAACAGGCGGTCGCGGTGGCGAACAAAGTGGTAAATGACGGGATCAAATACGTTATCGGTCACCTGTGCTCCTCTTCCACCCAGCCCGCGTCTGACATCTACGAAGACGAAGGCATTCTGATGATCACGCCGGCTGCGACGGCACCAGAGCTGACCGCGCGCGGCTATAAGCTGATCCTGCGTACCACCGGTCTGGACTCGGATCAGGGGCCAACCGCCGCGAAATACATTGTGGAAAAAGTGAAGCCGCAGCGCATCGCGATTGTTCATGACAAACAGCAGTACGGCGAAGGCCTGGCCCGTGCGGTGCAGGATAACCTGAAAAAAGCGAATGCCAACGTGGTGTTCTTTGACGGTATTACCGCCGGTGAGAAAGACTTCTCGACTCTGGTAGCGCGTCTGAAGAAAGAGAATATCGACTTCGTTTATTACGGCGGCTACCACCCGGAAATGGGGCAGATCCTGCGTCAGGCGCGTGCGGCGGGTCTGAAGACACAGTTCATGGGGCCAGAAGGCGTGGCGAACGTTTCCCTGTCTAACATCGCGGGTGAGTCTGCTGAAGGGCTGCTGGTGACCAAACCGAAAAACTACGACCAGGTGCCTGCGAACAAACCTGTTGTAGATGCCATCAAGGCGAAGAAACAGGATCCAAGCGGTGCGTTCGTCTGGACCACTTACGCAGCGTTGCAGTCTCTGCAAGCGGGCCTGAACCAGTCAGCCGATCCGGCGGAGATTGCCACCTGGCTGAAAGCGAACTCGGTGGAAACCGTGATGGGGCCGCTGTCCTGGGATGAGAAGGGCGACCTGAAGGGCTTCGAGTTCGGCGTGTTTGACTGGCATGCCAACGGCACGGCGACAGACGCCAAATAAAAGCAAAAAGGCAACGTAAGTTGCCTTTTTTAATGTTTTCTCCCTCTCCCCGTGGGAGAGGGCCGGGGTGAGGGCATCAGGCCGCAGAGCCCCGCTTTTGCCCGGTGGCGCTTCGCTTACCGGGCCTACAATGAGCACCTCGCAGCCGCCACCCGGCTTTCTTTTAGCGCTTCTCCCACCCGTTCGCCTGCGCCGTAAACCCTAACGCCTGCATAAACGCCGCCATTACGCCGCGATCCTCCACGCCCACGTCGGCCATCCACCAGGAGGTCACGCTCGGGTTTTCGCGGATCACCTCTTCAATCAAATACTGCCCGACCCCGCGACGACGGGTCACGTCGCGCACGCGCAGGGAGTCCAGCGCCCCTTCCGTGCCGCTCAGCGTTACGCGGACGGCGGCCAGCAGGCGCTCGTTAAAGCGCGCGGCATAGATGCGGTGGTTCTCATCGACGGCCAGCGATGAAGAAGAATATTCCGGCCAGATCTTGCCCAGGTCGATATGATCCTGGTCGCTAAAGGTCACCAGACGCACGATAGTCAGTTTCATTAGCTGCTTGTCCAAATCAAAAAGAGTACGGCCAGTGTACTCAATTTAATTGCTCAGGCACTTTCTCTTTTCCTTCCCATTTACCAGGTGATTAGTTTTTTGGCAACGCGATGGGCAGTTTGAAAACACATGGATCGAAAAATAAGCAGAATTTTAACCTGAATGGTAGTGATTTATTCGGCGCTTTGTACCGTTATTTTATGCTGCAAACTGCGCTTTTATTTGTTTATCTCCGTCTGATTTCAGAATATTATCTTTGCTTAATCGCCTGAAAAATAGAGATATTAGTCTGGTTTTTGTTAAAAACCTGCGCTAAACCATTAAAGGCACTGGTAAAAATAGCGTTGTTCATTAAAAGTACAGAATGCTTTTTAACCATAATAAAACAAAATATAAACATCACTTCACGAATGGGGATTCTGAGATGAAAAGGAACGCGAAGACGTTAATCGCGGGGATGGTCGCACTGTCGATCTCGCATGCCGCTATGGCAGACGACATTAAAGTTGCGGTAGTGGGTGCGATGTCCGGCCCCGTTGCCCAGTGGGGCGATATGGAGTTCAACGGCGCGCGTCAGGCCATCAAAGATATCAATGCTAAAGGCGGCATCAAAGGCGACAAGCTGGTGGGCGTGGAGTATGACGACGCCTGCGATCCAAAACAGGCCGTCGCGGTCGCCAACAAAATCGTTAACGACGGTATCCAGTACGTCATCGGGCACCTGTGTTCCTCCTCCACGCAGCCTGCGTCTGATATCTACGAAGACGAAGGCATCCTGATGATCACCCCGGGCGCCACCAACCCGGAACTGACCCAGCGGGGTTACCAGCACATTATGCGTACCGCCGGTCTGGACTCCTCGCAGGGGCCAACCGCCGCCAAATACATCCTCGAAACCGTTAAGCCACAGCGCATTGCCATCATTCATGACAAACAGCAGTACGGTGAAGGCCTGGCGCGCTCCGTACAGGACGGCCTGAAAAAAGGCGGGGCGAATATCGTCTTCTTCGACGGCATTACCGCCGGTGAGAAAGACTTCTCCGCGCTGATCGCCCGCCTGCAAAAAGAGAATATCGACTTCGTTTACTACGGCGGCTACTACCCGGAAATGGGGCAGATGTTGCGCCAGGCGCGCGCCACCGGTCTGAAAACCCAGTTTATGGGGCCTGAGGGCGTCGGTAATGCCTCCCTGTCGAACATCGCGGGCGATTCTGCCGAAGGCATGCTGGTGACGATGCCAAAACGCTATGACCAGGATCCGGCGAATAAAGCTATCGTGGATGCGCTCAAGGCACAGAAGAAAGATCCGAGTGGCCCATACGTCTGGATCACCTACGCGGCCGTGCAGTCGCTGGCCACGGCCATGGATCGCACCGGCAGCAAAGAGCCGCTGGATCTGGTGAAAGATTTAAAAGCACACGGGGCGAACACCGTGATTGGGCCGCTGAACTGGGATGAGAAAGGCGATCTGAAGGGATTTGAATTTGGTGTCTTTAAGTGGCACGCCGACGGTTCGTCCTCGGTCGCCAAATAATAATCCCACCGCCCGGTTTACCGGGCGGATATAAAAAGGTTTGCATATGTCCGAGCAGTTTCTCTACTTTTTGCAGCAGATGTTTAACGGCGTCACGCTGGGAAGCACCTACGCGCTGATCGCCATCGGCTACACGATGGTTTACGGCATTATCGGCATGATTAACTTCGCCCACGGCGAGGTGTACATGATCGGTAGCTACGTCTCCTTTATGATCATCGCTGCGCTGATGATGATGGGCATCGACAGCAGCTGGTTGCTGGTGGCCGCCGGGTTTGTCGGCGCGATTGTGATTGCCAGCGCCTACGGCTGGAGCATCGAACGGGTGGCCTACCGGCCGGTGCGCAGCTCCAAGCGCCTTATTGCGCTGATCTCCGCCATCGGTATGTCCATCTTCCTGCAAAACTACGTCAGCCTGACAGAAGGTTCGCGTGACGTGGCGCTGCCAAGCCTGTTTAACGGCCAGTGGATTGTGGGGGCCAGCGAAAACTTCTCTGCCTCTGTCACCACCATGCAGCTGGTTATCTGGGTTGTGACCTTTATTGCCATGCTGGCCCTGACCCTGTTCATCCGCTACTCCCGCATGGGACGCGCCTGCCGCGCCTGCGCGGAAGACCTGAAGATGGCGAGCTTGCTCGGGATCAACACCGACCGCGTGATTGCCCTGACCTTCGTGATCGGTGCAGCGATGGCGGCGGTGGCGGGCGTGTTGCTCGGCCAGTTCTACGGCGTAATCAACCCGTACATCGGCTTTATGGCCGGGATGAAAGCCTTCACCGCCGCGGTACTGGGCGGTATCGGCAGCATTCCGGGCGCGATGATTGGCGGCCTGATTTTGGGCGTGGCCGAAGCGCTCTCCTCGGCGTACCTGAGCACCGAATATAAAGATGTGGTGTCGTTTGCCCTGCTGATTCTGGTTCTGCTGGTGATGCCTACCGGTATTCTGGGCCGTCCGGAGGTAGAGAAAGTATGAAACCGATGCATTTTGCGATGGCGCTGCTCTCTGCCGCCATGTTCTTCGTGCTGGCGGGCGTCTTTATGGGCGTCCAGTTAGGGCTGGACGGCACGAAGCTGGTGGTCGACACCGCCGCTGATATTCGCTGGCAGTGGGTGTTTATCGGTACTGGCGTGGTGTTCCTGTTCCAGCTGCTGCGTCCGCTGTTCCAGAAGACGCTGAAGAACGTCTCCGGGCCGAAATTCGTCCTTCCGGCGATCGACGGTACAACCGTGAAGCAGAAGCTGTTCCTTGTGGCGCTGCTGGTGGCTGCCGTGGCGTGGCCGTTTATGGTATCGCGCGGGACGGTGGATATTGCCACCCTGACCATGATCTACGTGATTCTGGGGCTAGGTCTGAACGTGGTGGTGGGGCTGTCTGGCCTGCTGGTGCTGGGCTACGGCGGGTTCTACGCCATCGGCGCGTACACCTTCGCGCTGCTGAACCATTATTACGGCCTCGGCTTCTGGACCTGTTTGCCGCTGGCGGGGCTGGTCTCTGCCGCCGCGGGCTTCCTGCTCGGCTTCCCGGTGCTGCGCCTGCGCGGTGACTACCTGGCGATTGTGACCTTAGGCTTCGGCGAAATCGTCCGTATCCTGCTGCTCAACAATACCGAAGTGACCGGCGGTCCGAACGGCATCAGCCAGATCCCGAAACCGACCTTCTTCGGCCTGGAGTTCAGCCGTACCGCCCGCGAAGGCGGCTGGGATACCTTCAGCAACTTCTTTGGCATCAAATACGACCCGTCCGACCGCGTGATCTGGCTCTACCTGGTGGCGCTGCTGCTGGTGGTGATTACCCTGTTTGTGATCAACCGTCTGCTGCGCATGCCGCTGGGCCGCGCATGGGAAGCGCTGCGTGAGGATGAGATCGCCTGCCGTTCCCTGGGCCTGAATCCGACCCGTATCAAGCTGACCGCGTTTACCATCAGCGCCGCGTTTGCCGGTTTCGCCGGAACGCTGTTTGCCGCGCGTCAGGGCTTCGTCAGCCCGGAATCGTTCACCTTTGCCGAATCGGCCTTCGTGCTGGCGATTGTGGTGCTCGGCGGGATGGGTTCCCAGTTCGCCGTGATCCTCGCGGCCATCCTGCTGGTGGTCTCGCGCGAGCTGATGCGCGACTTTAACGAATACAGCATGCTGATGCTGGGTGGCTTGATGGTGCTGATGATGATCTGGCGTCCGCAGGGCCTGCTGCCGATGACGCGTCCACAGCTGAAGCTTAAGAGCGCGGAAGCGAAAGGAGAGCAGGCATGAGTCAGCCATTATTATCCGTTAACGGTCTGATGATGCGTTTTGGTGGCCTGCTGGCGGTCAACAACGTGAATCTGGATCTGCATAAGAAAGAGATTGTCTCCCTGATTGGCCCGAACGGCGCAGGGAAAACCACAGTATTCAACTGCCTGACCGGTTTTTACAAGCCGACAGGTGGCACCATCATGCTGCGCGACCAGCACCTCGAAGGGCTACCGGGCCAGCAGATTGCCCGCATGGGCGTGGTGCGTACCTTCCAGCACGTGCGTCTGTTCCGGGAGATGACGGTGATTGAGAACCTGCTGGTGGCGCAACATCAGCAACTCAAAACCGGCCTCTTTTCCGGCCTGCTGAAAACCCCGGCCTTCCGCCGCGCGCAGGAGGAGGCGCTCGATCGCGCCGCCACCTGGCTCGACCGTATCGGCCTGCTCCAGCACGCCAACCGTCAGGCGAGCAACCTCGCCTACGGTGACCAGCGTCGCCTTGAGATCGTGCGCTGCATGGTGACCCAGCCGGAGATCCTGATGCTCGACGAACCGGCGGCGGGCCTTAACCCGAAAGAGACCAAAGAGCTGGACGAGCTGATTGCCGAGCTTCGCGATCATCACGACACCACCATCCTGCTGATTGAGCACGACATGAAGCTGGTGATGGGCATTTCGGACCGTATCTACGTGGTAAACCAGGGCACGCCGCTGGCAAACGGCACGCCGGAAGAGATCCGCAGCAACCCGGACGTGATCCGCGCATACCTTGGTGAGGCATAAGATGGAAAAAGCGATGTTAACGTTCGACAAGGTCAATGCGCACTACGGTAAGATCCAGGCGCTGCACGACGTCAGCCTGCACATCAATCAGGGCGAGATCGTCACCCTGATTGGTGCCAACGGCGCGGGGAAAACCACGCTGCTCGGCACCCTGTGCGGCGATCCGCGCGCCACCAGCGGGCGGATTGTGTTTGACGGCAAAGATATTACCGACTGGCAGACGGCTAAAATTATGCGTGAAGCGGTAGCGATCGTCCCGGAAGGGCGTCGCGTGTTCTCGCGCATGACGGTCGAAGAGAACCTGGCGATGGGCGGTTTCTTCGCCCACCGGGATGAATACCAGACCCGCATCAAATGGGTATACGAACTCTTCCCGCGCCTGTGGGAGCGGCGAATTCAGCGCGCGGGCACCATGTCCGGCGGGGAGCAACAGATGCTGGCGATTGGCCGCGCGCTGATGAGCCAGCCGCGTCTGCTGCTGCTGGATGAACCGTCGCTCGGGCTGGCGCCTATCATCATTCAGCAGATTTTCGACACCATCGAGCAGCTGCGCAAAGAGGGGATGACCATCTTCCTCGTCGAGCAGAACGCCAACCAGGCGCTGAAGCTCGCTGACCGTGGCTACGTGCTGGAGAACGGCCGCGTGGTGCTCTCCGATACCGGCGATGCGCTACTGGCGAACGAAGCGGTGCGGAGCGCGTATTTGGGCGGCTAAGCCGTCTGTATCGCCCGGTGGCGCTGCGCTTACCGGGCCTACGGATACCATGTAGGCCGGGTAAGGCGAAGCCGCCACCCGGCTTTTTTTCATATTAACCCCTTCACACAACCATCATCCCTCTGACGCCTGGCTGTCACCTATCTGTAAACAAACAGTTATTTTTCTGTCATTCGAGCATGTCATGTTACCTCGCGAGCACAAAACGCGTGATATCGCGCATCCGGCATAATAAGAGAGATGACAATGACATCGTTACGACACACAGCTTTGGGTCTGGCAATCGGTCTGGCTTTTGCGACGAACGCAATGGCTGTGACCACCATTCCGTTCTGGCATTCTATGGAAGGGGAGTTGGGTAAAGAGGTTGACTCCCTGGCGCAACGTTTCAACGACACCCACCCGGATTACAAAATTGTGCCGGTGTACAAAGGCAACTACGAGCAGAGCCTGAGCGCGGGCATCGCCGCCTTCCGTACCGGGAATGCGCCAGCCCTGTTACAGGTTTATGAAGTCGGCACCGCGACCATGATGGCCTCCAAAGCCATCAAGCCGGTCTATGAAGTGTTCAAAGACGCGGGCATCAACTTTGACGAATCCCAGTTTGTGCCGACCGTCTCCGGTTACTACACCGATTCCAAAACCGGCCACCTGCTGTCTCAGCCGTTTAACAGCTCCACGCCGGTGCTGTACTACAACAAAGATGCCTTCAAAAAAGCCGGTTTAGATCCGGAACAGCCGCCAAAAACCTGGCAGGATCTGGCGGAGTACACCGCGAAGCTGAAAGCGGCGGGGATGAAGTGCGGCTACGCCAGCGGCTGGCAGGGCTGGATCCAGATTGAAAACTTCAGCGCCTGGCACGGCCTGCCGGTTGCCACCAAAAACAACGGCTTCGATGGCACCGACGCGGTTCTGGAATTTAACAAGCCGGAGCAGGTGAAGCACATCGCGCTGCTGGCCGATCTGAACAAGAAGGGCGACTTCAGCTATTTCGGGCGCAAAGACGAATCCACCGAGAAGTTCTACAACGGTGACTGCGCCATTACTACCGCGTCTTCCGGTTCGCTGGCGGACATCCGTCACTACGCCAAATTCAACTACGGCGTGGGCATGATGCCGTACGACGCTGATGTAAAAGGCGCGCCGCAGAACGCCATCATCGGCGGGGCGAGCCTGTGGGTGATGCAGGGTAAAGACAACGGCACCTACAAAGGCGTGGCCGAGTTCCTCGACTTCCTGGCGAAGCCGGAAAACGCCGCCGAGTGGCACCAGAAGACCGGCTACCTGCCGATCACCAAAGCCGCGTACGACCTGACCCGGGAGCAGGGCTTCTACAGCAAGAACCCGGGCGCGGACATCGCGACGCGTCAGATGCTGAACAAGCCGCCGTTGCCGTTCACCAAAGGCCTGCGTCTGGGCAACATGCCGCAGATCCGCACCATCGTTGATGAAGAGCTGGAAAGCGTCTGGACCGGGAAGAAAACCCCACAGCAGGCGCTTGACGCTGCGGTAGAGCGCGGGAATCAGCTGCTGCGCCGTTTTGAGCAGTCGACCAAATCGTAAAAAAATGCCCGGTGGCGCTGCGCTTACCGGGCCTACGACGTACCACATGTAGGCCGGGTAAGGCGTAGCCGCCACCCGGCATTGTTCAGGAACCTAATCTCAATGTCCTCATCCCGTCCGGTGTTCCGTTCCCGCTGGCTGCCGTACCTGCTGGTTGCGCCGCAGCTGGTCATCACCGTTATCTTCTTTATCTGGCCTGCGGGCGAAGCGCTGTGGTACTCGGTACAAAGCGTCGATCCGTTCGGGCTTTCCAGCCAGTTTGTCGGGCTGGACAACTTTACCGCGCTGTTCCATGACAGCTACTACCTGGACTCCTTCTGGACGACGATCAAATTCAGCGCGCTGGTCACCGTCAGCGGTCTTGTCGCGTCGCTGTTCTTCGCCGCGCTGGTGGATTACGTAGTGCGCGGCAGCCGTCTGTATCAGACCCTGATGCTGCTGCCTTACGCTGTGGCTCCCGGCGTGGCCGCCGTGCTGTGGATCTTCCTGTTTAACCCGGGGCGCGGGCTGATTACCCATTTCCTGGGCGAGTTTGGCTACGACTGGAACCACGCCCAGAACAGCGGTCAGGCCATGTTCCTGGTGGTGTTCGCCTCGGTGTGGAAGCAGATCAGCTATAACTTCCTGTTTTTCTTCGCCGCGCTACAGTCTATCCCGCGTTCGCTGGTGGAGGCCGCCGCGATTGACGGCGCAGGGCCAGTGCGCCGCTTCTTCCGGCTGTCGCTGCCGCTGATTGCCCCGGTGAGTTTCTTCCTGCTGGTGGTCAACCTGGTGTACGCCTTCTTCGACACCTTCCCGGTGATCGACGCCGCCACTGCGGGCGGTCCGGTACAGGCGACGACCACGCTGATTTATAAAATTTACCGCGAAGGCTTTGCCGGGCTTGATCTCTCTGCCTCTGCCGCCCAGTCCGTGGTGCTGATGTTCCTCGTCATCATCCTGACGGTGGTGCAGTTCCGCTATGTTGAAAGTAAGGTGCGCTACCAATGATTGAGAACCGTCGCGGGCTGACGATTTTCAGCCATACCCTGCTGATCCTGGGCATCCTCGTCATCCTGTTTCCACTGTACGTGGCCTTCGTCGCCGCCACGCTGGACACCAAAGCGGTGTTCGACACGCCGATGACGCTCGTCCCCGGCGGGCATCTTTTCGAGAACATGAAAACTATCTGGACCCAGGGCGTGGGGGCCAACAGCGCGCCGTTCTGGCTGATGATGCTCAACAGTTTCATCATGGCGTTCGGCATCACCATCGGCAAAATCACGGTGTCGATGCTTTCGGCGTTTGCCATCGTCTGGTTCCGCTTTCCGCTGCGTAACCTGTTTTTCTGGATGATTTTTATCACTCTGATGCTGCCGGTGGAGGTGCGTATCTTCCCGACGGTGGAGGTGATCGCCAACCTGAAGATGCTCGACAGCTACGCGGGCTTAACCCTGCCGCTGATGGCTTCGGCGACCGCCACCTTCCTGTTCCGCCAGTTCTTTATGACCCTGCCGGATGAGCTGATTGAAGCCGCGCGTATTGACGGCGCCTCGCCGATGCGCTTCTTCCGCGACATCGTGCTGCCGCTGTCGAAAACCAACCTTGCGGCGCTGTTTGTGATCACCTTTATCTACGGCTGGAACCAGTACCTGTGGCCGCTGCTGATCGTTCAGGACGTCAACCTCGGCACCGCCGTGGCGGGCATCAAAGGCATGATCGCCACCGGCGAAGGCACCACCCTCTGGAACCAGGTGATGGCGGCGATGCTGCTCACCCTTATCCCCCCGGTCGTTATCGTTTTAGCCATGCAGCGTGCGTTTGTGCGTGGTTTAGTGGACAGTGAGAAATAAGATGGCAGGTTTAAAATTACAGGCAGTAACCAAAAGCTGGGACGGCAAAACCCAGGTCATTCAGCCGCTGACGCTAGACGTAGCGGACGGGGAATTTATCGTCATGGTCGGCCCGTCCGGCTGTGGGAAATCCACGCTGCTGCGCATGGTGGCGGGGCTGGAACGCGTGACGTCCGGGGATATCTGGATTGACCGCCAGCGCGTTACCGAGATGGAACCCAAAGATCGCGGCATCGCGATGGTGTTCCAGAACTACGCCCTCTATCCGCACATGAGCGTGGAAGAGAACATGGCCTGGGGGCTGAAAATTCGCGGCATGGGCAAAGGCCATATCGAGGAGCGCGTGAAAGAAGCCGCGCGCATTCTGGAGCTTGACGGCCTGCTCAAGCGTCGCCCGCGTGAGCTTTCCGGCGGCCAGCGTCAGCGCGTGGCGATGGGGCGCGCCATCGTGCGCGACCCGGCGGTCTTTCTGTTCGACGAACCGCTGTCAAACCTCGACGCCAAGCTGCGCGTGCAGATGCGCCTTGAGCTACAGCAGCTGCATCGCCGCCTTAAAACCACGTCCCTCTACGTGACCCACGATCAGGTAGAGGCCATGACTCTCGCCCAGCGCGTGATGGTGATGAACAAAGGCATCGCCGAGCAGATTGGCACCCCGGTGGAAGTCTACGAAAAACCGGCCAGCCGTTTTGTGGCGAGTTTTATCGGCAGCCCGGCGATGAACCTGCTGGACGGGCGGATCAATGCTGCAGGAACCCATTTTGAGCTGGAAAGCGGGATGGCGTTGCCGATCAACTGGTACTATCGTGGCTACGCCGGGCGTAAGATGACGCTCGGTATCCGCCCGGAGCATATTGGTTTGACGTCTCAGGCGGACGGCGGCGTGCCGCTGGTGATGGACACGCTGGAGATGCTGGGCGCAGACAACCTGGCGCACGGACGCTGGGGCGAACAAAAGCTGGTGGTGCGCCTGCCGCATCAGGAGCGCCCGAAGGCAGGCAGCACGCTGTGGCTGCATATGCCGGAAAATCACCTGCACTTATTTGACGGTGAAACAGGACAACGAGTATGAGCAACTGGCCTTACCCCCATATTGTCGCCCACCGTGGCGGCGGTAAACTGGCGCCGGAAAACACCCTGGCGGCAATTGACGCTGGCGCGCGCTACGGCCACACGATGATCGAGTTCGATGCCAAGCTGTCGAAGGACGGCGAAATTTTCCTGCTGCATGACGACAACCTCGAACGCACCAGCAACGGCTGGGGCGTGGCGGGCGAACTGCCGTGGCGCGATCTGCTGAAGGTGGACGCCGGAAGCTGGTTCAGCGGGGAATTCAAAGGCGAGCCATTGCCGCTGCTGGCGGAAGTGGCGGACCGCTGCCGACAGCACGGCATGATGGCCAACATCGAAATCAAACCGACCACCGGCACCGGGCCACTGACGGGCAAAGTCATCGCGCTGGCCGCGCGTGAGCTGTGGGAAGGGATGACGGTACCGCTGCTGTCGTCGTTTGACATCGACGCGCTGGAAGCGGCACAGGCGGCCGTACCAGAGCTGCCGCGCGGGCTGCTGCTGGATGAGTGGCGAGAAGACTGGCGCGCGCTGACTGCCCGCTTAGGTTGCGTGTCGATCCACCTCAACCATAAGCTGCTGGATGAAGCGCGCGTGACGCTGTTGAAAGAGGCCGGTCTGCATATCCTGGTCTACACCGTCAACAAACCCCAGCGTGCAGCCGAGCTGCTGCGCTGGGGCGTGGACAGCATCTGTACCGATGCGATTGACCAGATCGGGTCGAACTTTATTTATTAAGCATACTGCCGTTCTGCTGGGTCGGCAGCATATGCTGCTGACCGCTGCTTTGCGACACCCCGCCCCCTAACATCCCACCGTTTGAGTTTGACAGCGGCTGCTCGCGCATCTGGCCCTGCTGCACGCGCTGGGTATTAGCGTTCATCTGGTTTTGCAGGTGCTGCTGCTGCACCTGGGTCTGCGTCTTTAACTGCTGATTAAGCATCCCTTTCTGCTGCTGTTGCTGGCTCATCATCTCCGTCTGCATACGCTGCTGGCTCGGAATGACATAGCCCTGCTGGTTCGGGTTGTTCAGCGTGTTTATCGGCTGTGCGAGCGCGGCGAACGGAAGCAGCGCGATCAGGATCGGTAATCGTTTCATGGTTATCTCCTCCTTTGAGGCTTCTCTTAAGTTTATCCTGATTCCGGCATAACGATGATTTTTTAAGAGTTGTGAACCAGGCTTAAGCGGGGAATATAGGCCCCTTCACCTGGAGAACAATAATGATGAAACCAACCTTTTTGCGCTGGGTCGCCATCGCTGCGCTGATGGCAGGCGGCACATTTACCGTGGCGGCCAACCCGCCCGCCGCTCCTCCGGTCTCTTACGGCGTGGAGGAGGATGTTTTTCATCCCGTGCGGGCGACGCACGGCATGGTGGCCTCGGTTGACGCGCTTGCAACTCAGGTGGGCGTCGATATTCTTAAACAGGGCGGTAACGCGGTGGATGCGGCGGTCGCGGTCGGGTATGCACTGGCGGTAACGCATCCACAGGCGGGGAACCTGGGCGGCGGCGGGTTTATGATGCTGCGCACGAAAGACGGTAAAACTACGGCCATCGACTTCCGTGAGATGGCACCGAATCAGGCCTCCCGCGATATGTTCCTCGACGATCAGGGCAATCCGGACAGTAAAAAATCCCTGACCTCGCACCTTGCCTCTGGCACGCCGGGCCCCGTTGCGGGGTTCTCGCTGGCGCTGGAAAAATACGGCACGCTGCCGCTGAATAAAGTGGTGCAGCCTGCCATCAGGCTGGCGCGCGACGGCTTCGGCGTCAACGACGCGCTGGCGGACGACCTCAAAACCTACGGCAGCGAAGTTATTCCCAATCATGAGAACAGCAAGGCTATCTTCTGGAAAGACGGCGAGCCGCTGAAAAAGGGCGATAAGCTGGTGCAGAAGAACCTCGCAAAAAGTCTCGAACTGATTGCCGAAAACGGTCCGGACGCCTTCTATAAGGGGCCGATTGCCGATCAGATTGCCGATGAGATGCAGAAGAACGGCGGGCTGATCACCAAAGCGGATCTGGCGGAATATAAGGCGGTGGAGCGCGAGCCGATTAGCGGCACCTATCGCGGCTACGAGGTCTTCTCCATGCCGCCGCCGTCCTCCGGGGGCATTCACATCGTGCAGATCCTCAATATTCTGGAAAACTTCGATATGCACAAGTTCGGCTTCGGTAGTGCCGATGCCATGCAGGTGATGGCGGAGGCAGAAAAGCGCGCCTACGCGGACCGCTCGGAATATCTTGGCGATCCGGATTTCGTGAAGGTACCGTGGCAGGCGCTGACTAACAAAGCCTATGCCAAATCGATTGCCGATGAGATCGACATCAACAAGGCTAAACCGTCCAGCGAGATCCGCCCGGGCAAGCTGGCGCCGTATGAAAGTAACCAGACCACCCACTTCTCGGTCGTGGACAAAGACGGAAACGCGGTGGCGGTGACATACACGCTCAACACCACCTTCGGCACCGGGATTGTGGCGGGCAACAGCGGTATTTTGCTGAACAACGAGATGGATGACTTCTCGGCCAAGCCGGGCGTGCCGAACGTCTACGGGCTGGTCGGCGGCGATGCAAATGCGGTCGGGCCGAAGAAGCGCCCGCTGTCGTCCATGTCGCCCACCATCGTGGTGAAAGACGGCAAAACCTGGCTGGTGACCGGCAGCCCGGGCGGGAGCCGCATTATCACCACCGTGTTGCAAATGGTAGTGAACAGCATCGACTTTGGGATGAACGTCGCCGAAGCGACCAATGCGCCGCGTTTCCATCACCAGTGGCTGCCGGACGAGTTGCGCGTGGAGAAGGGCTTTAGCCCGGATACCCTCAAGCTGCTTGAGCAGCGCGGGCAGAAGGTGGCGGTGAAGGAGGCGATGGGCAGCACCCAGAGCATTATGGTCGGGCCGGACGGGGCCCTGTTTGGCGCGTCGGATCCGCGGTCGGTGGATGATTTAACGGCGGGGTATTGAGGGCTCCCCTCACCCTAACCCTCTCCCCATAGGGGAGAGGGGATTGCACGGTGCGGTCTTTTCTCCCTCGCCCCTTCCGGGAGAGGGTCGGGGTGAGGGGTTACTTCATACGCGCCATATAATACGCATCCACGTACTCGCCGTTGCGCAGGGCGTAGCGCCTGCCGGTGCCTTCAATCTCAAACCCGTGCTTTTTGTACACCGCGATTGCCGGTGCGTTATCGACAAACACCGTTAACTCGATGCGGTCGACGCGCAGCCAGTTATCGCACATATCAATCATGGTGCGTATCAGCGCGCTGGCGATGCCCCGGTTTTGCCACTGCGCACCCACACAAATTCCAAAATCGGCAACGTGGCTGCGGCGCGGACGCTGGGCTACGGCAATGCACAGATGCCCGGCGACGATATCATCAATACAGGCGACAAGCTGCTTGATACCGGGCTGATCGGTTAGCCGGTCATGCCACATCTGCTCTGAGGGATGAGGAACCTGTAGCGTGTTGTGGTACACCTCCGGCTGGGCGTGGATCTGACGAATGGCGTCGTAATCTTTCGGTTCAGCGTGGCGTATCACTATCTCACTCATTCCTTGTTCCTCAGTCAGTTAAAAGTCCCTTCCAACATCAGTGACTTTAAAAGTTGAGTCAATCGCTATTTTTTGCAAAAAGTGTTGGACAAGTGCGAATGAGAATGATTATTATTGCTCTGCATTCAGGAAGACCTCCTACGGGAACCTGAAAGCACGACATTGCTCACATTGCTTCCAGTATTACTTTAGCCAGCTTCTCGCTGGCTTTTTTTTTGTTATGGTTAGACTCAGTAACCTTCCAAAAGGACTGAGCCATGACACTACATTGTGCATTTATTGGATTTGGCAAAAGCACCACGCGTTACCACCTTCCGTATGTTCTTAACCGAAAAGAGACCTGGCACGTGGCCCATATCTATCGCCGCCGCGCGAAGCCAGAAGAGCAGTCTCCGCAGTATTCCCATATTCATTTCACCAGCGATCTTGATGAAGTGTTAAATGATCCGCAGGTGAAGCTGGTGGTGGTCTGTACCCACGCCGACAGCCACTTTGACTACGCGAAACGCGCGCTGGAAGCGGGTAAAAACGTGCTGGTGGAAAAACCGTTCACCCCGACCATCGCCGAAGCGAAGGAACTCTTTGCGCTGGCGAAAAGCAAAGGCCTGACCGTCACGCCGTACCAGAACCGTCGCTTTGACAGCTGCTTCCTGACGGCAAAAAAGGCAATCGAAAGCGGCAAGCTCGGCGAGATCGTTGAAATCGAAAGCCACTTCGATTACTACCGCCCTGTGGCAGAAACCAAACCCGGCCTGCCGCAGGACGGTTCGTTCTACGGTCTGGGCGTACACACCATGGACCAGATCATCTCCCTGTTTGGCCGCCCGGACCACGTGGCGTACGACATCCGCAGCCTGCGCAATAAGGCCAATCCGGACGATACCTTCGAAGCACAGCTGTTCTACGGCGATCTCAAAGCCATCGTCAAAACCAGTCATCTGGTGAAAATCGACTACCCGAAATTTATCGTTCACGGCAAGAAAGGCTCCTTTATCAAGTACGGTATTGACCAGCAGGAGACCAGCCTGAAGGCCAACATCATGCCGGGCGAACCGGGCTTTGCGGCAGATGATTCCATGGGCGTGCTGGAGTACGTGAACGACGAGGGCCTGACGGTCAGGGAAGAGCTGAAGCCGGAAACGGGCGATTATGGACGCGTCTACGATGCGCTGTATGAAACCCTCTCCAGCGGCACGCCGAATTACGTCAAGGAATCTGACGTTCTGACGAACCTGGAAATCCTTGAAAGGGCATTCGAACAGGCTTCCCCTGCCACGGTAACCCTCGCCAGATAAGCAAAAATGGCTCCTTTGTGCTTGTTCTAAATTTTTGAACAGAGGAGTCAATTTTCACCCTCTATGATCCCTGAGCGTTTGCGTCCACACTTACTCCATCGAAACGAACTGAGGGTGAAAACAATGATCTACTTACGCAAAGCAAACGAACGTGGTCACGCGAATCATGGCTGGCTGGACTCATGGCATTCATTCTCGTTTGCCGACTACTACGACCCGAACTTCATGGGCTTCTCCGCGCTGCGCGTCATTAACGACGACGTGATTGATGCAGGCCAGGGCTTCGGTACCCACCCGCACAAGGACATGGAAATCCTGACCTATGTGCTGGAAGGGGCGGTTGAGCACCAGGACAGCATGGGCAATAAAGAGCAGGTTCCGGCGGGCGAGTTCCAGATTATGAGCGCGGGGACCGGGGTGCGTCACTCTGAGTACAACCCGAGCAAAACGGAAAAACTGCACCTGTATCAAATCTGGATCATTCCAGAAGAGACCGGCATCACGCCACGCTACGAACAGCGCCGCTTCGATGCGAAACAGGGTAAACAGCTGGTGCTCTCCCCGGATGCGCGTGAAGGTTCCCTGAAAGTGCATCAGGATATGGAGCTGTACCGCTGGGCGCTGGCGAAAGATGAACAGTCTGTGCACCAGATCGCCGCCAACCGCCGCGTGTGGATCCAGGTGGTGAAAGGCGAGGTGTCCATCAACGGCACCAAAGCCACCACCGCCGATGGCCTGGCAGTCTGGGATGAGCAGGCGCTCTCCGTGCATGCCGACAGCGAAAGTGAAATTCTGCTGTTTGATCTGCCGCCGGTCTAAATAATTTCTCAACCTTCCCTTTAAACGGGGAAGGTTGAGCTTTGTCCGTGATAAACTGAGCAAATCTCTCACTTCAAGATTTCTCAGGACGATGAAAAAGAAACGCCCCGTACTTCAGGATGTCGCCGATCGCGTCGGTGTGACCAAAATGACGGTCAGCCGTTTTTTACGTAACCCGGAGCAGGTTTCCGTGGCGTTGCGTGGCAAGATTGCCGCCGCCCTTGATGAACTGGGTTATATCCCCAACCGCGCGCCCGATATTCTCTCCAATGCGACCAGCCGTGCGGTGGGCGTCCTGCTTCCTTCCTTAACCAACCAGGTTTTCGCTGAAGTGCTGCGTGGCATCGAAAGCGTGACCGATGCCTTTGGTTATCAGACCATGCTCGCCCACTATGGGTACAAGCCGGAACTGGAAGAGGAACGTCTTGAATCGATGCTTTCCTGGAACATTGACGGCCTGATTTTAACGGAACGTACTCACACCCCGCGCACGCTGAAAATGATTGAAGTGGCAGGCATTCCGGTGGTGGAGCTGATGGACAGCCAGTCGCCGTGCCTCGACATCGCCGTGGGGTTCGATAACTTTGAAGCGGCGCGTCAGATGACGGCGGCGATCATCGCCCGCGGTCATCGCCATGTGGCCTATCTGGGTGCGCGTCTGGATGAACGTACTATCATCAAACAGAAGGGATACGAGCAGGCGATGCTCGACGCCGGTTTAACCCCGTACAGCGTGATGGTGGAGCAATCTTCCTCTTATACGTCGGGTATTGAGCTGATGCGTCAGGCGCGACGCGAGTATCCGCAACTGGACGGTATTTTCTGTACCAACGATGACCTTGCGGTCGGCGCCGCGTTTGAGTGTCAGCGCCTGGGTTTAAAAATCCCGGATGATATGGCGATTGCCGGCTTCCACGGCCACGATATTGGCCAGGTGATGGAGCCGCGTCTGGCAAGCGTCCTGACCCCGCGTGAACGCATGGGCCGCATTGGTGCAGAACGCCTGCTGGCGCGCATTCGTGGTGAGGCAGTTACCCCTAAAATGTTAGATTTAGGTTTCACCTTGTCACCGGGTGGATCTATTTAATCCGACAAATTTGAAGTAGCTCACACTTATTCACTTCGCGCACGTTTGGATATTGCTTCTCTTATGCCCCGGCAGGACAATGTTACCGATAACTGTTACCCGTAACAATTGACTGAGGGACACCCTTTGAGCACGACTAATCACGATCACCACGTTTACGTCCTGATGGGCGTGTCCGGTAGCGGTAAATCTGCCGTGGCGAGCGAAGTGGCGCATCAACTCCAGGCTGCGTTTCTTGATGGTGACTTCCTCCATCCGCGCAGCAACATCATGAAAATGGCTTCCGGCGAGCCGCTGAATGACGACGACCGCAAACCCTGGTTGCAGGCGCTGAATGATGCCGCGTTCGCGATGCAGCGCACCAATAAAGTCTCCCTGATAGTCTGTTCCGCGCTGAAAAAAACCTATCGCGACCTGCTGCGCGATGGCAACCCGAACCTCTCTTTCATCTACCTGAAAGGCGATTTCGGGGTAATTGAAAGTCGCCTGAAGGCGCGTAAAGGCCACTTCTTCAAAACCCAGATGCTGGTAACGCAGTTCGAAGCGTTGCAGGAGCCTGGGGCTGACGAACAGGATGTCTTAGTGGTTGATATCGATCAGCCGCTGGAAGGTGTTGTTGCCAGCACCATCGAGGTTATTAATAAAAGGCAGTAAGTTTTGAGTACATTAACGCTAGTTTTGACAGCAGTGGGTTCCGTATTGCTGCTGCTGTTTTTAGTGATGAAGGCACGTATGCACGCCTTCGTTGCTTTGATGGTGGTTTCTATTGGTGCCGGTCTCTTTTCCGGAATGCCGCTCGACAAAATTGCGGCGACGATGGAAAAAGGGATGGGCGGCACGCTCGGCTTCCTGGCCATCGTAGTCGCGCTCGGCGCGATGTTTGGCAAGATTTTGCACGAGACGGGCGCGGTCGATCAGATTGCCGTCAAGATGCTGAAATCCTTCGGACACAGCCGTGCGCACTACGCGATTGGTCTGGCTGGTCTGATTTGCGCGCTGCCGCTGTTCTTTGAAGTGGCGGTGGTGCTGCTGATTAGCGTGGCGTTCTCCATGGCACGCCATACCGGTACCAACCTCGTGAAGCTGGTCATTCCGCTGTTTGCGGGCGTGGCGGCGGCGGCGGCGTTTCTGCTGCCGGGGCCTGCGCCGATGCTGCTGGCCTCCCAGATGCATGCTGACTTTGGCTGGATGATCCTGATTGGCCTGTGTGCGGCGATCCCGGGGATGATTATCGCCGGTCCGCTGTGGGGCAACTTCATTAGCCGTTACGTTGAGCTGCACATTCCGGATGACATCTCCGAGCCGCACCTGGGCGAGGGCAAAATGCCGTCCTTCGGCTTCAGTCTGTCACTGATCCTGCTGCCGCTGGTGCTGGTGGGCCTGAAAACCATCGCCGCGCGTTTTGTACCGGTGGGGTCAACCGCTTACGAATGGTTCGAATTTATTGGCCATCCATTCACTGCGATCCTGGTGGCGTGTCTGGTGGCAATTTACGGCCTGGCGATGCGTCAGGGCATGCCAAAAGATCGCGTGATGGAGATATGCGGTGCCGCGCTACAACCGGCGGGGATTATTCTGCTGGTGATCGGGGCGGGCGGCGTGTTCAAGCAGGTGCTGGTGGATTCCGGCGTTGGCCCGGCGCTGGGCGAAGCGCTGACCGGAATGGGCCTGCCGATTGCGGTCACCTGCTTCGTGCTGGCCGCGGCGGTGCGTATCATTCAGGGCTCCGCGACCGTGGCGTGCTTAACCGCGGTGGGGCTGGTGATGCCGGTGATTGAACAGCTGAACTACTCCGGCGCGCAGATGGCGGCGCTCTCTATCTGTATCGCGGGCGGTTCGATTGTGGTTTCTCACGTGAACGACGCAGGCTTCTGGCTGTTCGGTAAATTTACCGGCGCAACCGAAGCGCAAACCCTGAAAACCTGGACGCTGATGGAAACCATCCTCGGCACGACGGGTGCGGTTGTCGGGATGATTGCGTTTACGCTGCTGAGCTAACGAGACCGTATTTTGTCGGGTGGCGGCTTCGCCTTACCCGACCTACAAAAAAATCAGGTCCCGTAGGCCGGGTAAGCGTAAGCGCCACCCGGCTTTTTTACATCTTCACCCTTTCATCCATGCCCGGATCCCATCCAGGAACATCTGCGTCGCCATCATCACCAGAATCAGCCCCATCAGGCGCTCGAGGGCGTTCACCCCTTTCTCGCCCAGCAGGCGCAGGAACAGCGATGACTGCAACAGGATAATAAATGTCCCGCCCCAGGCGATCAGCAGGGCAATGACCAGGTGGCTCATCTGATTCGGATACTGATGCGACAACAGCATCAGCGTTGCCAGAATCGTTGGCCCGGCGACCAGCGGAATCGCCAGCGGCACGATAAACGGTTCTTCACCCGCAGGCAGGCCGCTGCTGCTGCCTTCCGCGCTCGGGAAAATCATCTTTATGGCAATCAGGAACAAAATGATCCCGCCGGAAATGGAGACCGTTTCGGCACGTAAGTTCAGGAAAGCGAGGATTTTTTCACCGGCGAACAGGAAGATAAACATCACCAGCAGGGCGATGAGCAGCTCGCGGATCATGATCGCCCGACGGCGCTTCTGCTCGGTGTGCTTCAGCACCGACATGAAGATCGGCAGATTACCGAGCGGATCCATAATCAGGATCAATAAAACCGCTGCGGAAATGATTTCACTCATCTTAAATTATCCCTGATACTTATTGTGGTCATTGCGATGATTAGCACTTTTTCTGATTGCCGGGCAATCATCGATTAATTTCGCTTGCGACTTTGGCAGCATTTTGTAATGTGAAGCATATCCCAGTTCAATACTGGCTTGCACAATCAGCACACACCCCTTGCAGGAAAAAAATGCTATGAAAAACGTTGGTTTTATCGGCTGGCGCGGTATGGTCGGCTCTGTACTCATGCAACGCATGGTTGAAGAGCGCGATTTCGACGCCATCCGCCCGGTCTTCTTCTCCACTTCCCAGCTCGGCCAGGCTGCACCGTCCTTTGGTGGTACCACAGGCACGTTGCAGGATGCTTACGATCTGGAAGCGCTGAAGGCACTCGACATTATTGTGACCTGCCAGGGCGGCGATTATACCAACGAAATTTATCCGAAGCTGCGTGAAAGCGGCTGGCAGGGCTACTGGATTGACGCGGCCTCTTCGCTGCGTATGAAAGACGATGCCATCATCATTCTCGACCCGGTTAACCAGGATGTCATTACCGACGGCCTGAACAACGGCGTGAAAACCTTTGTTGGCGGTAACTGCACCGTCAGCCTGATGCTGATGTCCCTCGGCGGCCTGTTCGCACAGGATCTGGTGGAGTGGGTCTCCGTAGCGACCTACCAGGCGGCGTCCGGCGGCGGCGCGCGACATATGCGCGAGCTGCTGACCCAGATGGGCCAGCTGCACCATAGCGTCGCGACCGAGCTGGCAAACCCGGCGTCCGCGATCCTTGATATCGAGCGTAAAGTCACTCAGCTCACCCGCAGTGGCGAATTGCCGGTGGATAACTTTGGCGTACCGCTGGCCGGCGGCCTGATCCCGTGGATCGACAAACAGCTGGATAACGGCCAGACCCGCGAAGAGTGGAAGGGCCAGGCTGAGACCAACAAAATCCTCGCCACCGCGAACACCATTCCGGTTGACGGTCTGTGCGTGCGTATCGGCGCGCTGCGCTGCCACAGCCAGGCTTTCACCATTAAACTGAAAAAAGATGTGTCTATTCCGACCGTGGAAGAGCTGCTGGCCGCGCACAACCCGTGGGCGAAAGTGGTGCCAAACGATCGCGATATCACCATGCGCGAACTGACCCCGGCAGCCGTCACCGGCACGCTGACCACCCCGGTTGGCCGCCTGCGCAAGCTGAACATGGGGCCGGAGTACCTCTCCGCGTTCACCGTTGGCGACCAGCTTCTATGGGGTGCCGCCGAGCCGCTGCGCCGCATGCTGCGCCAGCTGGCGTAATAATTTGTTAAACACCGGGGGTGAATGTCACCCCCTTTTTTTGCGTACTACATGGAGTAAAACGCAGATGTCTTATTTTTTATCAGGAGGGCCCACGACGTTGGCTATGCTTTAAGGAAGATTTATTTCTCACCTGAGGGTAGGGCGGAGCAGAGAGGATTAACTGCACCGTTTAGGTCACATTAAAAGTCGTCCCGGAGCGCGTAAAAAGGGCGACATAAAAAAACAGGATGAATACCATGTCCGATCGTATTTCGAGAGACGTGATTAATGCGCTTATTGCGGGTCACTTTGCCGACCCCTTTTCTGTGCTAGGGATGCACCGTACAGAGGCCGGACTGGAAGTTCGGGCGCTGTTACCGGATGCAACAGAAGTGTGGGTTATCGAACCCAAAACCGGCCGCAAGGTGGGTAATCTGGAATGCCTCGACTCGCGTGGCTTCTTCTCGGGCGTCATGCCCCGCCGTAAAAATCCTTTTCGTTATCAGCTTGCCGTTATCTGGCACGGTCAGCAAAACCTGATTGATGATCCCTATAGCTTCGGCCCGCTCTTAAAAGAGATGGACGCCTGGCTGCTGTCCGAAGGGACCCATTTACGCCCCTACGAAACGCTGGGTGCCCATGCGGATACCATGGACGGTATCACCGGCACGCGCTTTGCCGTATGGGCGCCAAACGCCCAGCGCGTCTCCGTCGTCGGGCAGTTCAACTACTGGGACGGTCGTCGTCACCCCATGCGCCTGCGCCGGGAAACCGGCATCTGGGAGCTGTTTATCCCCGGCGCGCACAACGGTCAGCTCTACAAATTCGAGATGATCGATGCCAACGGCAAGCTGCGTATTAAATCCGACCCGTACGCCTTTGAGGCCGAACTGCGCCCGAATACCGCCTCGCTGATTTGCGGCCTGCCGGAGAAGGTTGTCCAGAGCGAGGAGCGCAAGCAGGCCAACCGCTTTGATGCGCCGATCTCCGTCTATGAAGTGCATCTCGGCTCCTGGCGTCGCCACACCGATAACAACTTCTGGCTGAGCTATCGCGAGCTGGCGGACCAGCTGGTGCCGTACGCCAAATGGATGGGCTTTACCCATCTGGAGCTGCTGCCAATCAACGAACACCCGTTCGACGGTAGCTGGGGCTATCAGCCGACCGGGCTATATGCGCCTACGCGCCGCTTCGGCACGCGCGATGACTTCCGCTATTTCATTGATGCCGCGCACGCCGCCGGACTGAACGTGATCCTCGACTGGGTGCCGGGCCACTTCCCGTCGGATGATTTTGCGCTGGCAGAGTTTGACGGTACGAAGTTGTACGAGCACAGCGATCCGCGCGAAGGCTATCACCAGGACTGGAACACGCTGATCTACAACTACGGTCGCCGTGAAGTGTCAAACTACCTGGTCGGGAACGCGCTGTACTGGATCGAACGTTTCGGCATTGATGCCCTGCGCGTCGATGCAGTGGCGTCGATGATCTACCGCGACTACAGCCGCAAAGAGGGTGAGTGGATCCCAAACGAGTATGGCGGGCGTGAAAACCTCGAAGCGATTGAGTTTCTGCGCAACACCAACCGCATTATCGGCGAGCAGGTGGAAGGCGCTGTGACCATGGCTGAAGAGTCAACCGACTTCCCGGGCGTTTCCCGTCCACCGGCAATGGGCGGCCTGGGCTTCTGGTACAAGTGGAACCTCGGCTGGATGCACGACACGCTCGACTACATGAAGCTTGACCCGGTTTATCGTCAGTATCACCACGATAAGCTCACCTTCGGGCTGCTCTACAACTACACCGAAAACTTCATGCTGCCGCTGTCGCACGATGAAGTGGTACACGGCAAGAAATCCGTTCTCGACCGCATGCCGGGGGACGCGTGGCAGAAGTTTGCCAACCTGCGCGCCTATTACGGCTGGATGTTCGCCTTCCCGGGCAAAAAGCTGCTGTTTATGGGCAACGAATTTGCGCAAGGGCGCGAATGGAACCACGACACCAGCCTTGACTGGCATCTGCTGGAAGGCGCGGACAACTGGCACCACGGCGTGCAGCGTCTGGTTCGCGACCTGAACCTGACCTATCGCCACCACAAAGCGCTGCACGAGCTGGACTTCGATCCGTACGGCTTTGAGTGGCTGGTGGTGGACGACCACGAGCGCTCGGTGTTTGTCTTTGTGCGCCGCGACAAGGCGGGTAACGAGATCATTGTCGCCAGCAACTTCACGCCGATACCGCGCGAACACTACCGCTTCGGCATAAACCAGCCGGGCAAATGGCGCGAAATCCTTAACACCGACTCCATGCACTACCACGGCAGCAACGCCGGTAACGGTGGCCTGGTACAGAGCGACGCCATCGAAAGCCACGGTCGTCCGAACTCCCTTGGCCTGACGCTGCCGCCGCTGAGCACAATCTGGCTGGTGCGGGAGGGAGAATGACGCAGCTCTCGGCAGGTAAACCCGAACCGCTCGGGGCGAGTTTTGACGGAAAGGGGGTGAACTTTACGCTCTTTTCTGCCCATGCTGAGCGGGTGGAACTCTGTGTGTTTGACGGGGAAGGTAACGAACACCGTTACGATTTACCGGCGCGCACGGGGGATACCTGGCATGGCTACCTGCCCGGAGGACGGCCGGGGATGCACTACGGTTTTCGCGTACACGGCCCCTGGGAGCCCTCTCAGGGGCACTGGTTTAACCCGGCGAAGCTGCTGATTGACCCATGTGCGCACCGCGTGGACGGCGAGTTTAAAGACGATCCGCTGTTCCACGTTGGCTACGGCGAACCAGACCACCGCGACAGCGCACCCGTCGCGCCCAAAAGCGTGGTGGTGCACGATCTCTACGACTGGGAAGACGATGCCCCGCCGCGCACGCCGTGGGGCAACACCGTTATTTATGAAGCCCACGTCAAAGGGCTGACGTATCTGCATCCGTCAATCCCCAAAGAGATGCGCGGCACCTACAAAGCGCTTGGGCATCCGACGATGGTCGCGTACCTGAAGCACTTAGGGATCACCGCCCTGGAGCTGTTGCCCGTGGCGCATTTTGCCAGCGAGCCGCGGCTGCAGCGTCTTGGGTTAAGCAACTACTGGGGCTACAACCCGCTGGCGATGTTCGCCCTCGACCCGCGCTACGCGGTGCATCCGGAGAAGGCGCGGGATGAGTTTCGCGATGCGGTGAAGGCGCTTCACGCGGCGGGTATCGAGGTCATTCTGGACGTGGTGTTGAACCACAGTGCAGAAAGCGATCTTGATGGCCCGACGCTCTCACAGCGCGGAATCGATAACCGTAGCTATTATTGGATCAGGGACGACGGCGATTACGAGAACTGGACCGGGTGCGGTAACACCCTCAACCTCAGTCATCCGGCCGTTACGCATTACGCATACGCGTGCCTGAAATACTGGGTTGAGACGTTCCACGTGGACGGTTTTCGTTTCGACCTGGCGCCGGTAATGGGGCGCACCCCGGCGTTCAGCCAGCAGGCGCCGCTGTTTGAGGCCATCAAAAACTGTCCGGTGCTTTCAAAGGTGAAGCTGATTGCGGAGCCCTGGGACATCGGCGAGGGCGGCTATCAGGTGGGGAACTTCCCGCCGCTGTTTGCCGAGTGGAACGACCACTTCCGCGATGCCGTCCGCCGCTTCTGGCTGACGCGCGATCTGTCGCTGGGGGAGTTTGCCGGTCGCTTTGCCGGCTCCAGCGATCTCTTTAAGCGTGACGGCAAACGTCCGTCGGCCACCATTAATCTGGTGACGGCGCACGACGGTTTTACGCTGCGCGACTGCGTTTGTTTCAATCAGAAACACAATGAGGCAAACGGCGAAGAGAATCGCGATGGGACTAACAACAACCATAGCTTTAACCATGGTATAGAAGGGTTAGGCGGAAGTCTGGATGTGATCGAGCGGCGACGCGCCAGCGTTCATGCGCTGCTGACGACGCTTTTGTTGTCGCAGGGCACGCCGATGCTGCTGGCGGGCGATGAGCACGGTCACAGCCAGCACGGCAACAACAACGCCTATTGCCAGGACAACACCCTGACCTGGCTCAACTGGGAAGAAGCGAACAGCGGGTTGACCCATTTCACCGCGGCGCTGATCCATCTTCGCCAGCACATCCCCGCGCTCACCGCCGACTGCTGGTGGGAAGAGGGCGACGGCAACGTTCGCTGGCTGAATAAAGACGCGCAACCGTTAAGCGCGCAAGAGTGGCAACACGGCATACCCTGTCTGCAAATCCTGCTTTCGGATGCGTGGCTGGTGACGCTGAACGCGACGGATGACGTCGCAGAGATTGTTTTACCTGACGGGGAATGGCGAGCCATTCCTCCCTTTGCCGGAGCGGATAATCCGGTTGTTATGGCTGTCTGGCACGGGCCTGCGCACGGAGTGTGCGTATTCCAAAGATGATAAAAAAGGAGTTAGTCATGGTTAGATTAGAGAAGAACGATCCGTTAATGTTGGCGCGCCAGCTACCATTAAAAACAGTTGCCCTGATCCTCGCGGGCGGGCGTGGTACCCGTCTGAAAGATTTGACCATCAAGCGCGCCAAACCGGCCGTTCACTTTGGTGGTAAGTTCCGTATTATCGATTTTGCACTCTCCAACTGCCTGAACTCAGGCATTCGCCGTATTGGCGTCATTACCCAGTATCAGTCGCACACGCTGGTGCAGCACATTCAGCGCGGCTGGTCATTCTTCAGCGAAGAGATGAACGAGTTTGTCGATCTGCTCCCGGCGCAGCAGCGCGTTCACGGGGAGAACTGGTACCGCGGCACGGCGGATGCCGTGACCCAGAACCTCGACATCATTCGCCGCTACAACGCGGAATACATCGTTATCCTCGCCGGGGACCACATCTACAAGCAAGATTACTCCCACATGCTGATCGACCACGTCGAAAAAGGTGCGCGCTGCACCGTGGCGTGTCTGCCGGTGCCTGTTGCAGAAGCAACCGCGTTTGGCGTGATGCATGTAGATGGCGATGACAAGATTATCGACTTTGTCGAAAAACCGGCGAATCCGCCAACCATGCCGGGAGACGACACCAAATCGCTCGCCAGCATGGGGATCTATGTCTTTGATGCCGATTATCTTTATGAGCTGCTGGAAGAAGACGACAAAGACGAAAACTCCAGCCACGACTTCGGTAAAGACATCATCCCGAAAATTACCAAAGCTGGCATGGCGTATGCACATCCTTTCCCATTGTCCTGCGTGCAGTCCGATCCAAATGCGGAACCTTACTGGCGCGACGTCGGCACGCTGGAAGCCTACTGGAAAGCCAACCTCGATTTGGCATCTGTGACGCCTGAACTGGATATGTACGACCAGAACTGGCCGATTCGCACCCATATGGAATCGCTGCCGCCGGCGAAGTTCGTCCAGGATCGCTCCGGCAGCCACGGTATGACGCTGAACTCGCTGGTCTCTGGCGGGTGCATTATCTCCGGTTCGGTGGTGGTGCAGTCCGTGCTGTTCCCGCGCGTGCGTATAAACTCATTCTGTAATATCGATTCGGCAGTCCTGCTGCCGGATGTCTGGGTAGGGCGCTCATGTCGTCTGCGTCGCTGCGTTATCGACCGTGCCTGCGTCATTCCCGAAGGGATGGTGATTGGGGAAAACGCGGAAGAAGATGCACGTCGTTTCTACCGATCGGAAGAGGGGATCGTGTTAGTAACACGGGAAATGTTGCGGAAGCTGCAAATCAAACAGGAGCGATGATGCAGGTTTTACACGTATGTTCTGAGATGTTCCCGTTGTTAAAAACGGGCGGACTGGCGGATGTTCTTGGTGCATTACCGGCGGCGCAAATTGCCGGAGGGGTGGATACCCGCGTGTTGTTACCCGCTTTTCCGGATATCCGGCGTGGTATTCCCGATGCGAAGGTTGTTACCCGCCGCGAGACCTTCGCGGGACGTATCACCCTGCTGTTTGGACATTACAATGGCGTAGGGATTTACCTGATTGATGCGCCGCATTTATACGACCGACCCGGCAGCCCGTATCACGATACCAACCTGTACGCCTATACCGATAACGTGCTGCGCTTTGCCCTGCTCGGCTGGGTGGGGGCGGAGATGGCCGTCGGGCTGGATCCGTTCTGGCGTCCGAACGTGGTGCACGCGCACGACTGGCATGCGGGGCTGGCTCCTGCGTATCTGGCGGCGAAAGGACACCCGGCGAAATCGGTGTTTACGGTGCACAACCTGGCGTATCAGGGCATGTATTACGCGCATCATATGAATGACATCGATCTGCCATGGTCGTTCTTTAACATGCACGGACTGGAGTTTAACGGACAGATTTCGTTCCTGAAGGCCGGTCTGTACTACGCCGACCACATCACGGCGGTCAGCCCAACCTACGCGCGGGAAATTACCCAGCCGGAGTTCGGTTACGGTATGGAAGGGCTACTGCAACAGCGCCACCGTGAAGGTCGTCTGTCGGGCATTCTGAACGGCGTGGATGAACAGATCTGGAATCCGGAAACGGACCTCCTGCTGGCAGCGCGCTATGGTCGCGACTCCGTGGAGGACAAAGCGGAGAACAAGCGTCAGCTACAGATTGCGATGGGGCTGAAGGTCAACGACAAGGTACCGCTGTTTGCGGTGGTCAGCCGCCTGACCAGCCAGAAAGGGCTGGATCTGGTGCTGGAAGCGCTGCCGGGATTACTGGAGCAGGGTGGGCAGCTTGCGCTGCTCGGCGCGGGCGACCCGGTATTGCAGGAAGGTTTCCTCGCGGCCGCGGCGGAACATCCGGGGCAGGTGGGCGTGCAGATTGGCTATCACGAAGCGTTCTCGCACCGCATCATGGGCGGCGCAGACGTGATTCTGGTGCCGAGCCGTTTCGAGCCCTGCGGCCTGACGCAGCTCTATGGTCTGAAATACGGCACGCTGCCGCTGGTACGCCGCACGGGCGGGCTGGCGGATACGGTGTCTGACAGCTCCCTGGAAAACCTGGCGGATGGTATCGCCAGCGGGTTTGTTTTCGAGGACAGTAATGCCTGGTCGCTGCTTCGGGCGATCCGGCGTGCTTTCGTCTTGTGGTCCCGTCCATCCCTGTGGCGTTACGTACAACGTCAGGCGATGTCCATGGACTTTGGCTGGCACGTTGCGGCGCAGTCCTACCGCGACCTTTATCAACGCTTGATGTAACGAGGCGAAGTTACTGATATGAATGCTCCATTTAGCTACTCTTCCCCCACGCTCAGCGTTGAGGCGTTGAAACACTCCATCGCCTATAAGCTGATGTTTACCATTGGGAAAGATCCCGTTATTGCCAACAAACATGAGTGGCTGAACGCCACGCTGTTTGCGGTGCGTGACCGTATGGTCGAACGCTGGCTGCGCTCCAACCGCGCCCAGCTCTCGCAGGAGACGCGACAGGTGTATTACCTGTCGATGGAGTTTTTGATTGGTCGCACCCTCTCCAATGCGCTGTTATCGCTCGGGATTTATGACGACGTCAAAAACGCACTGGAAGAGATGGGGCTGGACTTAGAAGAGCTGATTGACGAAGAGAACGACCCGGGGCTGGGTAACGGTGGTCTCGGGCGTCTTGCCGCCTGCTTCCTCGATTCACTGGCGACGCTGGCGCTGCCGGGACGCGGGTACGGTATTCGCTACGACTACGGCATGTTCAAGCAGAACATCGTTGATGGGCGTCAGAAAGAGTCGCCGGACTACTGGCTGGAGTACGGTAACCCGTGGGAGTTCAAGCGCCACAACACGCGCTACAAGGTGCGTTTTGGCGGGCGTATTCAGCAGGAAGGGAAAAAATCCCGCTGGGTGGAAACCGAAGAGATCCTCGCCGTGGCCTATGACCAGATTATCCCCGGCTACGACACCGATGCGACCAACACGCTGCGTCTGTGGAACGCGCAGGCCAGTAGCGAGATCAACCTCGGTAAATTCAATCAGGGCGACTACTTCGCGGCGGTGGAAGATAAAAACCACTCTGAGAACGTGTCCCGCGTCCTTTATCCGGATGACTCGACCTACTCGGGCCGCGAGCTGCGTCTGCGTCAGGAGTATTTCCTCGTCTCGGCAACGATTCAGGATATCCTTAGCCGTCACTATCAGCTGCACAAAACCTATGCGAATCTGGCGGAGAAAACGGCGATTCACCTCAACGATACCCATCCGGTGCTGTCGATCCCTGAGCTGATGCGCCTGCTGATTGACGAGCATAAGTTCAGCTGGGATGACGCGTTTGAAGTGACCTGCCAGGTGTTCTCGTACACCAACCATACGCTGATGAGTGAAGCGCTGGAGACGTGGCCGGTGGATATGCTCGGCAAAATTCTGCCGCGCCACCTGCAAATCATCTTCGAGATCAACGACTACTTCCTCAAGACCTTGCAGGAGCAGTACCCGAACGATACCGGCCTGCTGAGCCGCGCCTCGATCATTGATGAATCCAATGGTCGCCGCGTACGCATGGCCTGGCTGGCGGTGGTGATCAGCCATAAGGTTAACGGGGTTTCAGAGCTGCATTCGAACCTGATGGTGCAATCCCTGTTTGCGGACTTTGCGAAGATCTTCCCGACGCGTTTCTGCAACGTGACCAACGGCGTCACCCCGCGCCGCTGGCTGGCGCTGGCGAACCAGCCGCTGTCTGACGTGCTGGACGAAAATATCGGCCGCACCTGGCGCACCGATTTGAGCCAGCTGAGCGAGCTTGAACAACACATTGATTTTCCGACGGTGAACAAAGCCGTGCGGGAAGCCAAGCTGCTGAACAAGAAACGGCTGTCAGTCTGGCTGGCGATGCATCTCAACGTGGTGGCGAACCCGAAAGCGCTGTTCGACGTGCAGATCAAACGTATCCACGAGTACAAGCGTCAGCTGATGAACGTCCTGCACGTCATCACTCACTACAACCGCATTAAGGCTGACCCGACGGCGGAGTGGGTGCCGCGCGTGAAAATCTTTGCCGGTAAGGCGGCCTCCGCGTACTACATGGCGAAGCACATCATTCATCTTATCAACGATGTGGCGAAGGTAGTGAACCAGGATCCGGACATTGGCGACAAGCTGAAAGTGGTGTTTATCCCGAACTACAGCGTAAGCCTGGCGCAGCTGATTATTCCGGCGGCGGATCTCTCTGAGCAGATTTCCACGGCGGGGACGGAAGCATCCGGCACCAGCAACATGAAGTTTGCCCTGAACGGCGCGCTGACCATCGGCACGCTGGACGGCGCAAATGTCGAAATGCTGGAGCATGTGGGCGCGGAGAATATCTTTATCTTCGGGAATACGGCGGAAGAGGTAGAGGCGCTTCGCAAGCAGGGCTACTCGCCGCGTGAGTATTATGAAGAGGATGAAGAGTTACGCCAGGTGCTGACGCAAATCGCCACCGGGGTGTTTAACCCTGAGGAGCCTGGGCGCTATCGTGACCTGGTGGACTCGCTGATTAACTTTGGCGATCACTATCAGGTGCTGGCGGATTACCGCAGCTACGTGGATTGTCAGAATAAGGTGGACGAACTGTACCGTCAGCAGGAGAAGTGGACCAGCGCCGCGATGCATAACATCGCCAACATGGGATACTTCTCGTCAGACAGGACCATCAAAGAGTATGCCGAGAATATCTGGCATATTGATCCGGTGAGGTTGTAAAACAAAGCCGGGTGGCGGCTCCGCCTTACCCGGCCTACTCGATCCTGTAGGCCCGGTAAGCGCAGCGCCACCGGGCATTTTTTGTCACCCTCAGGACGCCAGTGACAATTCACGCTTTCCCGCATGCTGTTGCAACCATTGCGCCACGCGAGACTGCTGCTCGGCATTCAGCCACATCCCTTCTTTAGTACGACGCCAGATGGCATCGTCCAGACGGCGCACCCATTCGTGTTCCACCAGGTAGCGCAGTTCCGCTTCGTACAGCTCATGGCCAAAATGCTCGCCCAGATCGGCAATCTCTTTTGCGTCGCCGAGGAACAGTTCGGTATTGCTGCCGTAGGTGCGGGCGTAGTGGCGCGCCATTCCTTCGGTAATGAACGGGAAGCGGCGACGCAGCTTCGCGGCGTAATCGTCGCGGTTATTGCCGATATCGCCGCCAGGCAGCACGGCGCCTTTCGTCCACGCCGGGCCGATGCCTTTGTAATACGGCGCCAGTTTCTCCAGCGCGTGCTCCGCCAGTTTACGGTAGGTGGTGAGCTTACCGCCAAACACCGACAGCAGCGGCGCCTGACCGTCCACGTCATGAATATCAAGCGTATAGTCACGGGTGATGGCCTGCGGTGAGTCAGACTCGTCATCACACAGCGGACGCACGCCGGAGTAGGTCCAGACCACGTCATCGCGCGCCAGCTGTTTCTTAAAGTGTGCGTTGTACACTTTCAGCAGGTAGCTGACTTCGCTCTCTTCAATCTCAACGTTTTTCGGATCGCCCTTGTACTCCACGTCAGTGGTGCCGATGATGGAGAACTCGTCCATCCACGGGATCACAAACACGATGCGCTTGTCTTCGTTTTGCAGGATATAAGCCTGCTTCTGGGTATGCACGCGCGGCACCACAATGTGGCTGCCCTTGATCAGGCGGATGCCGTACGGAGAAGGCAGGTGCATACCGTCATCGAAGAACTGTTTCACCCACGGGCCGGTGGCATTCACCAGGCCGCGCGCTTTCCAGCTAAACTTCTCGCCGGTATCCACGTCTTCCGCTTCCACGATCCACAGGCCGTTTTCGCGGCGCGCGGCGATCGCGCGGGTACGGGTTTTCACCTCGCCGCCTTTCTTCTCGACCATCTGCGCGTTAGCAAGTACCAGACGCGCATCGTCCACCCAGCAGTCAGAATATTCGAAACCGCGCACGATTTCAGGCTTAAGGACCGATTCTGAGCCAAAACGCAAACCGGTCGAACCCGGCAGGCTGGTGCGTTTACCCAGATGATCGTACATGAACAGGCCGATGCGGATCATCCACGCCGGACGCAGGTGCGGGCGGTGGGGCAGGCGGAAGCGCATCGGGATCGCCAGATGCGGAGCCATTTTCAGCAGCACTTCGCGTTCGGCCAGCGCTTCGCTGACCAGGCGGAATTCGTAGTGTTCCAGGTAGCGCAGGCCTCCGTGGATCAGCTTGGAGCTGGCGGACGACGTCGCGCAGGCGAGATCGTTAGCTTCCAGCATCAGCACGGATAAACCGCGTCCTGCGGCATCAACCGCAATACCGGCACCGTTGATGCCCCCGCCTATCACAATCAGATCTTTGGTTTCCATAACCCCCTCATGCACTTTCGTTAAAGCTCAAAAATGTTCGATATCGCTCATAATAGCAAAGGAACGCGCTTTTGGTAACATCAAAAAAACAATTTAGAGTGATATGGATAACATAATGGCGTTTACCCGCCGCCAGGACGTACACTACGGGGTAAAATGGTGCGGTCTGATGCCCTCACCCCAGCCCTCTCCCACGGGGAGAGGGTGATCCGTTTCCCTCTCCCTCCGGGAGAGGGTAGGGTGAGGGGAAAACCGCACCACACCTGAATATAAGATGAGAACACCATGGATCAGTTTGAATGTATTAACGTAGAAGAAGCCCATCAGAAGATGCACCAGAAAACCGCGGTGCTGGTGGATATCCGCGATCCGCAGAGCTTTGCGATGGGCCACACGCCGGGCGCGTTCCATCTCACCAACGACACGCTGGGCGCGTTTATGCGCGATAACGACTTCGACACGCCGGTGATGGTGATGTGCTATCACGGCAACAGCAGTAAAGGCGCGGCGCAGTATCTGCTCCAGCAGGGTTACGACGCGGTATACAGCGTCGACGGCGGCTTTGATGCATGGCATCGTCATTTCCCGGCAGAAGTTGAATACGCGTTTGAGCGCTGATCCCGCTATACTGTCCCCTTTTGTGTGGAAATAAGCGACCGCTGCCCATGTTGATGATCACCTCTTTTAGCAACCCGCGCGTCGCCCAGGCGTTTGTCGACTATATGGCGACGCAGGGCATTATCCTGACTATTCAGCAGCATACACAGACGGATGTCTGGCTGGCAGACGAAAGCCAGGCTGGGCGCGTGAACGCCGAGCTGGCGCGTTTCCTGGAAAACCCGGGCGACCCGCGTTATCTGGCAGCAAGCTGGCAATCCGGCCAGACCGACAGTGGCCTGCACTATCAACGTTTTCCGTTTCTCGCCACCCTCCGCGAGCGCGCAGGACCGTTTACGCTGCTTTTGATGGCAGCCTGCATCATCGTCTTCATTATTATGAGCGTGGTGGGCGACCAGAGCGTGATGATTGCCCTCGCATGGCCGTACGATCCCTCCCTGCAATTTGACGTCTGGCGCTACTTCACGCATGCGCTGATGCACTTCTCGGTAATGCATATCCTCTTTAACCTGCTGTGGTGGTGGTATCTCGGCGGGGCGGTGGAGAAGCGGCTCGGCAGTGGCAAGCTGATTGTGATCACCCTTATCAGCGCCCTGTTAAGCGGCTATGTGCAGCATAAATTCAGCGGTCCGTGGTTTGGCGGGTTATCCGGCGTGGTGTACGCCCTGATGGGTTACGCCTGGCTCAGAGGCGAGCGCGACCCGGAAAGCGGCATCTATTTACAACGTGGATTAATAACCTTTGCGTTAATATGGCTTATTGCCGGATGGTTTGATCTGTTTGGTATGTCTATCGCCAATGGTGCGCACGTTACCGGCCTGGCGGTCGGGCTGGCGATGGCGCTGGCCGATACGCTCCATGCGCGAAAACGAACATAATTCCCAGGGATATTTCATGAAACAAACACAACGTCATGACGCCATTATCGAACTGGTAAAAAAACAGGGATACGTCAGTACTGAAGAGCTGGTGGAGCAGTTTGCCGTCAGCCCGCAAACCATCCGTCGTGACCTCAACGACCTGGCCGATCAGAACCGTATTCTGCGCCATCACGGCGGCGCGGCGCTGCCGTCCAGCTCGGTGAACACCTCATGGCATGATCGTAAGGCGACGCAAACGGCAGAGAAAGAGCGTATCGCCCGTAAAGTGGCGAGCCAGATCCCGAACGGCGCGACGCTGTTTATTGATATCGGCACCACGCCGGAAGCGGTCGCCCATGCGCTGCTGAATCACGAGAACCTCCGCGTGGTGACCAACAACCTGAACGTGGCCAACACGTTGATGCAGAAAGACGATTTCCGCATCATCCTCGCGGGCGGCGAACTGCGCAGCCGCGACGGGGGCATTATCGGCGAAGCGACGCTCGATTTTATCTCTCAGTTCCGCCTCGATTTCGGCATTCTGGGGATCAGCGGCATCGACACCGACGGCTCGCTGCTGGAGTTTGATTACCACGAGGTGCGCACCAAGCGCGCGATTATTGAGAACTCGCGCCACGTGATGCTGGTGGTGGATCACTCGAAATTTGGCCGCAATGCGATGGTCAACATGGGCAGCATTAGCATGGTGAATGCGGTCTACACCGACGAGATGCCGCCGGCGGGCGTGTTGCAGGTGATTAAGGATAACAATTTGCAGCTGGAGTTGTGCTAGCGGTGGTGTCGGGTGGCGCTGCGCTTACCCGACCTACAAATTGTTCTCCCTCTCCCTGTGGGAGAGGGCCGGGGTGAGGGCATCAGGCCGCACAAAACTAAACTCCGTACCCCATCATCTTCAACAACTGCTGCGCATGCTGCACCGCGTCCTGACGGTGCGCCACGCCCAGCTTCTGATACAGATTGCGAATGTGCGTTTTGATGGTGGTTGCCGCCACCGCCAGCTCACCGGCTATCTGCTCGTTGCTGTAGCCTGAATAGATCAGCCCCAGCACCTGCCATTCACGCTGTGTGAGCGGGCTGGTGCGGATAAGCTCCGGTACTTCCGGATGGTTCAGCAGACGTTCAACAAAGTTCTCATCGAAGTGCGCAAACTTGTGGCGATGGTGCTGGTTGATCTCGCGCAGAATGCGCTGGGCGCGATGCTGATCGAGTTCCGGCAGCGTGTTGAGCTGAATCAGCTGGCGCAACTGCTGGGCCATCACTTCACCCTCAATCACAAAGTGGCTGATAAACCCGGTGCGGTTCGCCAGCTGCAACGCTTCCAGCAGCACGCGCTGGGCATCGTTTTTACGTCCCGCCTGCCAGTAAAGCTGGTTTAACAGCAGCAGGTTGCGGTTTAAATCGCTCATCAGGCGCAGGCTACGGGCGTTTTCGTTTAACTCTTCCAGCACGATTTCGGCAGGCTCGAAGTCACCCAGCAGGATCTGCACGCGGGCAATATTGCGCCACTGGCTTTGCAGGAAGTGGTTATTGGCAAATTCTGGTTTAGGCGTGTGACGCAGCCAGTTGGCGGCGGACTTTTTATCGCCGGTCATCTGCCAGTAAATCACCCGGACCTTATCGGCGTTGGAGACCCAGTCGCTATGGTACTGTCCGTTGCCAAGCAGGTTTTCCAGGCGGTTAAGGTGGTTGCGGGCATTATCCAGGTCGCCGCGCGCCAGCGAGCACTGCACCAGCAGGGCCAGGCACTGGAGTTGCTGCTGCGGCTGGAAGCTCGAAAGCACATTCAGGCCCTGGCGGGCGCAGCTTTCTGCTTCATCCAGACGCGACCATGCCCAGAGCAGCTGAGCGCGAATACGCAACAGGAACTCGTGCATCGGCAACTGTTCCAGATGCTGTTCACGGATCAGCTGGAACGCTTTCTCCTGGTTTTCCCAGGCGGCCTGCAGGAACCCCTGAGCAAATAAAATCTCGCTTTGCTGGATCAGGCTCCAGAGGGCGTAATGCCAGACATCGTGGCGGCGGGCCATCTGTTCGGTTTGCTGCATGAGCGAAAGCGAACGCGTGAGGTCGCCCTTACAGTGCAGCACTTCGCCGTGTACCGAGGTGGCCACAATACGGCTGTAGAAATTCGCCAGCGGCAGCTCATCCAGCGCGACCATCGCCAGCCGTTCGGCTTCTTCCGGGTCGCCGTCGTTAATCGCCACCTGCGCACGCAGGGCGTTAAATTCGCCGTGCAGGGTGGCATCCATCTCGCTTTCCATCTCCTGCTCGGCGCGCGCCAGCAGGGTGTTCACTTCGCTGTAGCGATGCTGGCTCTGCATCAGCCAGGCCTGGAGCAGCACCAGACGCGGATTCTCCAGCAGGCTTTCCCACGGCAGCGCTTTTAACGACTCTTCCAGCAGCGTAAGTTCGCTGTGGTTGAACAGTCCCCACGCGTGGTTGAGCAGAATATCGCGCAGCATACCGGCATCTCCGGCGGCCAGCGCATGGTGGATAGCCTCGCTCGGGAAACCTTGCGCCATCCAGCTTTCGGCGGCGGCGCGGTGAATTTCTGGCAGCTCTGCGGCCATCTCCCACTGGCAACGCTGGCGCAGGAAGCTGCCAAACAGTGGATGGTAGCTAAACCATTCGCCGGGATCGTCCATTCGCGTCAGGAACAAACCCTGACGTTCAATCTCTTCGAGCTGAAGCTGCCCGTTTTCAATACCGGTGACGCGCACAATCAGCGCATCGTTCATCGAACGTAGCAGGGAGCTTTTCAGCAAGAAATGGCGGGTAGTGAGGTCTACGCTGTTGAGTACCTCATCCACCAGATAATCCGACAGGTGGCTGGCGTTGATGCCCGCCAGGCGGCGCGCGGACTGGTGCGTTGGGCTATTGTTTTGCCGCGCGGAAAGGGCAATCAGCTGAAGCGCCGTGGCCCAGCCTGCAACGTCATCACACAGGCGGCTGCTTTCCGACGCCTCAATCGGAGAAGTCAGACGGCAGTCAAAGAACTGTTTCGCTTCCTGATGGGTAAAGGCCAGCTGCTGACTGCCAATTTCCAGTAGCTGATCGCGCACCCGCAGGTTGGCAATGCCCAGCTGCGGAAGGTTGCGCGACAGGACGACCAGCGTCAGGTTTTCCGGCTGATGGCGCAGGAAGAACCGCATGGACTCGTGAATAACCGGGTTGGTGATCAGATGATAATCATCAATCACCACATACAGCGGGCGATGCCATTCGGCCAGTTCGATAAACAGCTGGGAGAACAGAGAGGACAGGCTGGCGTACTGGCGCTTTTGCACCATCACCTCGCTGGTGACGCAGTGTCCGTTGGTTGCCTGCTGAATCGCGGCAATTAAATAGCTGGCAAAACGCTCCTGCTGGTTATCACCTTCATCCAGGGAGTACCAGCCAAGATCGCTTTTACCTGCCGCCCATTGCGAAATGAGCGTTGTTTTTCCATAACCCGCAGGACTCGTAACCAGCGCCAGTCGGAAATTATGCGCACCGGAAAGTTTAGCCAGCAGGCGCTCGCGGACCACAGTATGGTCAAGACGAACCGGGCGACTTAATTTGGACGGAATCAACATAGTTTTCACTTCACTGTGGGGAACGAGAGAATTTATTTTTTTTGCGCTTCGTAATTAATATCTATAAGTTCGGCCAATAGAGGAACTATTGCAAGTTATGTCTGGGTTTGGAGGCTCTGAATTTGCACTCTGTCACAAAACATTCTCATCATTGGTGGAACTTTTCATAAATGGCTGGATGCCGCGCTGTTACTGGCTTGTCTGCATGGCGCGCGGTTGCGCTGAAACTGGTTTCAGAAAGAGATAATGACGGTGAAGTTAATTAACTTTGGGGGAAAGTTGCTCTGGCTTAATAGTGTTGCTGGAAAGCCGCTGTACGTGAGAAATATTATTCTACGTAAGTAATCATTTCAGCGATGATTAATTTCCTCCGAAACTGCATTTCATTTCTTTGACGCTCTTCCGGGATCGCTTTTTCAGCGAAGCGCACACTTACACAGTGGCCTCGATCACACTTTTATGCTCATCCCCGCTACTCCTCCCTGCCTAATCCCCGACAGGAGGAGGAAGAGGCGCAATGAGCCAGGCACACTAGCGCCAAATGTGTTTTCTCTCTACAGGATGCCGATTCCCTATGTCACAGCCTACTTTCAACAAAGCTCAATTCCAGGCTGCCCTGACGCGTCAGTGGCAGCGTTTTGGCCTTCATGCTGCAAACGAGATGACGCCTCACCAGTGGTGGCAGGCGGTGAGCGGGGCGCTCGCAGAGCAGCTGGACGCTCAGCCCGCGACGAAGCCTGTGAAAGGCCAGCGTCACGTCAACTACATTTCGATGGAGTTCCTGATTGGCCGTCTGACGGGTAACAATCTGCTGAACCTTGGCTGGTATCAGGGCGTCGGCGATGTGCTGAAAGAACACGACATCAACCTGACCGATCTGCTGGAAGAAGAGATTGATCCGGCGCTGGGTAACGGCGGTCTGGGACGTCTGGCAGCCTGCTTCCTGGATTCCATGGCAACCGTGGGCCAGTCGGCCATTGGCTATGGTCTGAACTACCAGTACGGTCTGTTCCGCCAGTCGTTCGCTGACGGCCACCAGATGGAAGCGCCGGACGACTGGCATCGTAATACTTACCCGTGGTTCCGCCACAACGCACAGCTGGATGTGCAGGTCGGGATTGGCGGAAAAGTCACGAAGCAGGGGCTCTGGGAACCAGCGTTCACCATTACCGGTGAAGCCTGGGATCTGCCGGTGCTCGGCTACCGTAACGGCGTGGCGCAGCCGCTGCGTCTGTGGCAGGCGAAGCACGCGCATCCATTTAACCTGACTAAATTCAATGACGGTGATTTCCTGCGCGCCGAGCAGCAGGGTATCGACGCCGAGAAGCTGACCAAAGTGCTCTACCCGAACGACAACCATCTGGCGGGTAAAAAGCTGCGCCTGATGCAGCAATACTTCCAGTGCGCCTGCTCCGTGGCGGACATTCTGCGCCGCCACCACCTGGCGGGCCGCAAGCTGGCGCAGCTGCCGGACTTCGAAGTTATTCAGCTCAACGACACGCACCCAACCATTGCCATCCCGGAACTTCTGCGCGTGCTGATCGACGAGCATCAGCTGAGCTGGGACGACGCCTGGGCCATCACCAGCCGCACCTTCGCCTACACCAACCACACCCTGATGCCGGAAGCGCTGGAGTGCTGGGATGAGAAGCTGGTGAAAACGCTGCTGCCGCGCCATATGCAGATCATCAATAAAATTAACGACCAGTTTAACGTGCTGGTGGAGAAAACCTGGCCGGGCGACAAAGCCGTCTGGGCGAAGCTGGCCGTGGTACACAACAAACAGGTGCGCATGGCAAACATGTGCGTGGTAAGCGGCTTTGCGGTGAACGGCGTGGCCGCGCTGCACTCGGATCTGGTGGTGAAAGATCTCTTCCCGGAATACCACCAGCTGTGGCCGACCAAATTCCACAACGTGACCAACGGCATTACGCCGCGTCGCTGGATCAAACAGTGCAACCCGCTGCTGGCCGGTCTGCTGGACAAGACCCTGAAGAAAGAGTGGGCCAACGATCTGGACCAGCTCATCAACCTGGAAAAATACGCTGACGACGCGAAGTTCCGCGAGCAGTACCGCGCCATTAAGCTGGAGAACAAGGTACGTCTGGCCGAGTTCGTGAAAATGCGTACCGGAATTGAAATTAACCCAAATGCGATTTTCGATATCCAGATCAAACGCCTGCACGAGTACAAACGTCAGCACCTGAACCTGCTGCACATTCTGGCGCTGTACAAAGAGATCCGCGAGAACCCTCAGGCCGACCGCGTCCCGCGCGTGTTCCTGTTCGGTGCGAAAGCGGCGCCGGGCTACTACCTGGCGAAAAACATTATCCTTGCCATTAATAAAGTGGCGGCGGCGATCAATAACGATCCGAAAGTGGGCGACAAGCTGAAGGTGGTATTCCTGCCGGACTACTGCGTCTCTGCGGCTGAAATGCTGATCCCGGCGGCGGATATTTCCGAGCAGATCTCTACCGCCGGTAAAGAAGCGTCCGGCACCGGCAACATGAAGCTGGCCCTGAACGGCGCGCTGACCGTCGGCACGCTGGACGGTGCGAACGTTGAAATCGCCGAGAAGGTCGGTGAAGAGAACATCTTTATCTTCGGCCATACTGTTGAAGAAGTGAAAGCCATCAAAGCCAAAGGGTACGACCCGGTGAAATGGCGTAAAAAAGACAAAGTGCTGGATGCGGTGTTGAAAGAGCTGGAAAGCGGGAAGTACAGCGACGGCGACAAGCACGCGTTTGACCAGATGCTGCACAGCATGGACAAACAGGGCGGCGACCCGTACCTGGTGATGGCGGACTTCACCGCTTACGTTGAAGCGCAGAAGCAGGTCGACGTGCTGTACCGTGACCAGGATGCCTGGACTCGCGCATGTATCCTGAACACCGCGCGCTGCGGTATGTTCAGCTCTGACCGCTCAATCCGTGATTATCAGGCTCGTATCTGGCAGGCAAAACGCTAAGGAAGCGCGATGGAGAGTAAACGTCTGGACAGTGCCGCGCAGGCGGCGGGAATTAGCCTCAGTTACATCAATGCGCACGGCAAACCGCAGTCTATTGGTGCGGACACCAAAAGACGTTTGCTGGATGCCATGCACAAAACCGACGCGAAAGCGTCGGGAGCGCCGGTGCCGAACGTGAAGGTCTTTACCGCGGGCAAAAAGATGCCGCTGGCGGTGGAAGGACGCGGCGAGTTCAGCTGGCTGCTCACCACCGAAGAGGGGCATCAGCATAAAGGCCATGCCACCGGCGGCAAAACCCTCACCCTTCCGGCGAAGCTGCCGGAGGGCTATCACAGCCTGACGCTCACCCAGAATGACAGCCGCTTCCACTGTCGGGTGATCGTCGCGCCGAAGCGCTGCTATGAGCCGCAGGCGCTACTCGAAGGCAAAAAGCTGTGGGGCGCCTGTGTGCAGCTTTACACCTTGCGTTCAGACAGCAACTGGGGCATTGGCGATTTTGGCGACCTGAAAAAGATGCTGGCATCTGTTGGTGAGCGCGGCGGGGCATTTATCGGCCTCAACCCGATCCACGCCCTCTATCCGGCGAATCCGGAAAGCGCCAGCCCGTACAGCCCGTCTTCCCGCCGCTGGCTGAACGTGATCTACATCGACGTTAACGCGTTAGACGATTTCAAAAACAGCAAAGAGGCGCAGGCGTGGTGGAAGCTTGAGACCACCCAACAGATGCTGAAACAGGCCCGCGATGCGGACTGGGTCGATTATGCCTCCGTGACCGCGCTGAAAATGGCGGCGCTGCGTCTGGCCTGGAAGGGCTTTGCGAAGCGTGACGACGAGCAGATGGCAGCCTTCCGCCAGTTTGTGATGCAGGAAGGCGAGAGCCTTTACTGGCAGGCGGCGTTTGATGCGCTGCATGCGTATCAGGTCCAGGAGGATGAGATGCGCTGGGGCTGGCCGGTGTGGCCGGAAGCGTATCAGTCCGTGGATACCCCGGAAGTGAAGGCGTTCTGTGAGACGCATGCCGACGAGGTGGATTTCTATCTCTGGTTGCAGTGGCTGGCGTACAGCCAGTTTGCTGCCTGCTGGCAGGTGAGCCAGGGCTATAACATGCCGATCGGTCTGTATCGCGATCTGGCCGTCGGCGTGGCGGAAGGTGGGGCGGAGACCTGGTGTGACCGTGAACTTTACTGTCTGAAAGCCTCCGTCGGTGCGCCGCCGGATATTCTGGGCCCGCTTGGTCAGAACTGGGGCTTGCCGCCGATGGATCCACACGTGATGGCGGCGCGTGCCTACGAGCCATTTATCGATCTGCTGCGCGCTAACATGCAGAACTGCGGCGCGTTGCGTATCGACCATGTCATGTCTGTGCTGCGTCTGTGGTGGATCCCGTACGGTGAAACGGCCGATCACGGGGCGTACGTGCAGTATCCGGTGGACGATCTGCTCTCAATCCTCGCGCTGGAGAGTAAACGTCATCAGTGCATGGTGATTGGCGAAGATCTCGGTACCGTGCCGGTTGAGATTGTCAGCAAGCTCCGCGACAGCGGGGTTTACTCCTACAAAGTGCTCTATTTTGAAAACGACCATGAGAAAACCTTCCGCGCGCCGAAAGCGTACCCTGAACAGTCAATGGCAGTCGCGACGACGCATGATCTTCCTACGCTCAGAGGCTACTGGGAAAGCGGCGACCTGACGCTCGGCAAAACGCTGGGTCTCTACCCGGATGAAGAAGTTCTGCGTGGGTTGTATCAGGATCGCGAGCTGGCGAAACAGGGGCTGCTGGATGCGCTGCATAAGCATGGCTGTCTGCCGAAGCGCGCCGGGCATAAGGCGGCGCTGATGTCGATGACGCCAACGCTTAACCGTGGCTTACAGCGCTATATTGCCGACAGCAACAGCGCGTTGCTCGGTCTGCAACCGGAAGACTGGATTGATATGGCGGAGCCGGTAAACATACCCGGTACCAGCTATCAGTACAAAAACTGGCGTCGCAAGCTGTCCACTACGCTTGAAGCGATGTTCGCCGATGACGGGGTGAACAGGTTGATTAAGGATTTGGATAAACGGCGAAAAGCAGCCGCGAAGAAATAATAAAAAACCCGCCAGTGGCGGGTTTTTTATTATCAGGTCGTGCTCATGTAGGTCGGGTAAGGCGTAGCCGCCACCCGACTTAGGGCATCAGACCACCATATTCAACAGCAGCACCCCGACCAGGCCACACACCGAAATAATGGTCTCCAGCGCGGACCAGGACTTGATGGTTTCACCGATAGTCAGGTTGAAGTACTCCTTGAACAGCCAGAAGCCCGGATCGTTCACGTGGGAGAAAATCACGCTGCCCGAACCGACCGCGATAACCATCAGCTCAGGGCTTACGCCCGTGGTCGCAATCAGCGGCGCAACGATACCACCCGCGGTAATCGCCGCAACGGTTGCAGAGCCCAGCGCGATACGCAGCACCGCGGCAATAGACCATGCCATCAGGAGCGGCGATACGTTGGTTTCATGCATCATGGCAGCAATGTATTTATCCACGCCGCTGTCGACCAGCACCTGCTTAAACGCGCCGCCACCGCCGATGATCAGCAGCATCATGGCAATGATTTTGATGGAAGAGGTCAGCGTGTCGTTGATCTGATCCATGGAACGACCACGGTTAAGACCGAAGGTGAACATGGCGATCAGGACCGCAATCAGCGTTGCCATCACCGGGTCGCCCAGGAACTCCGCAACGGACAGGAACGCGTGACCTTTCGGCAGAACCATCTCTGCTACGGCACGCATTGCCATCAGGATCACCGGCACCAGAGAGGTCCAGACGCTGACGCCAAAGCCAGGCATCTCTGCATCTGTGAAGGTTTTGGCGCTGTACAGGCCTTCCGGGATGGGCTTATCAATGCCTTTCAGGAAGCGCGCATAAACAGGACCGGCCAGGATAACCGTTGGGATCGCCAGAATCGTACCGAACAGCAGGGTTTTACCCATGTCGGCATGGAAGATGGTAGCGATAGCCGTTGGACCCGGATGCGGCGGCAGGAAGCCGTGGGTGACGGACAGCGCCGCAGCCATCGGCACGCCCACGAACAGCAGCGGGATGTTGGCGGCAGCGGCGATGGTGAACACCAGCGGCAGCATCAGGACGAAGCCCACTTCATAGAACAGTGCGAAACCGACGGTAAAACCGGTTAACACCACCGCCCACTGGATGTGCTGCTTGCCAAATTTATCGATAAGGGTAGTGGCAATACGCTGCGCGCCACCGCAGTCCGCGAGCATTTTACCGAGCATGGCGCCGAAGCCCATGATCAGCGCCAGGCTGCCGAGCGTACCGCCGACACCGGCTTTAATGGAGCTGATAACTTTAACCAGCGGCATTCCCTGCATCAGACCGACTGCAAGTGCCACCAGAACCAGAGCGATAAATCCGTTCATTTTGAAGCGGATCATCAAGAGCAGTAATAACACAACACCGATAGCGACGATGACTAATGGCATGATTGACCTGGCCTTTGAATTGTTATGGGTAACGTCATTGTTTCAACGACAAATTCCGGTTGTCCCAACTGGGAACAGAGTATTAACGGCACTCATACTGATGCCTGCGAAAACGATAAGTTTAGTCGGCTGTTATAAGGGTGTTGAGTGCCCATGGGAATGATACGGGTAACATGACGTGATTGAGAATCACCCAGGGAGGCAAAATTTGAATTATGAGACGCAGGTCAACATATAGAGGGGGAGGCAAGAAAAAGCAGGCCCGGTAAGCGCAGCGCCACCGGGCAATACAGACGGGCACTGAATTAGTAGTAAGAGTGCTCGCCGCGCTGGTGTTCGGTCAGATCGCGCACGCCTTTCAGTTCCGGGAATTCGTTCAGCAGCTGCTTCTCGATCCCTTCTTTCAGGGTTACATCGACCATGGAGCAGCCGTTACAGCCGCCGCCGAATTGCAGGATCGCCAGACCATCTTCGGTGATTTCCATCAGGGAAACACGTCCACCGTGGCCGGCCAGCTGCGGGTTGATCTGCGATTGCAGCAGATATTCCACACGCTCCATCAGCGGGGCATCGTCAGAGACTTTACGCATCTTCGCGTTTGGCGCCTTCAGCGTCAGCTGCGAACCCAGCTGGTCGGTGACGAAATCAATCTCCGCATCTTCAAGATACGGCGCGCTCAGCTCATCAACGTATGCGGTGAGCTGTTCAAATTTAAGGGCAGTGTCAGTTGCTTCCACAGCATCCGGAGGACAATAAGAGACACCACATTCTGCATTCGGAGTGCCTGGATTGATCACAAACACGCGGATCTGCGTCCCTTCTTCCTGATTTGCCAGCAGTTTGGCAAAGTGCGCTTGTGCAGAATCGGAAATACGGATCATAGCTTTGGCCTAATAGTTGACTAAATTACCTGGGTATAATCATACGCCCATTGAAGAAGGGCTACAAGGTACGGCACAGACACCATACCTGAACTGACGCGGCGCCGCTTTGCAAAAGCAGTCGGGAAAGTTCAGCCACGGTACTGCCCGTGGTGACGACATCATCCACAATCGCGATATGGAGACCGTTGACCGGCAATTCAAGGCGAAAGGCGTTTTTCAGGTTTCTTTTGCGCGACCGGGCGTTGAGCCGGTGCTGAACGGCAGTGGCATGAATACGTTTCAGCGCAGAGGCGGGGTACCGGCAACCCAGCCAGCGGGCGAGCGGACGGCACAGCAGGTCGCTCTGATTGTATCCCCGCCGCCAGTGCCGACGCTGAAAGAGTGGCACGTTCACGAGCGTGTCGACCGACGGTAGCCCACGCGTTCTTCGCGCCTGCAATACCGCCAGTAATAACAGGCGTGCCAGTGGCTGCGCCAGCGCGAACTGGCTGGAAAACTTAAACTGATGAACCAGACGACTCAGCGGCAAAACGTAATCATCCACCGCCACCAGCGCGCTCCACGGCGGCACTTTTTTCAGGCATCGACCACAGGGGAGCGTCTGGCTTACGGCAGGCAAGCCGCATTGCGGACAGCCCTTCAGGTAACCCAGCGCTCCCGTGCAAACGGAACAGACGCCCCACGCGCTCAGCGCAAGTGGCATTCGGCATAGCCAGCACAAGCCGGGCACTGTTAGCATACGCAACCTCCATGTGAAAAAAGAGAACGTTAACTGATGAAGACGCTGTGGTGGCAGACCGTTGGGACGGGAAATTGTCATCTTGTGCTGCTGCACGGATGGGGACTGAACGCCGAAGTGTGGCGTTGCATAAGTGAGGAACTGGCCTCGCAATTTACGGTACACCTGGTGGATCTGCCGGGGTATGGCCGTAGCCACGGCTACGGCGCGATGACGCTCGAGGACATGGCGGAGCAGGTTCTGGAAGCGGCACCGCAAAAAGCCGTCTGGCTCGGCTGGAGCCTGGGCGGGCTGGTGGCAAGCCAGATTGCGCTGCGCCATCCTGAGCGGGTGCAGGCGCTGATCACCGTTGCCTCATCACCCTGTTTCAGCGCCCGCGAGGCGTGGCCGGGCATCAAACCTGAGGTGCTGGCCGGGTTCCAGCACCAGTTGAGCGAAGATTTCCAGCGGACGGTGGAGCGTTTCCTGGCGTTGCAGACGATGGGAACAGAAACCGCCCGTCAGGACGCGCGAATGCTGAAGCAGACGGTGCTTTCCCTGCCGATGCCGGAGGTTGAGGTGCTGAACGGTGGACTGGAGATCCTGAAAACGGCCGATCTGCGTGAGCCGCTGGCGTCACTGACGGTGCCGCATCTGCGTATTTATGGCTATCTGGATGGGCTGGTCCCGCGCAAGGTGGTTCCGCTGCTGGATGCGCTGTGGCCGGAGAGTGAATCAATGGTGGTTGCCAAAGCGGCACATGCGCCGTTCATCTCTCATCCTGCTGAGTTTTGTTCGGCGCTGACCGGTTTTATCAGCGAAGCGTCCACCACTCCCTGAGGCAGGCTTTACCTTCCGGACAACTTTTACAACTGCCGGACAGACAACTGTCCGGCTCTTCCTGAATGCGCACGGCTTTCCCCATCGCCTCCAGCCTTTCCAGCATGGCATCGATCATCGGCTGCGGCGTATGCAGGCTGAGGCTGAGCTGCTTCGCCTCCATTCGTCCCTGTAACGCCAGTAGGTCACGGACCTGAATCAACGATGCCATCTTTTTTCCCCTCAGTGACAGTCGCCCGCAGGGCTGCTACAGCAGGTCGTTGGGGTTTTGCGCGTTGCCAGCAGGTTAACGTCAACGCAGCTACGCGCCCGGCGCAGCAGGCCAATCACCATCACGTTAAACAGGATCACCGCGAGGATACAGACCAGGCTGTAGCGCGGATGCTGGCTGTAATTGACGGCCTGATAAAACACGGTCGCCAGCGAGTAGGCAATGTTCAGCCCCCACAGAATGGAGAAGCCCATCCAGCCGCGGCTGGACTCACGGGCAATGGCGCCCATGACCGAGATGCACGGAATATAGAGCAGGACGAAGATCAGGTAGCTGTAGGCCGCCGACGCGCTGCCAAATTTCTGGCCCATCACGCCCATTGCTCCGGTCGCCATTACGCCGTCGCCTTTGCTGGCTTCAATCGGGTTCGCCAGTACGCTCAGGCTGAAGGTGTCTTTCAGGCTCTGCCAGGTCTCTTCTACTGCACCCAGAAGTTCGTCACCGAGGCTGAACTCAGCTGGGTTGAACTCCTCTTCCTGGATGTTTTCCGCGGTGTAGAGCGTGTTCAGGGTGCCGACAACCACCTCTTTTGCCATCGCGCCAGTGAACAGGCCCACGGTTGCCTGCCAGTTGTCTTCCTGTACGCCAATCGGTTTGAAGACCGGCGTAATGATCCGGCTGACGGAGGCAAGGGCAGAGTCATTAATGTTGTCCGCTGCCTGGCCGCTCAGGGTGAAGCTGTTCAGGGCGCTCAGTAAAATGCTGACCACTACAATCACCTTACCGGCGCGCAGAACAAAGCCCTTCAGGCGCTGCCAGGTTTGAATAATCAGGCTTTTCAGATGCGGAACGTGATAAACCGGCAGTTCCATCACGAACGGCGACGCTTCGCCACGCATGATGGTGTGCTTCAGCATCAGGCCGGTGAGAATAGCCATCACGATACCCAGCACATACAGGGAGAAGACGGCCAGCGCCCCTTCCTGACCAAAGAACGCCGCGGCAAAGACCGCGAAGATCGCCAGACGTGCGCCGCAGGACATGAACGGCGCCATCATGATGGTCATCAGGCGTTCGCGCGGTGCGTCCAGCGTACGCGCGCCCATGACTGACGGCACGTTACAGCCAAAACCGACAATCAGCGGCACGAAGGATTTCCCCGGCAGCCCCAGCGCCTGCATCAGGCGGTCCATTACGAAGGCGGCGCGTGCCATGTAACCGGAATCCTCAAGGAAGGAGAGGAACAGGTACATCATGCCGATCTGCGGCACCAGCGGCAGGACGGTGTTGATCCCGCCGCCGATCCCCTGCGCAAGGAAGATGGTCAACCATTCCGGGAAGTGGAGGGTGTAGCCCAGCCACTGAATACCGTGCACGAAGATAGCGACAGAGCCGCCATCAAAGATGGGTTGCAATGCACCGCCGATGTTTATAGCGAGCAGGAACATTACGTACATCACCAGTAAAAAGATTGGCAAACCGAGGAAGCGGTTGAGCACAATCTTATCCACGGCGGCGGTGAAGCGGCTGGGTTCAGCGGTTAATGCATTGCTGACCACGTCACAGATAGCGGCGATGGCCTGATAGCGCGCATCCGCAATATGCAGGGCCGGGTCATCCAGCTCGTCGCTCAGGCGAGCCTGTGCAACGCTCAGTTTATCCGCCGCATCGCCTGCGTAGGCGCGGCTGTAGATATCGCCTTCCAGCATTTGCAAGCCAAGCCACAGGCGCTGTCTGGCGGGCATGGCGTTGTCCATCTCCTGCGCCAGCTGCCCGGCCTCGCGCAGCAGCGGCTGGGCGTAGTGCACCAGTTCGACGTCGGCATTGCCCGTGTGGCGGTCAATTGCCAGCTTCAGGGCGTCAATGCCGCGCGCGCGGGTAGAAACCAGCGGAACCACCGGGCAGCCCAGACGGGCGGAGAGGGCGTCGACGTCGATGCGCAGCTTTTGCTTCTCGGCGATGTCGAGCATGTTAAGCGCTACGATGCAGGGGATCCCCAGCTCCAGCAGCTGTAGCGTGAGGTACAGATTTCGTTCGAGATTGGAGGCATCCACCACATTGATGAGCAGATCCGCGTCGCCGCTCAGAATATAGTGGCAGGCAATTTGCTCATCGAGAGAGGTCTGAGATGAAATTGTGGTGAGTGAATAGGTCCCCGGTAAATCAACCAGCGTGACCTGATTATCTGTCGTGGTGAACTGGCCTTCTTTGCGTTCAACCGTTACGCCTGCCCAATTTCCCACACGCTGGCGTGCGCCGGTTAACTGATTAAATAAGGTTGTCTTGCCGGAATTAGGATTGCCAATTAAGCCAATAGTTAATTTTTTCATTGTTTTAGACTCACTGAAACCGCTGGCTTGTTAACGGGATAAAGATTCAACTTCAATTAATGCGAGGTCTTTTTTACGCAGAACCAGATTAACGCGTCGGGTTTCGATATGAACAGGATCGCCCAACGGCGCCACGCGCACCACCTGGAATGATGAGCCGGGTAGCATGCCCAGTGACAGTAGCTTCTGCCGATAGGCCGGGCTTATCTCACGGGTAAAACCGATAATTTTCCACGCACTTTCTGGAGTGAATTGCATAGCGCCTGATTCCACGAGAGGTTAAATAATCAACACTGCGATGATAATGAGAATAGTTTTTATCAGCAATAATAAAAATGTGACGGGATGTTGTTAATCGTATTAATTTGCGGTCTGCTTGACCTTGCTCAATATTTGCGGGAATAGCCGGGAAGGAATAAAAAGCGTATTTGTTAATGGAGTGATAAGTAGCGGTTTAAATATGGATATGCAATCGGTTTCATATTTTACGATATAATTTTTCCCCTCACCCCGGCCCTCTCCCCAAAGGGGCGAGGGTGTTCAAGTTCCCTCTCCCCTTTGGGGAGAGGGTTAGGGTGAGGGGCATTTACAGGATTAGCGTTTCTTACCCATCGCCGCTGCCAGCGCATCCATCATCGCGCTGTTGCCTGCTGGCTGTGCGTCACGTCCGCGTGGCTTCGCGGCTTTCGCTGCCGGACGCTGCTGTTCACGGCCACCGCCATTACCGCCACGGCGCGCGTTAGTGTCGCCCGGCTGCTCGTCCAGACGCATGGTCAGGGCGATACGCTTGCGCTGAAGATCCACTTCCAGCACTTTCACCTTCACGATGTCGCCCGCTTTGACCACGGTGTGCGGATCTTCAACGAACTTGTCGGCCAGGGAAGAGATATGCACCAGACCGTCCTGATGCACGCCGATATCCACAAACGCGCCAAAGTTGGTGACGTTGGTTACCGCCCCTTCCAGCACCATGCCCGGCAGCAGGTCGTTCATGGTTTCCACGCCGTCAGCAAAGGTCGCGGTTTTAAACTCAGGACGCGGATCGCGGCCCGGTTTTTCCAGCTCTTTGATGATGTCAGTGACCGTCGGCACGCCGAACTGTTCGTCGGTAAAATCCACCGCTTTCAGGTTACGCAGCGCGCTGCTGTCGCCCATCAGGTCTTTCAGCGCCTGCTGGGTGGCGGCCAGGATACGCTCGACAACCGGATAGGCTTCCGGGTGAACGGTAGAGGCATCCAGCGGGTTATCGCCGTGGTTGATGCGCAGGAAGCCCGCGCACTGCTCAAAAGCTTTCGGCCCCAGACGGCTCACCTTCAGCAGCTGCTGGCGGTTCTGGAACTGACCGTTCTCATCACGCCAGGCGACGATATTCTGCGCCATCATACGGGTCAGGCCTGCTACGCGGGTCAGCAGCGGAACGGAAGCGGTGTTCAGGTCCACGCCGACGGCGTTAACGCAGTCTTCCACCACCGCATCCAGCTTGCGCGCCAGTTGCGTCTGGCTCACGTCGTGCTGATACTGGCCCACGCCGATGGATTTCGGGTCAATTTTCACCAGCTCCGCCAGCGGATCCTGCAAACGACGGGCGATAGAGACCGCACCGCGCAGGGAAACGTCCAGTTCCGGGAACTCCTGCGCTGCCAGCTCAGAGGCGGAATAGACAGATGCCCCCGCTTCGCTGACGATCACTTTCTGCGCCGTCACTTTCGGGAACTGCTTCTGCACGTCGAGATAGAAACGTTCGGTTTCGCGGGACGCCGTACCGTTACCGATGGCAACCAGCTCAACGTTGTACTTCTCGCACAGCGCGGCGACCACGACAGCCGCTTTCGCTGCCTGACCGGTGTGCGGGTAAATGGTGTCGGTGGCAACCAGCTTGCCGGTGCCGTCAACCACGGCCACCTTCACGCCGGTGCGCAGACCCGGATCGAGACCCATGGTGGCGCGCAGGCCAGCCGGCGCAGCCATCAGCAGGTCGTGCAGGTTACGGGCGAAGACGTTGATCGCTTCGTCTTCGGCGCGCTCGCGCACGGTGCCCATCAGCTCGGTTTCGAGGTGCATGAGCACCTTGATGCGCCAGGTCCAGCTCACCACGCCTTTGCGCCAGCTGTCCGCCGGGGCGTTGTTCAGGCGCAGACCGAGGTGATCCATAATGATCTGCTCACAGTGGCTCTCTTTAGGCGGCTCGTCAAACTGCGGATCGGCATTCAGGGAGAGTTGCAGCACGCCTTCGTTACGACCGCGGAACATCGCCAGCGCGCGGTGAGACGGCGCGGTAGAAATGGGTTCGTGGTGATCGAAGTAGTCGCGGAATTTCGCGCCTTCGTCCTCTTTGCCGGACACCACGGTGGAGACGATATGGGCGTTCTTCCACAGGTAATCACGCACTTTGGCCAGCAGCGCCGCGTCTTCGGCGAAGCGCTCCATCAGAATGTAGCGAGCGCCGTCCAGCGCGGCTTTGGTGTCCGCTACGCCTTTTTCGGCGTCGATAAATCTGGCGGCTTCGGTTTCCGGATCGTGAGACGGCTCGTTCCACAGCAGGTCGGCCAGCGGCTCAAGGCCGGCTTCGATCGCAATCTGCCCGCGCGTGCGGCGCTTCGGTTTGAACGGCAGATAGAGATCTTCAAGTTCGGTTTTGCTCAGGGTACCGTTAATGGCTTTTTCCAGGTCACTGGTCAGCTTGCCCTGCTCGCCGATAGATTTGAGGATCGCCTGACGTCGGTCTTCCAGCTCGCGCAGATAGCCCAGACGGGTCTCAAGGTTACGCAGCTGCGTGTCATCCAGACCGCCGGTGACTTCCTTACGATAACGTGCAATAAACGGCACGGTGTTCCCTTCATCAAGCAGACGAACGGCAGCTTCTACCTGTTCGGCTCTGGCCTGAATATCACCCGCAATAATGCGGCAGAGCGACTCTTTCATCATGGTCAGTTCATCTTGTGGATCGAAAATCAGGGGGATAGTTATACGGGCTGACACCAAAAAATGCCAGCCGGGGAGGGCGCTCTCGGACTATTTAACATACTCGATTTCGTTGACGTACCAGCTTGCTTCACCCGCGGGCGTCTGGACAACGGCTAAATCGCCCACCTCTTTTTTCAGCAGGGCGCGGGCCATGGGTGAATCGATAGAAATGTAATCCTTACGACCGAAAATTTCATCATAGCCGACGATACGAAAACGCAGGGTGTCGCCGTTGTCGTTTTCAATTTCGACCCACGCGCCGAAAAACACTTTACCTTCCTGCTGCGGGGAGTAATCGACAATTTTGAGATTCTCGAGGCATTTCGTCAGGTAGCGTACCCGGCGATCGATTTCGCGCAGTCGCTTTTTATTGTACTGATAGTCCGCATTCTCGCTGCGGTCGCCCAGACTTGCGGCCCAGGTGACTTTTTTGGTCACTTCCGGACGCTCTTCGCGCCACAGGTAATCCATCTCTTTTTTGAGTTTCTCGTACCCTTCGCGGGTGATCAGAGGCGTTTTCATGGTGCTGCCTTTAATGCCGGTTAACTGTCTTTGCGCACAATACGTAGCGCACAGTGTAACAGACAAGATTAATAATGATTTATGTGATGAAATGAACAGATAAGCTGCTGTTAAATATGCTTTGTAACAATTTCGTCTAGAATTTATACCAGAATTTGCTGGTCGAACCCGTGCACTTTTTTAGAATACGCTGTTCCAGGCTTATCCGAACCTTTGGGAGTACACACAATGCAAGAGAACTACAAAATTCTGGTCGTAGATGACGACATGCGCCTGCGTGCGCTGCTGGAACGTTATCTGACCGAGCAGGGCTTCCAGGTTCGTAGCGTCGCGAACGCGGAACAGATGGATCGTCTGCTGACGCGTGAATCCTTCCACCTGATGGTGTTGGACCTGATGCTGCCTGGCGAAGATGGGCTCTCTATTTGCCGTCGTCTGCGTAGCCAGAGCAACCCGATGCCAATCATCATGGTGACGGCGAAGGGTGAAGAAGTTGACCGTATCGTCGGCCTTGAGATTGGCGCTGATGACTACATTCCTAAGCCGTTCAACCCGCGTGAACTGCTGGCGCGTATTCGCGCCGTGCTGCGTCGTCAGGCGAACGAGCTGCCGGGCGCGCCGTCTCAGGAAGAGGCCGTCATTGCATTCGGTAAGTTCAAGCTGAACCTCGGCACCCGTGAAATGTTCCGTGAAGATGAGCCAATGCCGCTCACCAGCGGCGAGTTTGCGGTACTGAAAGCGCTGGTCAGCCACCCGCGTGAACCGCTTTCACGTGACAAGCTGATGAACCTGGCGCGCGGCCGTGAATACTCCGCAATGGAACGTTCTATCGACGTGCAGATCTCTCGTCTGCGCCGCATGGTGGAAGAAGATCCGGCGCATCCTCGTTATATTCAGACCGTGTGGGGTCTGGGCTACGTGTTTGTCCCGGACGGCTCTAAAGCATGAGGCGAATGCGCTTCTCGCCGCGAAGTTCGTTTGCCCGCACGCTGTTATTGATCGTCACCCTGCTGTTTGTCAGCCTGGTGACGACCTACCTGGTGGTGCTGAACTTTGCGATCCTGCCGAGCCTTCAGCAGTTTAATAAGGTGCTGGCATACGAAGTGCGTATGCTGATGACCGACAAACTGCAACTGGAGGACGGCACGCAGTTGGTTGTCCCCCCGGCGTTCCGTCGGGAAATCTACCGTGAGTTGGGCATTTCTCTCTACTCGAACGAAGCGGCGGAAGATGCCGGCCTGCGCTGGGCGCAGCACTATGAATTCCTTAGCCAGCAGATGGCGCAGCAGCTTGGCGGCCCGACGGAAGTGCGCGTTGAGGTCAATAAAAGCTCGCCGGTTGTCTGGCTGAAAACCTGGCTGTCACCCAACATCTGGGTGCGTGTTCCGCTCACCGAGATTCATCAGGGCGACTTCTCACCGCTGTTCCGATACACCCTGGCGATCATGCTGCTGGCTATCGGCGGCGCATGGCTGTTTATTCGTATCCAGAACCGACCGCTGGTCGACCTGGAGCATGCGGCATTGCAGGTTGGTAAAGGTATTATCCCACCGCCGCTGCGCGAGTATGGCGCATCGGAAGTGCGCTCGGTAACGCGTGCTTTTAACCACATGGCGGCAGGCGTTAAACAGCTGGCTGACGACCGTACGCTGCTGATGGCGGGGGTTAGCCATGACCTTCGCACCCCGCTGACACGTATCCGGCTGGCAACAGAGATGATGGGCGAGCAGGATGGTTATCTTGCAGAGTCCATCAACAAGGATATCGAAGAGTGTAACGCCATCATCGAGCAGTTTATCGACTACCTGCGTACCGGGCAGGAGATGCCGATGGAGATGGCGGATCTGAACGCGGTTCTGGGCGAAGTTGTTGCTGCCGAAAGCGGCTACGAACGTGAAATTGCGACCGACCTTCAGGCGGGTGAGATTCAGGTACGTATGCACCCGCTCTCCATAAAACGCGCGGTGGCGAATATGGTGGTCAACGCGGCGCGCTACGGCAACGGTTGGATCAAAGTCAGCAGCGGTACGGAACTCAACCGCGCCTGGTTCCAGGTGGAAGACGATGGCCCGGGCATCAAGCCTGAGCAGCGTAAGCACCTGTTCCAGCCGTTTGTGCGCGGCGACAGCGCGCGCAGCACCAGCGGAACCGGCTTAGGCCTGGCGATTGTGCAGCGTATTGTTGATAACCATAACGGACTGCTGGAAATTGGCACCAGCGAACGGGGTGGTTTGAGCATTCGCGCATGGTTACCGGTGCCGGTTTTACGGGGGCAGGTGAAAGAGAGTTAAAAAAGGGTGGGGCCTGATGCCCTCACCCCGGCCCTCTCCCACAGGGGTGAGGGTTCCCCACAAATTAATGCGAGCACTGAGCAATCCCCTCGCCCCTCCGGGGAGAGGGTTAGGGTGAGGGGAATATACGGCGGTGGTGGTCATTCCGTTCACTTAATGTTCCTTGCTAATCTGTAACGACATGACCGGTGAACGTGCCAGGGTGGCTCAGTCGCCACCACCCTGGCGACCCGGGCTCCCGGCGGAAAATCGCCGCTTCGCGGTGCCCTCGGCTTATTCCTTCCGGCTTATCGGGTACGGGCGGAGGCAACGTCCCTGTAAAGCCGCCCTCTCGGCGCATCCCTGCGCCTCGCCCCGGCCTGCAGGAAACGCCTCAGCGATTTACAGCCGGACCAGGGCATCGCTGACAGCCCTCAGTCATTTAGAAAGCAACTTTATTGCTTCTGCATAAAAAAATTACTGGGGATCCCTCAGCCCACGGGGAGAGGGAGAAAACATTAAAAAAGGCAACTTTCGTTGCCTTTTTGCTTTTACCTTGGTCCCGCACTCACCAGCGCAGCACCCGCCGGGGTGTCGGTATACTTCTCGAAGTTTTCGATAAACAGTTTCGCCAGCGATTCTGCCTTCTCACGCCACTGTTCCGGTGAACCGTAGGTGTTGCGCGGGTCAAGGATACGCGTATCCACGCCCGGCAGCTCGGTTGGGATCGCCAGATCGAACATCGGCAGCGTAAAGGTCTCGGCGTTATCCAACGAACCATCCAGAATCGCGTCGATGATGGCGCGTGTATCTTTGATGGAGATACGTTTGCCCGTCCCGTTCCAGCCGGTGTTCACCAGGTATGCCTGTGCGCCGGATGCCTGCATGCGTTTCACCAGCACTTCCGCATACTGCGTCGGGTGCAGCGACAGGAACGCCGCGCCGAAGCAGGCGGAGAAGGTTGGGGTTGGCTCGGTCACACCGCGCTCGGTACCCGCCAGCTTAGCGGTAAAGCCGGAGAGGAAATGGTACTGCGTCTGGCTGGCGGTCAGGCGGGAAACTGGCGGCAACACGCCGAACGCGTCCGCGGTCAGGAAAATCACCTTCGTGGCGTGGCCCGCCTTCGACACCGGCTTCACGATGTTGTCGATGTGGTAAATCGGGTAAGACACGCGGGTGTTTTCGGTTTTGGACGCATCGTCGAAGTCGACAGAGCCATCGGCACGCACGGTGACGTTTTCCAGCAGCGCATCGCGGCGAATCGCGTGGTAGATATCCGGCTCTGCCTCTTCAGACAGGCGAATGGTTTTCGCGTAGCAGCCGCCTTCAAAGTTAAACACACCGTCGTCGTCCCAGCCGTGCTCGTCGTCGCCAATCAGACGACGTTTTGGATCGGTGGACAGCGTCGTTTTACCGGTGCCGGAAAGGCCGAAGAACACCGCCACGTCACCTTTTTCACCGACGTTTGCCGAGCAGTGCATGGAGGCGATACCGCGCAGCGGCAGCAGGTAGTTCATGACCGAGAACATCCCTTTCTTCATTTCGCCGCCGTACCAGGTACCGCCGATCAGCTGGATACGCTCGGTCAGGTTGAAGGCGATGAAGTTTTCGGAGTTCAGACCCTGCTCTTTCCACTGCGGGTTGGTGCATTTCGCGCCGTTCATCACGATAAAGTCAGGGGTGAAGTTTTGCAGTTCTTCATCGGTCGGACGAATGAACATGTTCTTCACGAAATGCGCCTGCCAGGCCACTTCAGTGATAAACCGAACGGAGAGACGGGTGTCGGCGTTAGCGCCGCAGAAAGCATCGACGATGAACAGACGCTTGCCGGAAAGCTGATGGGTGACGAGCCCTTTCAGATGTTGCCAGGTTTCAGGAGAGAGCGGTTTGTTATCGTTCTTCCCTTTGCCTTTATCGGCCCACCACAGCGTATCGCGGGTGGTATCATCTCGGACGATGTATTTATCTTTCGGCGAACGGCCGGTAAAAATACCGGTATCGACGGCGATAGCACCAAGTTTCGTCAACACACCTCGCTCGTACCCTTCCAGTGCCGGATTGAGCTCTTCCTGATACAGCGTATCGTAATCGGGGTTGTAGACCACTTCCTGGACGTCGTGAATACCATAAGCCTTGAGATCTTGCGGGGTTAAACCATTAACACGCATATCACTGCTCCTTAGCCAATATGTACTGCCTGAAATTGTAGGGTTTTTCTGGGGATGTTAACCGCGACGGGGCTCATAGATTTACGTATCTGGTCAAAACCCTTACTAACGGAAAACGCTGCGACTCCAGTCACAGGGCGGGCAGATTATCGCAGGAATCGCTTTTTGGTTGGGGAAAATGTTCTTAAAAGGTTAATCTCTGGTGAATTTATCCAGAAGAATGTGAATGTAATCGCATACATGAAAGAAAATTACGTAAGAGTTACATTGGGAAAACGATTCAGGTCTCTTGGGTCAGCTATTTTCAGAGTTTGAGGTGGGGGCCAGAGTTTTGCCTTGATGAGACAATAGATTTTTCATGAACAAGGGATGAGAAATGGAAAACCGTGAGACGTTATCTCCTTCAACGCGCGTAGCCGTCGTGCTGGCGGGGGCTCTACAGGGCGTAATTTGCTATGTAATTACGTGGTATATCGAGTACGCAAAATTGCCATCGGATACGCTGTGGCTGATGTGTGTAGTACCTGCCACCGTGGTAATGACAACCACGTTGTCTCTTGCCATGACGTCATTCAGAAAGCCATTTTTGTGGCTGTCACTCGGGATGATCGGCGCGGCAGTCGCGGGTATGGGCGGCTGGCTTAAGTGGAGCGTTGCAGGACTCGAAAGCTGGAATCTCAGAGATGAGATGCTCGTTTTCGGCTTTCATCTGCTGCTGATGACGCTGTTCGTGTTGCCATGGCTTCAGCGGCGTCTGGATCCCGTCCCGACTACCTCGTTCTACAGCGACTTTTATCAACGAAACTGGCATAACGCGCTGACGCTGCTCATTATTTTTGTTTCGAATGGTCTCTTCTGGCTGGTGCTTTTCCTCTGGGCCGAGCTTTTCGAACTTATCGGCATCGGCTTTTTTGATCGGCTTTTCTTTCATTCTGACGGATTTATTTCAGTGGCGATTGGCGTGGTTTCAGCCAGTGCGGCCGTGCTCACGCGTATGCAGGTAAGGTTAATCCTTGCCCTGCAAAATCTGCTGACCCTCATCGCCACCGGTCTGCTTCCCCTGATGGCGGCGCTGGCGCTGCTCTTTATTGGCGCGTTGCCTTTTGTCGGCTTTGAATCCATTTCAGCCAGAATATCCGCCGCGGGCTTGCTGACCACCTTAGCGCTGCTGCTGTTATTCCTGGTGACGATAGTGTGGCATCCACAGCGTCAAACGCTGCCTTACTATGCCCCGCTGCGAGGGATGATTCGCCTTGCTGTGACTATCGTACCCGCGTATCCGGTTCTGGCGGGGTGGGCGCTGTGGCTACGCATTTCGCAATACGGCTGGTCACCCGAGCGTCTGTACGGGGTATTGATAACCATCGTGGCGCTGGTCTGGGCGGTCGGTTTTTGCGCCAGCGTTCTGATTCAGCGCCGTGAACCGCAGAAGATCCATGCGTACGTCATCCCGGCGACCGGGCTGCTTTCCCTCATCTTCCTGGCGTTGCTCCATACCCCCGTGCTGGATCCGTGGCGAATAAGCGTTGCAAGCCATATGGCCCGCTATCAGGACGGCAGAATAACGGCGGATCAAGTCAGCCTGTATATGCTCAGTAACGCTGGACGAAAGGGGCGGGAGGCAATGCTCACGCTGCAAAACGATCCGCAGTTTATCTCTAACCCAAAACGGCAGCGTGAAATAAATGGTCTTCTCTCCAGGAACGCTGGCGGAGCAGGTAAGATGACCGCCGCGATGCTGGAAAAACAGGTCCAGCTCGCACCGGGAATGGCTCGTCCTGATAAGGCATTGTGGCAAGCCATGCTCAGCAATCAGTATCGCTTTGAGAGCTGCGATAGCGCCCAGAGTAACTGTTTACTCATGCCGCTGGATCTTAACGGCGACGGCAAGCCTGAAGCCGTGCTATTTCAATTTACCGATCGCACGATCGTGGCTTACACACAAACCAACACGGGCTGGAGGATCGCCGGGGACGCGTGGAAAATGCCGGAGGCATTGACCAGAGAAGAACTTGACCGCGCATTAAGGCAGAGGAAAGTGAAATCTGTCGTGAAGCCCTGGGCGGATATTGAGATTTTTGGGGAGCGTGTCGATATGAGCTACGACAGTTACAATAATGCGCGGCGGCGTTAGTGCTCTTTCTTGCCGGGTGGCGCTACGCTTACCCGGCCTACAATTAGCAATCATATCAAAAAATTGCACAATTCATTGTAGGCCCGTGCAAGCGTAGCGCCGCCGGGCAACAGGCTCAGAGCTTAGTGAACCTGCGGATCCGCCGGAGAGGCGTTATTGCGGATCTCCGCGATATCCATCGAATTGAACACGTAGTGCGTACCACAGTAGTCACAGTGCATATCGATTTCACCGTCTTCCACCATGATGCTGTCGATCTCTTCATCCGGCAGCGTTTTCAGGGCGCCAGCACAACGCTCGCGGGAGCAGGTGCACTTAAATTCCACCGCCTGCGGATCGTAAACCGTCACTTCTTCTTCGTGGTAGAGACGCCACAGCACGTCGGTCGCCGACAGGGTGAACAGCTCTTCCGCTTTGATGGTTTCCGTCAGCGTTGCCAGATGTTCGAAATCATTGGTCTGCGCATCCTGCGCAGGCAGAACCTGAAGCAGCATACCGCCGGCAGCAGGCTGGCCATCCACTTCACCGGTGCGGATGAACAGACGGGTTGGCAGCTGTTCGGAACGCATGAAGTAATCTTCCAGGCAGGCGGCAAGCGTATCGCCTTCCAGACCGACAACGCCCTGATAGCGCTCACCTTCTTCAGGCGAGATCGTGATAACCAGGTAGCCATTTCCGACCAGCGTTTTCAGATCCGCATTTTCAGGGATATCGCCCTGAACGCGCGCCACGCCGCGCATCTGCTGCTGGTTATTGCCGTTGATCACCGCCAGTGACATTGGGCCATCGCCCTGCAACTGGACGGTAATATCGCCAGCGAACTTCAGCGTGGCGGTCAGCAGGCTGGTGGCAACCAGCAGTTCGCCCAACAGGGTTTTTACCGGCAGCGGGTAGTTGTGGTTTTCCAGAATCTGTTTCCAGGTTTCGGATACGGTGACCAGCTCGCCGCGCACGGCGAATTGTTCAAACAGATAGCGGTGTAATTGGTCGTGTTGGGCCATTTTCATCTCTCATGCAGGTGAGGGTTACTCGCTCTCACCGTGTTTAAATTTCATCAGATCGCGGCGCTCTTTTTTATCCGGTCGCCGGTCCGGGTGAGGCATCGTCAGCGCGTTCATTTTGCGCGCCAGCGCGGTTTTCTCGCGCTTCTCTATGCTTTCGGCCGTCTCTTCATACAGCAAAACGGCTTCGGTTGCGGGCCGCCGCTGTTCGGTAATGGCTTTCACCACCACCGTTTTCTCATCGTTGCCCTGGCGAAGCGTTAACGTGGCATTCAGTTCAACCAGCTTGCTCGGTTTGCTGCGCTGACCGTTGTAATGCACCTTTCCGCCGTCAACCATTTCTCGGGCAAGGGCGCGCGTTTTGTAAAAACGGGCGGCCCACAGCCATTTATCCAGTCTTACCCCATCAGAGGGTTTTTCTTTCATGGCGTCTCCTTCACGGTGAGTGAGGGGATCATCCGGCGATAGTCGTTCAGCCCCGGATGTCGCAGATAGCTTTTTTCAGCCAGGCCGGAATCAGGATTGGTCACGCCCAGACAATAGCGAATGCCAAATGCGGCCGCAGAATCCAGAATCGGCTCGCTGTCGTCAATGAACAGCGTGCGTTCCGGCTGTAAACCGGTCTCTTCCACCACGGCATGCCACAACCGCTGATCCTCTTTCGGATAACCAAATGTGTGGGTGGAAAGCAATAAATCAAGGTGCGAAGCAAGACCGGTATGTTCCAGCTTCACGGCCAGGTTATGGGGATGCGCATTTGTCAGCAAAATACGGCGCTTACCGCAGGCTTTCAGCGCGTCCAGGAACGGGACCGTATCTTCGCGCAGAACGGCGCGTGCGCCCTGGGCGGTGGTCATGGCGCAAATATCCAGACCGAGTCGCTCGCTCCAGTAGTCAAGACAGTACCAGTTTAGCGTATGCTGCACCGCGCTATATTGCGAACGAATGAATTCCTGCGCTTCCGCCGGGGAGATCCCCTGCTGTTCACCGTACGTTTCCGGAACCAGCTTTTGCCAGAAATAGTTATCAAAGGCGAGATCAAGCAGCGTGCCGTCCATATCAAGCAGGACGGTATCGACCGCCTGCCAGTCGATATTAAGATGCATAAGGGGGAACTCCAGCCAGAAGAAACGTGCGCGACAGGGTAGCACAACTTGTCGCGCAGAGACGTTATCCGATCAGGCTCTCAGAAGAGGAGATCAGTTTCGGGTTTAGGCAATTTTCGTAGTAGGCCTGGATTTCTGCCAGTCGCGTGCGGGAGCGCTGATAGCGGCGTACGGCCTGATAACCGTTCCAGATAATACACGCCAGCATCGCAATCAGCAGCAGGGATGTCCCTACATAGCGCCACAGGCCAGCGCTATCCGGCATACGGTGCAGGCCAATATGACGCGTGCCGTTGGCATCGGTAAAGAGGGTGGTGACGATCCCTTCCGCGCTGAATGGCGTCTGCATCAGCATCTGCGCCAGACGCTGGAATTCGCTCCACTGCTCCTGGGCAGGATAGTCATACAGCGAAACCTGCGGATAGGGTTGATCCACCAGGTCGCTGCCTTCATCGCTGGCAATCACAAAACCACCCGGCGCCGGGCTGTTAAGCGCCTGGGCGGCACGGGTGGTTTCACGCATCACGAAGGGGGCGGTAGAGGTCGCCACCAGGTTATCCAGCGACTCGGCGCTGACCGGACGCAAAAGCACATTCACACCATCGAGGCGTCCCGCTTCGGCGCGTTTCACCAGCGCGTCCCAGTCTTTGCTGTTGCCGAGGTTGACCAGCGCGTTCTTCAGCCGGATACAGTCATCCTGAGCTGAGCAGAGATCTTCTGTTTTCAGGACGATTTCGCCAAAGTCATCCAGCAGCACCATGCCGGACTTCTGAATGGCCGAACGCAGGGCAGGGCTGACGCGAGAATCATCATCCGGTTTTGGATGGAGCTGGCGATTAATCGTCTGGGTGAGCGCGGTGGCCTTATTGACCACATCCGATTCCGGAAGCGGCAGCGGAGAGGCGTCATTCCAGATGATCTGAGAGCAGTCGAACGGCGCGAACGGCGAGTTCTGGCGCGTGTTCCAGGCGCCCGGTGAGTGGATATTACACATCCCGGTGCCTTTCAGCCGCAACGTATCCCCCACGCGTACACCCGCTTCTTCGAGCTGCTGTACGCTGGTGGCTTCCACGGTTTGCGCCCCTTTGATCCATGACAGGGTAAATTTAATCGGCATATCCAGCGGCACGAAAAGCAGCAGCATGAGGAAGATTAACGCGGCGCCACCGGCAATCACCGCGCTGCGAAGCCAGTGCTGAAGCGGGAAGTTTTTTACTTCGTCGTGCAGGGATAAGTAACGTCCCTGGCGTACAACGTGGCGGTCGAGATAGATATCAATATCCGTTTTGTGGCCCAGGTCCTGCGCAATCCACGGCTGCCAGTGGCGCGGATAGATAAGATCGATGATCCCGAGCGAGATATTGTTGATATGTTCCTGATCGTTCTCGCCGAACAGTCCCCAGCGTTTTGGGGTTCCGCGCAGGCAGTGAATTTCGCGTAATGACGTTTTTGCCGGCGGGGCAAATATGCCCCACAGCCCGGCGGCCAGAAGCAGTACTGCGCCACCCGCGAGCCACGGAACAAACACGTCCGGCGTCAGCAGGCAGATGAAAAAGAGCAGGAACGAGACGACAATCAGCACCGCTTCGCGAATGCCATCCGGGCGGCTCAGGACGTACTCTTCATGCGTTTCCTGGCGGATGTTGAGCAGTTCAATCTGCTCTGTCTCTTCACCACGAATAGAGGCCTGCGTTCCGCTTGCGCGTTCCAGCGCAAAGCGTGGCGCTTCCTGAACATATTCGCTCAGAGTATGACCATTAAGGGAGATAACCAGCGGCAGCGTATCGGTATGGATGAGCTCGACGCTGTTTTCGTCGTTGATATACTGCTCCCAGAAGGGAGGCAGGTGCACTTCAACAGAGTCGAGATAGTAACGCCATTTGTTGGGATCGTCGGTTGTGATGCCGTAGCGGGTAATAGAGCGCGTTACGCACAGAACGGTGTCGCTTTGGGCGTTCAGGTTGAGCGATACGGGGGCGGTGCTGGCGCCGGTAGGGCCAGGCGAAAGCCGGGATCGGTTCAGCGTGTCGAGATACTGCTCAACGGTGCTGCGTTCCTCTGGCGAAAGCTTGCGCGTGTTTGCCCCGGCAAACGCGTTCAAAAAGGGCAGCCGATAACGGCGATGTACGCGGCGCCTGAATACCCACACCGCAATCGACGCGCAGGCCAGCACAGCAGCGAGAAAAATCAAAATGGTGCTCATGCTTTCCCCATCTTACTTATCTTCTTACAGGTGTTGTCAGTCGCACCTTTTGTACAATGAATGAGATTCTGTGGTCGGCTATCGGCAAGTATGGAGTCTAACTTGAGCATGTTGACGCGCATCCCAGTGACCGGTAATGATAACAAAGCCTGTTCCGGCGCGATATCAGCAAATTCCTGGAAACTTTTCAACCTCTTGACATTTGTTTTGAAATGAGAATTGCCTACAGTTACGTTGCATAAATGTAAATAAATAGCAATTGACATTGCCGAAACCGTGCGGCGTATCGCACAATAAAGCCAGTTCACCCAGCAAAGACCCGTCAAGATGACCAAACCCTTACAAAAGCCCACCATTCTGAATGTTGAAACCGTCGCAAAATCGCGTCTGTTTAATGTTGAAAGTGTGGATCTGGAGTTCAGCAACGGTGTGCGTCGTGTTTATGAGCGTATGCGCCCCTCCTCGCGTGAAGCGGTGATGATAGTGCCTATCGTCGACGAGCACCTGATCCTCATTCGTGAATACGCCGTGGGCACAGAATCCTACGAGCTGGGCTTCTCCAAAGGACTGATCGATCCGGGCGAAACGGTGTTTGAAGCGGCAAACCGGGAGCTGAAAGAAGAGGTCGGCTTTGGCGCGAAAGAGCTGACGTTCCTGAAAAAGCTGAGCATGGCGCCGTCCTATTTCTCCAGCAAAATGAACATTGTTGTCGCGGAAGATCTCTATCCTGAATCGCTGGAAGGAGACGAGCCGGAACCGCTGCCGCAGGTTCGCTGGCCGCTGGCTCATCTGATGGATTTGCTGGAAGATCCTGACTTTAACGAGGCACGCAACGTGAGCGCACTGTTCCTGGTGCGGGAGTGGCTGAAGGGGCAGGGGCGTTTGTAGCGCCACCATTAAAAACGGCAACCGAAGGTTGCCGTTTTGCATTACGCTGTAGGCCGGGTCAGGCGTCGTCACCGCCCGGCTTTTTTGTTGGCGTCAGAACAGTTCGTGCGTTTCGCCGTTATCAATGATTTCGGTACCCACCTCATGCACCGCCTGCGTGGTTGGCTGCGTACCCTCGATGAAATACTCGGCACGGCTGTTGCCGCCATTCGCGAGCTGTCCGGTGCTGCGGTCAATATTGATCGTGACAATGCCCGGCGGAGGCGTTAGCGGCTGCTCCGGCACGCCCTCGAGAGCGGCCTTCATGTAAGCATCCCAGGCCGGTTGCGCACTCTTAGCCCCACCCTCGTAACCGGAAATCTGATCTTTAATTGCGCCAGAAGCGGTTGTGCGTCCAAGAGTGCGGCGGTGATCGTCAAAACCAATCCAGACCGAGGTGACAACGCCCGGGCCATAACCTGAGAACCAGGCATCTTTTGAGCTGTTGGTTGTGCCTGTTTTGCCGCCGATATCGCGGCGCTGCAAATCGCGGCCCGCTCGCCAGCCGGTGCCTTGCCAGCCCGGTTCGCCAAAGATGTTGGTGTTCAGCGCGCTCTTAATCAGGAACGACAGCGGCGTGCTGATCACGTGCGGAGCATACTCCTGCGCGCCACTCTGGGCGACCAGCGCCTGATTGGCCTGTTCCAGCTGAGGCTGCGGCACCGCCAGATTCTGACGTTCCTGAGAGATGGCAACATCTTCCATGTCCTTGTTTTCAAGGACATTGGATTTTGGCGTGTCGCCGTAAATCACCGGAATATCGCATTCAGGGCAGGCAATTTTCGGCTTCGCTTCAAACAGTACGCCGCCCTGATCGTTCTCGATTTTGCTGATGAAATACGGATCGACCAGGAAGCCGCCGTTTGCCATAACCGAGTAGCCACGCGCGACCTGGAGCGGTGTGAAGGACGCGGAGCCGAGCGCCAAAGATTCGGTATGAACGATGTTTTGCGCCGGGAAGCCGAAGCGTTGCAGATACTCTGCCGCATAATCAACGCCCATCGCACGCATCGCGCGAACCATGACCACGTTCTTCGACTGGCCAAGGCCCTGACGCAGACGGATAGGGCCAGCGTATTGCGCCGGAGAGTTCTTCGGCTGCCAGTCAGAGCCCGCACCGGCATCCCATCGGGAAATTGGCACGTCGTTGAGAATGCTGGCGAGCGTTAGCCCCTTGTCCATCGCCGCGGTATACAGGAACGGTTTGATGTTCGAACCGACCTGACGCAGCGCCTGGGTTGCGCGGTTAAATTTGCTCTGGTTGAAATCGAACCCGCCAACCAGCGCCATCACGGCACCGTTCTGCGGATTGATGGAGACCAGGGCAGAGTTGACGTCCGGCACCTGTGCCAGCCACCAGGCATCGCCTACCTGACGCACCCAGATTTGTTGTCCGGTTTGTACCACATCCGTCACTTTACGTGGAGTAGGCCCCTGAAGGGTGTCAGAACGGTACGGACGCGCCCAGCGGATACCCTCCATACGCAGCGAAACGGATGTACCATCGGCCATCATCGCCACCGCTTCCTGCGGATCGGCCTGGGTGACCACCGCCGGACGCAGCGGGCCATAGGTCGGCAGCGCTTTCAGGGCATCAGTAATTTTTTTGCTGTCCCATGCGCCTTCGCCCACTCTCCACAGCACGTTGGACGGGCCGCGATAGCCGTGACGCATATCGTAATCCATCACGTTATTACGCACCGCCTGCTGGGCAGCCTGCTGCACCTTGCGGGTCACGGTGGTATAAACGCGATAGCCGTCTTCATATGCTTTGTCGCCGTAGCGGCGCACCATCTCCTGGCGAACCATTTCCGTCAGATACGGCGATGAGAAAGCAATTTCCGGTGCATGGTAATTGGCATCAATCACATCGCTGCGTGCCCGATCGTACTCATCCTGGCTGATGTAGCCTTCGCTCAACATACGCGATAGCACAACGTTACGGCGCGCGGTGGCGCGGTCCAGTGAGTAGAGCGGGTTAAACGTTGATGGCGCTTTTGGCAGGCCGGCAATGGTCGCCATTTCGCTCAGCGTGAGCTGATCGATCGACTTACCGAAATAGACCTGAGCCGCAGCCCCTACACCATAGGCGCGGTAGCCCAGATAGATCTTGTTGAGGTAAAGCTCAAGGATCTCGTCTTTGCTCAGCAGTTGCTCAATGCGGATCGCGAGGAACACTTCTTTGATCTTACGTATCAGCGTCTTTTCCGGGCTGAGGAAGAAGTTACGCGCCAGCTGCTGGGTAATGGTACTTGCCCCCTGAGAGGCATGACCGGAGAACAGCGCCACGCTTGCCGCACGGAAAATACCGACCGGATCGACACCGTGGTGCTCGTAAAAACGGCTGTCCTCGGTGGCGATAAAAGCCTTCACCATCACGGGTGGAATTTGATTTAAGGTCAGTGGGATACGACGTTTCTCGCCGTATTGCGCCATCAGTTCACCATCGGCGCTATAGACCTGCATAGGGATCTGAAGCCGCACATCACGAAGTGTGGCGACATCAGGGAGTTGCGGCTCGACATATTTGTACAAACCAATAATCGAGCCTGCTCCCAGCAGAATGCAACAGACTGCAAGGATCAATAAATACTTTACGAACTTCACCGGAGATTTCCCATTTGGTTTAGCCTGGGCAGTTTCTAAACAATCGCGCGGTAGTATAAAGGCAAGCCTGATTCATTGATATAGCCGTCACTCCGACGGGCGATAAGGAGATCGTGAAGCATGGCTTTTAAAACGTGGCAAACAGGCGTTCATATTCAACAGGATAAGGTGATTGCCGTGGCGCTGACCAGAGAGCGGGCCGGCTGGCGTTTACGGCGCTGGTGGGCGGTGCCGCTGTCGGACGGGGTTATGGGTGAAGGCAAAATACTTAAGCCAGAACAACTGGTTAATGCATTACGTGGCTGGCGGAAAACATTGCCGCACTCGCATCGGGTATTTCTCTCATTTCCGGCAACGCGCGTTCTGCAACGCGCGTTGCCCCGTCCATCCGTTAACTTGCGTGACAGCGAACAGCTCACCTGGGTAGGCGCCGCATTAGCGCGTGAGCTGGAGATGCCTCCCGATACGCTCTGCTTTGACTACGCGCAGGATACGTTCAGCAACACTTTTCAGGTTACCGCCGCGCAAAACAGAGAGGTCGATACCCTGTTGTCGCTGGCGAAAGCGCTGCGTTTGCGCCTGGCCGCAATCGTCCCGGATGCCGGCGCACTGGCTAATCTTCTCTCTGCTGTTGCCCCCGTCCGGTGCGTAGCCTGGAGGGATAAACACCAGTGGCTGTGGGCGATGCGTCACCAGTGGGGGCGGCGCTACACCACAGAAGCGGCGACGGTGAATGAGCTGGCGGCGTTGCTTGCACTTTCTCCTTCTGATATCGCCGTGTTTGATGCTGCACGGGATCCCTGGGAAGCGGTGACGCTGTGTCAGCCGCCGTTGCCAGAATGTGGTGCTGATTACACCGTCGCCCTGGCGCTGGCCATGAGCGAGGCGCCGTAATGAGCATGCCCAATCTTTTACCCTGGCGTCGGCAGCAACGTAATCAGCGCCTGCGTTTTTGGGGGCTGCTGTTTACCGCCTCATTGTTGGTGATGCTGGCGGGAGGCGTCAGCCTTCGGGCGACGCAGACTCTCGCGTCACAGGCGTTGCAGAGCGATCTGGCGGGAACGCGTGCGGTGCAGAAGGTATTGAAAGCCCGTCAGCCGCAGTCTGCGGGGCTGGAACCCCCTTCGCAGCCGCCTGAGACGGTGGCATGGCAACCCGCGCTTGAATCCCTTGCCAGTGCAATGCCCCGGCAGGCGTGGCTAACGGCGCTGCGTTATCAGCCACCCTCGCTGATCCTGACGGGCTATACCCCCTCACTCCCGACGCTCTCCGCCATGACCGATGCGCTGAAAAGGGTGACGGGGTTTAACCCCGGACCGGCAGGCGAATTGCAACAGGATAGCCAGGGGCGATGGATGTTCTCTTTTCAACTGCATAGCCGGAGGTAGCCAGTGGGCATCTGGTATCAACGCTGGACAGATGCACGTCCTTCCCGGCGCGTCCTTTGCTGGTTGATCGCGTCGGGGATCGTTGCGTTTGCGATTTGGGGAGCGCTGCTCAGACCCGCTGCTCTGTGCTACGCCGATATTCAGGCGCAGGCCAGCAGTGCGAAGCGAATCAACGCCTCGCTGTGGCCAAAGGCCGGGCGGCGACCTGTGGTTACGCAAGTGAAGCCGGTGCAGCCCTTTTCTCCGCTGGCATTTCAGCGTGAGGACGCAAGGCTGGTGTACTGGAAACCGCAGCACAGTGGGGGAGAGCTGGCGCTGGATGCCTTATGGGGCGCAGTTCCGGCGCTCTTTTCCCGGCTGGCGCTTGAGAACGTGCGGGTGAGCGCGTTTTCCATCACCCCACAGGGAAAACAGCTACGCCTTAGCCTGCAACTGGAGATCGGTCATGCGCAGTAAAACCCGTTTGCTGATCCTGCTTTCTCCGCTTTTCCTGACCGGGATGCGGGATCCCTTCTCCGTGCCGGAAGAGCGTTGCGCAGCAGGGCAACTCAGCCAGTGGCGGTATCAGGGAGTAGTCAGCGGCAGCAGGGATATCGGCCTTATGCAGGACGGGCAGAACCGCTGGCACCGGGTAAAAACGCAGATGAGGTTACCGCCAGGCTGGCGGGTGAGTGCGATAGATACACAACAACTGACCGTTGATGTCGGCGAGATGTGCGAGCCGAAACGATGGACATGGCAGCGAGAAGGAACGAAAAAAAGTGAAGATATGGATAGGGCTGTTACTGGCGGCACTCAGCCAGCCCCTGTGGGCCGCGACGCCAAAACCGGTCACCCTGCTGGTGGATGATGTCCCGGTGGTGCAGGTATTACAGGCGATGGTAGCGCAGGAGGATCGCAATCTGGTGGTGTCGCCGGATGTCAGCGGTTCGCTTTCGCTGAATCTAACGCGGGTGCCCTGGAGGCAGGCGCTTCAGACGGTAGTGAACAGTGCCGGGCTGGTATTGCGGGAAGAGGGCGGCATTTTTTATGTGCATACGGCGGCCTGGCAGCGGGAGCAACAGACGCGTAAAGCGCAGGAGCGGGCCCAGCGTCTGCTCGACGCTCCGCTGCTCTCTCACAGCATTCCGTTTGCTTATGCGGATGCGACCGAATTGCAAAAAGCGGCGGAAAAGCTCTTAAGTCCGAAAGGCAGTCTCTCCGTCGACAAGCGCACCAACCGTCTCCTGGTCAGGGATAACAAGTCGGTGGTGGACATGCTCCAGCGCTGGGCAGCGCAGATGGATCTGCCCGTCGAGCAGGTAGAACTGGCGGCGCAGATTGTGACCATTAGTGAAAAAAGCCTGCGTGAATTGGGGGTGAAATGGAACCTCGCTGACGCAACGGAGGCCGGTAAGGTGGGTCAGGTCACGACGTTGGGCGCTGACCTGTCGGTGGCCAGTGCAACCACACACGTTGGGTTTAATATCGGGCGCATCAACGGCAGGATGCTGGATCTTGAGTTGTCGGCGCTTGAGCAAAAGCAGCAGGTGGATATCATCGCCAGCCCGCGGCTACTGGCGTCGCACATGCAGCCGGCCAGCATCAAGCAGGGCAGCGAAATCCCGTATCAGGTTTCCAGCGGCGAAAGCGGAGCGACCTCCGTTGAGTTTAAAGAGGCGGTATTAGGCATGGAGGTCACGCCGGTGGTGCTCCCGGGCGGCCGCGTTCGTCTGAAGCTGCATATCAGTGAAAATATGCCTGGCCAGGTGCTGCAACAGGCGGACGGCGAAACGCTGGCGATTGATAAGCAGGAGATCGAAACGCAGGTAGAGGTAAAAAGTGGGGAAACGCTCGCGCTGGGCGGGATCTTTTCGCAAAAGAATAAAACCGGACGCGACAGCGTGCCCGTGCTGGGCAACATACCGTGGCTGGGTCAGCTGTTCCGCCATGACGGAAAAGATAACGAACGGCGCGAGTTAGTGGTGTTTATCACGCCACGTCTGGTCAGTATTCATTAATGGGTAACGATCCCCGCAATGATTTTGCATTCAGTTTGTTGCAGATGTTTGACGTGGGGCATGAATTAGCATACAAGGAGTACCGATTTGAGTTGGACTTACGTCTTATTTCCTTATGCGCCGGGAACGGTGATTTAATCAGTTGCCAAACAAGCCGGAGTATTGAGATAATTTTTCGTCTGACTCTCGCTCTATTGCAAATGAGGTTTCAGTTCATGTCCTGCTACGCCGGGTGTCTGCGCAGCGGGGATTACCATTAACGAATAGTCTTAGTAGTACCGAAAAAATGGCAGAGAAACGCAATATCTTTCTGGTTGGGCCTATGGGTGCCGGCAAAAGCACTATTGGGCGTCAGTTAGCTCAACAACTCAATATGGAATTTTACGATTCTGATCAAGAGATTGAGAAACGAACCGGAGCGGATGTGGGCTGGGTCTTCGACGTAGAAGGCGAAGAAGGTTTCCGTGACCGAGAAGAAAAAGTGATCAACGAACTCACGGAAAAACAGGGCATTGTGCTGGCAACAGGCGGCGGCTCTGTAAAATCTCGCGAAACCCGCAACCGTCTCTCCGCCCGTGGCGTAGTGGTCTATCTTGAGACGACCATCGAAAAACAGCTGGCACGCACGCAGCGTGATAAAAAGCGCCCGTTGTTGCAGGTTGAAACACCGCCACGTGAAGTTCTGGAAGCTTTGGCCGATGAACGCAATCCTCTGTACGAAGAGATTGCTGATGTGACCATTCGTACTGACGATCAAAGCGCTAAAGTGGTTGCAAACCAGATTATTCATATGCTGGAAAGCAACTGATTCTGGCTTTATATACACTCGCCTGCGGGTAAAAGCATTTAAGGTGGATGTCGCGTCATGGAGAGGATTACAGTTACTCTCGGGGAACGTAGTTACCCTATCACCATCGCGGCTGGTTTGTTTAACGATCCAGCTTCCTTCTTACCACTGAAAGCGGGTGATCAGGCGATGCTGGTCACCAACGAGACGCTGGCTCCGCTTTATCTCGACCGTGTACGCCACCTGCTTGAGCAGGCGGGCGTGAAGGTCGACAGTGTGATTCTGCCCGATGGCGAGCAGTACAAAAGCCTGACGGTACTGGATACCGTCTTTACCGCACTTCTGCAAAAACCGCACGGTCGTGATACAACACTGCTTGCCCTGGGCGGCGGCGTTGTGGGCGATCTGACCGGTTTTGCAGCCGCCAGCTACCAGCGCGGTGTGCGCTTTATTCAAATTCCAACCACGTTGCTCTCACAGGTCGATTCTTCTGTGGGCGGTAAAACGGCGGTTAACCATCCGCTCGGCAAAAACATGATTGGCGCGTTCTACCAGCCTGCATCGGTGGTGGTGGATCTCGACTGTCTGCAAACCTTGCCAGCGCGCGAACTGGCGTCCGGCCTTGCAGAAGTGATCAAATACGGCATCATTCTTGACGGTGAGTTCTTCACCTGGCTGGAAGAGAATATGGATGCGCTGCTGCGCCTCGATGGGCAGGCAATGGCCTACTGTATTCGCCGTTGCTGTGAGCTGAAAGCAGAAGTCGTTGCCGCAGATGAGCGTGAAACCGGCTTACGTGCTTTACTGAATCTGGGGCATACGTTTGGTCATGCGATCGAAGCCGAAATGGGCTACGGTAACTGGCTTCACGGTGAAGCTGTCGCTGCCGGAATGGTCATGGCGGCCCGTGCCTCTGAACGTCTGGGGCAGTTCAGGCCGGAAGAGACAGCACGTATCATCACGTTGCTTAAACGTGCTGGCTTGCCGGTGAGTGGTCCGCAGGAAATGTCTGCGCAAGCGTACCTTCCCCACATGATGCGCGATAAAAAAGTATTGGCAGGTGAGATGCGTCTGGTACTCCCGCTTGCAATAGGGAAAAGTGAAGTGCGCGGCGGAGTGCCGCACGAAGTCGTACTTGGCGCTATTGCTGATTGTCAGCAGGCGTAACAACTAGAAAGGTCAGGCTGCTGTAACAGGTGGTCGTTTTAGCTTCAGGTAAATGCAGAGTCGTTGGCAGAAGCCTTTGAGTGGGGTGTTAAATGGATGAATTCAAACCAGAAGACGAGCTGAAACCCGATCCCAGCGATCGTCGTACTGGTCGTTCTCGTCAATCTTCAGAACGTGATAACGAGCCGCAGATCAACTTTGACGATGTCGATCTGGATGCAGACGATCGTCGCCCTTCGCGTAGCCGTAATGCGCGAAATGAGCGTGAAGACGAGGAGTATGAATCCGAAGAAGAGTTAATGGATGAACAGCCTGTTGAACGTCGTCCGCGCAAACGTAAAAAAGCGGTAGCGGCAAAACCGGCCTCCCGTCAGTACATCATGATGGGCCTTGGCGTTCTGGTTCTGGTATTGCTGATTGTCGGCATTGGTTCCGCGCTAAAAGCACCTTCTACCCATTCTACCGAGCAGACAGCGTCTGCCGAGAAGAGCATCGACCTGTCTGGTAACGATGCGAGCAACCAGGCGAATGGCGCTCAGCCAGCGCCGGGCACCACTTCCGCAGAGCAGACCGCAGGTAACACCAGCGCCGGTCAGGATATCTCTCTGCCGCCCGTCTCTGCGACCCCAACTCAGGGCCAGGCGCCTGTTACGCCGGAGGGCCAGCAGCGTGTTGAAGTTCAGGGCGATCTGAATAACGCGCTGACGCAGCCGCAGAATCAGGAGCAGGTTAACGCTGCCGTGGTGAACTCCACGCTGCCTACTGAACCTGCCACCGTTGCGCCAGTTCATGGCAGCAATGCCCAGCAGCAAACGGCGGCAACGGAAACCAAACCGCGCCATACCCAGACTGCGCCGCGTCAGGAGCGTAAGCAGGCTGTGATTGAGCCGAAGCGTGAGACGAAACCGCAGACCGTGGCAAAAGCGCCAGAAACGAAAGCGCCAGCGCAGACAAAACCTGCGGTGAGCCAACCGGTTAAAGCGCCAACGCCTGCGGCAACCGCTGCACCTAAAGCAACGGCGACCACAACCGCGCCTGCTGCAACTGCGGCACCGGCTGCTACGCCAACCGCTAGCGCATCCAGCACCGCGGCAGGTAAAACGACGGGTAACGTGGGTTCTCTGAAATCCGCATCATCCAGCAACTACACGTTGCAGCTGAGCAGTTCGTCTAACTACGACAACCTCAACGCCTGGGCGAAGAAATCGAATCTGAAAAACTATGTGGTTTATCAGACGACCCGTAACGGACAGCCTTGGTACGTTCTGGTAAGCGGAGTTTATGCCTCAAAAGATGAAGCAAAACGAGCCGTCTCCACGCTGCCTGCCGATGTGCAGGCGAAAAACCCGTGGGCGAAGCCAATTCATCAGGTGCAGGCCGATCTGAAGTAATGTTTAAAGCGCAGGATGCTGTCGGAGCTTTCTCCACAGCCGGAGAAGGTGTAATCAGTTAGTCAGCATGAAAAAAAATCGCGCTTTTCTTAAATGGGCAGGGGGGAAATACCCCCTGCTCGACGATATTAAAAAGCACCTGCCGAAAGGCGAGTGTCTTATCGAGCCCTTCGTGGGTGCTGGATCGGTATTCCTGAATACCGATTTTTCTCGTTATATCCTGGCGGATATCAACAGCGACCTTATCAGCCTCTATAACATCGTCAAACTGCGTACCGATGAGTATGTGGAAGAGGCGCGGAAGCTGTTTACGCCAGAGAACAACAACCCGGACATTTACTATCAGTTCCGCGCTGAGTTTAATCAGAGCCAGGACCCGTTCCGTCGCGCGCTGTTGTTTCTTTATCTCAACCGCCATGGCTACAACGGTCTGTGCCGGTATAATCTGCGTGGCGAGTTTAACGTGCCGTTTGGCCGCTATAAGCGTCCCTATTTCCCGCAGGACGAGCTGTATCACTTTGCTGAAAAAGCGCAGAATGCCGAGTTCTACTGTCTCTCCTATGAAGAGTGCATGGAGCTGGCGGGCGTAAACTCGGTGGTCTACTGCGACCCGCCTTACGCGCCGCTGTCTGCCACGGCAAATTTCACCGCCTACCACACCAACAGCTTCAGCCCGGCCGAGCAGGCGCGTCTGGCTGAGATGGCGGAAAAGCTGGTCAGCAAAAGAATTCCGGTGTTAATTTCGAATCACGACACGCCTGATACGCGCGAATGGTACAAAGCCGCGAAGCATTTTCAGGTAAAAGTGCGGCGTAGCATTAGTAGCAATGGCGGCACACGTAAAAAGGTGGACGAACTTCTGGCGCTTTATCGACCCTGAGCCTTTGCCCGCCGGTAAACACATTTCAAGGAGATGCGGATGAAACAGTTTTTGATTGCCCCCTCAATTCTGTCGGCCGATTTTGCCCGCCTGGGTGAAGACACTGCCAAAGCTCTTGCGGCTGGCGCGGATGTCGTCCATTTCGACGTTATGGATAACCACTACGTTCCCAACCTGACCATCGGTCCGATGGTGCTTAAAGCGCTGCGTAACTACGGGATCACCGCGCCCATTGACGTGCATCTGATGGTGAAACCGGTTGATCGCATCGTGCCTGATTTCGCCGCGGCGGGTGCCAGCATCATCACTTTCCACCCGGAAGCCTCCGAACACGTTGACCGCACGCTACAGCTGATCAAAGAGAACGGCTGTAAGGCGGGGCTGGTCTTTAACCCGGCGACCCCGCTGAGCTATCTCGACTACGTGATGGACAAGCTGGACGTAATTCTGCTGATGTCCGTCAACCCGGGCTTTGGCGGCCAGTCGTTTATTCCTCAGACGCTCGACAAGCTGCGTGAAGTGCGCCGCCGCATTGATGAGTCTGGCTATGATATTCGTCTGGAAGTGGACGGCGGCGTGAAGGTCAATAACATCGGTGAGATTGCGGCGGCAGGGGCGGATATGTTCGTCGCAGGCTCCGCCATCTTCGATCAACCGGATTACAAAAAAGTCATTGATGAAATGCGCCGTGAACTGGCGAAGGTAAGTCATGGATAAATTGCAGGCTATTCGGGGTGTAGCATTTGACCTCGACGGCACGCTGGTCGACAGCGCGCCAGGATTAACCCGCGCCGTCGATCAGGCGCTGTATGCCCTTGAACTCCCCGTTGCGGGCGAAGAGCGCGTCGTGACGTGGATTGGTAACGGTGCAGACGTGCTGATGGAGCGCGCGCTGACCTGGGCTCGTCAGGAACGTGCCTCTCAGCGTTCTGCGCAAGGGAAACCGAGTGTTGACCACGCGGATATTCCCCAGGATGAGCAGCAGCGTATTCTGCGCAAACTGTTCGACCGTTTCTACGAAGAGACCGTCGAAGAGGGCAGCTTCCTGTTCCCGGATGTCGCTGAAACGCTGAGCGCGCTACATGCGAAAGGCATCCCGCTGGGGCTGGTGACCAACAAGCCAACACCGTTCGTTGCGCCTCTGCTGGAAGCGCTGGATATCGCGAAATACTTCTCCGTAATTGTGGGCGGCGATGACGTGCAGAATAAAAAGCCGCATCCGGAACCGCTATTGCTGGTGGCAGGAAAATTATCCTTAGCGCCTGCGGAGCTGCTCTTTGTCGGGGATTCCCGCAATGATATTCTGGCTGCCAGAGCGGCAGGTTGCCCGTCTGTTGGGTTGACCTACGGCTACAACTACGGTGAAGCCATTACGCTGAGTGAGCCGGACGTTGTGTTCGACCACTTCAAAGATTTGTTGCCCGCACTCGGGCTCTCGCACAGTGGACATCAGGAATTGAATAATGACTAAGCCCATCGTTTTTAGTGGCGCACAGCCTTCAGGTGAACTGACCATTGGTAACTACATGGGTGCGTTACGTCAGTGGGTGAGCATGCAGGATGACTACCACTGCATTTACTGCATCGTGGATTTGCATGCTATCACCGCGCGTCAGGATCCCGAGAAGCTGCGCAAGGCGACGCTCGATACGCTGGCGCTGTACCTGGCGTGCGGTATCGATCCAGAGAAGAGCACCATTTTCGTTCAGTCTCACGTGCCAGAGCACGCGCAGCTGGGCTGGGCGCTGAACTGCTACACCTATTTCGGCGAGCTGAGCCGCATGACCCAGTTCAAGGATAAATCTGCGCGCTACTCTGAAAACATCAACGCCGGTCTGTTTGATTATCCGGTGCTGATGGCGGCAGATATTCTGCTGTACCAGACCAACCAGGTACCAGTGGGTGAAGACCAGAAGCAGCACCTGGAGCTGAGCCGCGATATCGCCCAGCGCTTCAATGCGCTTTACGGCGACGTGTTCAAAGTGCCTGAGCCGTTTATTCCGAAATCCGGCGCGCGCGTGATGTCGCTGCTGGAGCCGACCAAAAAGATGTCCAAGTCTGACGATAACCGCAACAACGTTATCGGCCTGCTGGAAGATCCGAAATCGGTGGTGAAAAAGCTCAAGCGTGCGGTGACCGACTCCGACGAGCCGCCAGTGGTGCGCTACGACGTGCAGAACAAAGCGGGCGTATCCAACCTGCTGGACATTCTCTCCGGTGTGACCGGACAGAGCATCCCTGAGCTGGAAAAACACTTTGAAGGCAAAATGTACGGCCACCTGAAAGGCGAAGTGGCAGACGCCGTTTCCGGCATGCTGACCGAGTTGCAGGAGCGCTATCACCGTTACCGTAACGACGAAGCTTTCCTGCAAAAAGTGATGAAAGAGGGCGCGGAAAAAGCCAGCGCGCGCGCCTCCGAAACCCTGAAAGCGGTGTACGACGCGATTGGGTTTGTGGCGAAACCTTAAGCCGCTTTGCCGGGTGGCGCTTACGCTTACCCGGCCTACGGGACCGTGTAGGTCGGGTAAGGCGGAGCCGCCACCCGACAAAACTGACGAAACAAAAAAACCGGGAAATCCCCGGTTTTTTTACGCCTGAAAAACGCTTACTGCTGTGCCGCCGGGCCGCAACCGCCGATGATCTTCGAAATGGAGATTGCCGGATGCAGCAGGTAATCGTAGCTGCAATTATTTTTAGTATTTTGAACGTGACCGGTGCAGGCCGTCAGAGTTGTTAACAGGCCGACCAGAACGGCAGCTTTTGCCAGTTTGAACATACGCATTCCTTGTCAATAAAATCAAAAAATTGGATGTAACACGAGGGAATAAATGGAAAAGTTCCATTACGCGGGCGGTATGTTATCGACTGAGGTAAGAAGGGAGTAGTCCGCTTCAAGACTACTCCCGGGAGAGAGATTGTGCGTTAGTGGCTGGAGAACCAGTTCAGTTTTTCACGCAGTGCTACCACGCGGCCCACCACGATCAGCGCCGGGCTTTCAACCTGCTGCGCCAGCTCGCCCAGTTGCGTCAGTACGCCATCGACCACGCGCTGCGTAATGGCGGTACCGTTTTCTACCAGTGCGACCGGCATATCTGCATCCATGCCGTGCTCCAGCAGTTTCGCCTGAATCGTGGCTGCCTGATTTAGCCCCATATAGAAGACCAACGTCTGCTTTTCAGCGGCCAGATTATGCCAGTCCAGCTCGCTGCCGGTTTTCAGGTGGCCTGTCACCAGGCGCACGCTCTGGGCATAGTCGCGATGGGTTAACGGAATGCCGGAATAGGCAGAACAGCCGGATGCCGCCGTAATGCCCGGCACCACGGAGAACGGAATGCCCGCGTTGCAGAGAGTTTCCAGCTCCTCGCCGCCGCGACCAAAGATAAACGGATCGCCCCCTTTCAAACGCACCACGCGCTTACCTTTTTGCGCTTCCCGCAGCAGGATCTGGTTGATCTCCTCCTGCGGTACGCAGTGATAACCTGCCCGTTTGCCGACGAACACGCGGTCAGCATCGCGGCGCACCAGATTCATGATGTCATCAGAGACCAGACGGTCATACACCACGATGTCCGCCTGCTGGATCTGCTGGAGACCCTTCAGCGTCAGCAAGCCCGCATCGCCGGGACCTGCGCCCACCAGTACCACTTCACCGCGATGATCCAGCGGTTCAGAGAGGAGTTGCTCGGTCGTCTCTTCAACCGCTTTGGTGTCCTGATTGGCCAGCGACTGCGCCAGCCTGTCGTTGACAAAGAACTTCTCCCAGAAGCGACGGCGTTCGCCCACGGTTGCGAAGGTTTGCTTCACGCGGGAACGCAGCTGCCCGGCGTAATGGGCAATCTGACCAAGGTGTTGAGGCAGCACGGCTTCCAGTTTTTCCCGCAGCAGACGGGCAAGAACGGGCGAGCGGCCACCGGACGACACCGCAATCATCAGCGGCGAGCGGTCGATAATGGATGGCATGATAAAGCTCGCCTCTTTCGGCGCATCCACCACGTTACAGAAGATGCGGCGCGCTTCGCAGGCGTCGCTGACGCGCTGGTTAACGTCATCGTTATCCGTTGCGGCGATGGTCAGCCAGCAAGTATCCAGCAGGGATTCATCAAATTCGCCCTGCACCTGCGTGAGCATCCCTTCCTGCGCCCAGACGTCAAACTGTGGGGCGAAGGTGAGGGCGTTAACGGTCAGTCTGGCGCCCGCCTCTAACAGCAGGCGCGCCTTGCGTTCAGCCACATCGCCGCCGCCCACGAGCAGGCAGTCGCGGTTGCGTAATTGACAAAAAATCGGCAGGTGATCCACGACGTTACCTCACAGCATTCATGGCGGGGGAAGAATTGACGTCAGGATAACAGCAGGAATCGTACAGAACATACGGTTTTTCCTGCCGTTACCCATAAGGGGTCATAAGCCTTTCCTATTGAAAAGGCGAGGGGTTACGCTTTCAGCTGCACCTCGCCGTCCTTCACGCGGACGTCGTAGTGTTTGACCGAGAAGCTTTCATCTTCCATGCAGCGCCCGTCGGTTAAGCGGAAGCGCTGCTTTTTCAGCGGGCTGGCAACCCACAGTTCGCCCTGGTGCTCCGCAATCAGACCGCGGGAGAGCACGCTGGCCTCGAAGAACGGGTCGATATTGCTGATGGCAAAAACCTGTTCATCGTGGCGAGGGCGGAAAATCGCTACCTGCTCGTTGCCCAGCAGGGCACAGACGCCGGTTGCTGGCAGAATGTCGTTAATGTTGCAGATGTTTACCCACTGGCTCATGCGTTTTCCTCCACCAGCATCACCGGAATACGTTCATACGGGGTAGCTGGACGATGCTGTTCACGCTCCGGCACCACCTGCACGTTCGGGTCGCGCTGGGTGCTGTTGATAAAGTGTTTGAAGCGCGTCTGCGCCGCTGGCGTGTTCACGGTTTCGGTCCACTCGCAGATAACCGCCTCGCGCAGGCGAGTCATCTCGGATTCCAGCTGTTCATTCAGGCCCAGCTTGTCGTCGATAATGACTGACTTCAGATAGTCGATGCCGCCTTCGAGATTATCCAGCCAGGACGCGGTACGGGTCAGCTTATCGGCGGTACGAATGTAGAACATCATGAAGCGGTCGAGGTATTTGATCAGCGTATCGCGATCGAGATCGGCAGCCAGCAGATCGGCGTGGCGAGGTTTCATCCCGCCGTTACCGCACACGTACAGGTTCCAGCCTTTCTCGGTGGCGATAATACCCACGTCTTTACCCTGTGCTTCCGCACATTCACGGGTACACCCTGAGACGCCGAACTTCATTTTGTGCGGCGTACGGATGCCTTTGTAGCGGTTTTCCAGCTCGACGCCGAAGCCCACGCTGTCGCCCACGCCGTAGCGGCACCAGGTGCTACCCACGCAGGTTTTCGCCATGCGCAGCGCCTTGGCGTACGCGTGACCGGTTTCGAAGCCCGCCTCAATCAACTGACGCCAGATTTCCGGCAGATCATCTTTCTGCGCACCGAACAGGCCGATACGCTGGGAACCGGTGATTTTAGTGTACAGGTTAAACTCACGGGCGATACGGCCCACGGCGACCAGCCCTTCAGGGGTAATTTCCCCCCCGGCAGAACGTGGGATCACCGAGTAAGTCCCGTCTTTCTGAATATTGGCCAGGAAGTTATCGTTGGTGTCCTGAAGCGGAGTGTGTTCTGGTTTGAGCACATATTCGTTCCAGCAGGACGCCAGCAGGGAACCGACGGTAGGCTTACATACTTCACAGCCGTAGCCCTGGCCGTGTTTCTCCAGCAGTTCGTCGAAGGACTTAATGCCTTCCACGCGGATCAGGTGGTACAGCTCCTGGCGAGAGTAAGCGAAGTGCTCGCACAGGTTGTTGTTCACTTCAATGCCCTGTTTTGCCAGCTCGGCGTTCAGCACCTGGGTGACCAGCGGGATACAGCCGCCGCAGCCGGTCCCGGCTTTGGTTTCCGCCTTCAGCGCCGCAACGGTGTGGCAGCCTTTGTTAATGGCGGAGATCAGCATGCCTTTGGTCACGTCGAAGCAGGAGCAGATTTGCGCGCTGTCCGGCAGTTTATCCACGCCAATGGACGGCTTACCGCTGGAGGCGTGCGCCGGGAGGATCAGCGCGTCCGGGTTTTCCGGCAGCTCAATGGCGTTCAGCACCAGCTGGAGCAGGTTGCCGAAGTCGCTGGTGTCGCCCACCAGCACCGCCCCGAGCAGGGTTTTGTTATCCTGGCTGACGATAAGACGTTTGTAGACTTCTTTGCTTTCGTCCAGATAAACATAGCTGCGGGAATTCGGGGTGCGACCATGCGCATCGCCAATACCGCCCACGTCCACGCCCAGCAGCTTCAGCTTCGCGCTCATGTCTGCGCCGGTGAAGGCATTTTCGCTGCCGAGGATATGGTCAACGGCGACCTGCGCCATTTTGTACCCAGGTGCAACCAGACCGTATACGCGGTTATTCCAGCTGGCGCATTCGCCGATGGCGTAGATGTCCGGATCGGAGGTCTGGCAGGTATCGTTGATCATGATCCCGCCGCGCTGCGCAACGGCCAGACCGCACTGAGTAGCCAGCTTGTCGCGCGGGCGAATGCCGGTGGAGAAGACGATGAAATCCACTTCCAGCTCGCTGCCGTCGGCAAAGCGCATGGTTTTACGCGCTTCAGTGCCTTCCTGCACGATCTCTTTGGTGTTCTTGCTGGTGTGAACCTTCACGCCCATGCTTTCGATTTTACGGCGTAACTGGTCGCCACCCATATGGTCCAGCTGTTCCGCCATCAGCATCGGGGCAAATTCGATGACGTGGGTTTCAACGCCGAGGTTTTTCAGTGCGCCTGCCGCTTCCAGACCCAGCAGACCACCGCCGACAACCGCGCCACGTTTGCTTCGACGTGCGCAGGATTCAATGGCGTTGAGGTCTTCAATGGTACGGTAAACGAAGCAATCCTGGGTTTCCGAACCTTTAATCGGCGGGATCCACGGATACGAGCCTGTCGCCATGATCAGCTTATCGTAAAAAACCGTGCGTCCGGCGCTGGAGTGGATCACTTTCTCCTGACGGTTGATGGTGATAGCGCGTTCGCCCACCAGCACTTTTACGCCATGCTTCTCGTAGAAACCTTCACGCACCAGAGAGAGTTCTTCGGCGGTATGGTGAGAGAAGTAGGAAGACAAGTGCACACGGTCGTACGCCTTGCGGGGTTCTTCACAGAACACGGTAATATCGAACTGGTTAGCATCGGCTTTATCGAGAAGATCCTCAATAAAGCGGTGGCCGACCATGCCGTTACCGATGATAGCGAGTCTGACTTTGCTCATTTTTGCCTCGATTTCTTTTCTATTACTGCCTACCTTAACGATTCAGCAGGGGCACTTATTGATGCAAATCAAATACGCCTTCACCTACCCCTTAGGGGGTATATCTATGATTTGTCAGGATTTTTATAAGTTACGGATATTGTTTGATTTTTGTGCTTGCTTGTTTTTCGCACAATTTTGGTGGGGTTTTTTACCCATCGGCGGGCAGGGCGGGTGAGGAGGGGAAAACCCCTTTGCAGTACGCAAAGGGGTTACGGCGATTAGTGGGTAGCCGTTGCTGTATTGTGCTGGCGGTGACGGGTCACAAAGCCCAGCACGAAGCACATGATGAACACCACGGCGTACAGACCGTTAGCGGTATGCAGCGCCGCCAGCGGGCCGCTGTGCGCCACAATTGGGCCCGTGACCACGAAGGTCAGCATGGTGCCGATGGTGCCGCAGGTCAGCACGAAGTTCACCAGCTTTGGCGAGGCCACTTTGGTCTGAAGAGAGCCAAGGGTGATGATCGAGGTATAAATCGCGCTGGAGAAGAAGCCCAGGGTCAGGATGAACCACGGCATATGCTCCGGGGAACCGTTGATGAACAGATACATCAGCACGGTTGCCAGACCCGCCAGAACGGTCAGGATCCGTTGCAGGTCGAAGAAGCGCAGGATAAAGCTAAACGCCCACATGCCGAACATGTAAGACATCCAGAAATCGCTCACCAGTTTACCCGCGTCGTTCAGACTCATGCCCAGACCTTTCGCATACTCAGGAACCCAGGAGATAAAGCCCAGCTGGCCCAGGATGTAACACAGCGCGGCGATGGAAAGGAACAGCACGCCGATACCCCATTTTTCTTTCGCAACTGGCTCAGACGTGGTCTGCGCTTTTTTGCCCAGCACCGGGAACTCGCAGCCGAAGGTGAGAATAAAGATCGCGACATAGACCAGACCAATGCAGGCGTACACCCAGTACCACTCAATGCTGCGCGCCAGAAGATACGCGGCAACCATCGGGAAAATCATCCCGGCCATGCTGAAGAAGGAGTCGGTGAACAGCAGACGCGCGCCGCGCTGGCGGCCTTCATACATATGGGTGATCAGGAACGTACCGATCGACATGGTGATCCCGCTCACCAGGCCCAGTACGAACATGGCGGCAGAGAAGAGGGCGATGCTGTGGCTCAGCACCAGGCCCGCCACGGCGGCAACCATTAGCACGAAGCCGAAGCGCAGCTGGGTTTTCAGCGGCACGATTTCCATCAGCCAGGCATTAAGGAAAATAGAGATCAGGATCCCCGCGTTCAGGAAAGTGAAGGTATTGCTCATGCTGGAAACGGGCAACTGGAAATAGTCTGCGATATTTCCCATCACCATCCCGGTGACGATCACCAACGCGCCGGTCAGGGCGTAGGAGAAGAAGCTGATCCATGTGAGCTTGATGCGATTGCTGTTAGTCATGTCTGGCCTGTTAAAAGTAAAGAAAAACGCAATGACTGCGTTTGAGCGGGCAGATTTTAGTCGCGAAAGTGATCTAATTAAATCTTTTCAGAAAATATTGAGCACAATTGCAGGCTTTAACGTGATGGAGATCACATTAAATCGCGGGGTGAACAATCGTTTGCGCGGTAATAATTGTTTCAATTTCGTAAAATTAGGTAAAAGACTGGTCTGGGGTCATACTGCTCTTTAGAATCAAGCCATTCGCTTTTTATACTGCGCTTTGTTAAGGAATTCTCATGCTCAAATCAACACTGGCGGCTGTCGCAGCTGTGTTTGCTCTTTCTGCCGTTTCCCCTGCTGCGCTGGCAGCTAAAGGAGACCCTCACGTCCTGCTGACTACCTCTGCGGGGAATATTGAGCTGGAGCTGGATAGCCAGAAAGCCCCTGTTTCTGTGAAAAACTTCCTCGACTACGTGAACAGTGGTTTTTATAACAACACCACGTTCCACCGCGTGATCCCGGGCTTTATGATTCAGGGCGGCGGTTTCAACGAGCAGATGCAGCAGAAAAAGCCTAACCCGCCAATCAAAAATGAAGCGGATAACGGCCTGCTGAACAAGCGCGGCACCATTTCTATGGCGCGTACGGCGGATAAAGACAGCGCCACCAGCCAGTTCTTCCTCAACGTGGCGGATAACGCCTTCCTGGACCACGGCCAGCGCGACTTTGGCTACGCGGTGTTCGGTAAAGTGGTGAAAGGCATGGACGTGGCGGACAAGATCTCTCAGGTTCAGACTCACGATGTCGGTCCATACCAGAATGTGCCGTCTAAGCCAGTGGTGATTCTCTCCGCGAAAGTGCTGCCGTAATCGTTCCCTCACACGGGCACATCCTGCCCGTGTCTTTCCGCCCTCCCTGCGAAAGCGCGTTTTGCTGCTTATACTTGTGGCAAACGGACTATTCAGGGAGGCGTAGTGAAAAAACTCACCGACAAGCAAAAATCCCGACTCTGGGAGCAACAGCGTAGCGTCAATCTTCAGGCCAGTTGCCTCCTTGAAAAAGGCAAGGGTCCCGCTGAACCCGATATCGAGATGCTGGCACTGGGGCCTTCTGCACCGGGTTTACCCCATCTGTGCCTTATTCACCGCCATTTATTCCGCAACGAAATGAAAGGCGCTGGCGAGCTGCGCACCGCCGATATCTCCAAGGGCGACATTCCATTTTGCCATTTCGAGTACATCGAGAAGGTGGGTAATGAGCTGATGGCTTCGCTGGAAAGCGATAAATATCTGGTGGGCCTTCAGAAAGAAGAGTTTACAGACAGAATCAGTCATTACTACTGTGAAATCAACATGCTACATCCGTTTATGAGCGGTAATGGCGTGGCTCAGCGGATCTTCTTTGAACAGCTGGCGATCCATGCGGGCTACGTGCTGAACTGGCAGGGGATCGACCCGGACGACTGGGCATCTGCCAACCAGAGCGGGGCGATGGGTGATCTGACCGCCCTGAATGCTATCTTTGCCAAAGTTGTGAGCGAAGCGCGGGGATCTGAGTAAAATAGGGCGGCCATTTTTTCAGGAGCCGCCATGATTCTGCTGATTGATAACTACGATTCCTTTACCTGGAACCTTTACCAGTATTTTTGTGAGCTGGGGGCAGAGGTGGTTGTCCGCCGTAACGATGAGATCGCGCTGGCTGACATTGACGCGCTGGCGCCCCAGAAAATCGTGATTTCGCCCGGGCCGTGTACGCCGTCGGAGTCCGGTATCTCGCTGGAGGTAATCCGCCACTATGCGGGCAAGCTGCCGATTCTGGGCGTCTGCCTGGGTCACCAGGCCATTGCGCAGGTCTTTGGCGCCAGCATTGTCCGTGCCGCGAAAGTCATGCACGGCAAAACCTCACCGATCACGCACACCGGTACCGGCGTATTCCTGGGGCTAAACAATCCGTTAACCGTGACGCGCTACCATTCTCTGGTGATTGATCCGCCGACCCTGCCCGCAGACTTTGAAGTGACCGCCTGGAGTGAGACACGGGAAATCATGGGCATTCGCCACCGCGAGTACGATCTGGAAGGGGTGCAGTTCCACCCGGAAAGCATTCTCAGCGAACAGGGGCACGCACTGCTGGCCAATTTCCTTAATCGCTGAATATCTGTTGCCTTGTTGTGATTTTTTATGCATATTTTGTGATTATATTTTCACAATCACTGTGACATAAAAATGGATGGTCATGACATGGCAACTGAACAACCAGCAATTACCCGCGCGACATTCGATGAAGTGATCCTGCCGATTTATGCACCGGCTGAGTTTATCCCGGTGAAAGGGAGAGGCAGCCGCGTCTGGGATCAGCAGGGCAACGAGTATGTTGATTTCGCAGGCGGTATTGCGGTGACGGCGCTGGGCCATTGCCATCCTGCGCTGGTGGACGCGCTGAAAACGCAGGGCGAAACGCTGTGGCACACCAGCAACGTGTTCACTAACGAACCGGCGCTGCGTCTGGGGCGTAAGATCATCGATGCCACCTTCGCCGAACGCGTGCTGTTTATGAACTCTGGCACCGAAGCCAACGAAACCGCCTTTAAGCTTGCGCGCTACTACGCAACCACGCGTCATAGTCCGTACAAAACCAAAATCATCGCCTTCCATAACGCCTTCCACGGTCGCTCGTTCTTTACCGTTTCCGTTGGCGGCCAGCCGAAGTATTCCGACGGCTTTGGTCCGAAACCTGCGGATATCATCCATGTGCCGTTTAACGATCTGCACGCCGTTAAAGCGGTGATAGACGATCACACCTGTGCCGTGGTGGTCGAACCCATTCAGGGGGAAGGCGGCGTCACGGCGGCCACCCCGGAATTTCTGCAAGGTCTGCGTGAGCTGTGCGACGAGCACCAGGCGCTGCTGGTGTTTGATGAAGTGCAGTGTGGGATGGGGCGTACCGGAGACCTGTTCGCTTATATGCACTACGGCGTAACGCCGGATATTCTGACCAGCGCGAAAGCGCTCGGCGGCGGTTTCCCGGTCAGCGCGGTGCTCACCACCCAGGATATCGCTTCCGCATTTCATGTGGGCTCACACGGCTCCACTTACGGCGGTAATCCGCTGGCGTGCGCCGTGGCGGGAGCGGCGTTCGACATCATTAATACGCCGGACGTCCTGAATGGCGTGAATGCGAAACGCGCCCTTTTTGTGAAACATCTTCAGCAGATTGACGAACAGTTTGATGTCTTCAGTGAAATCCGCGGGATGGGACTGCTGATCGGCGCCGAGCTGAAACCTCAGTACAAAGGCCGCGCGCGCGATTTCCTGCACGCCGCCGCGCACGAAGGCGTCATGGTGCTCAACGCCGGGCCGGACGTGATGCGCTTCGCGCCGTCGCTGGTGGTGGAAGACAAAGACATCGAAGACGGGTTAACCCGTTTTGCCGCGGCGGTCGCGAAGATCGTCAGAGGCTAATACGCGGTTCGTTTTAACCGGCGCGTTAACCAAATCCCGTGATGCGGACGCTGACGCCATGCCACCGACGAAATGGTGTGCATGGTGTTGAGATGCCCGAGAACGCGCTGTAAATGCTGCTCCAGGGTGCTCATCGGCCCGTGGGTCAGCGTCTCCGGGGCTTCCAGAATGTTCGAATCCCCTGACTCGCCCGGCGCGTCGTACTCCAGACGCTGCTGACAGCGCTGGAGGGCAATTTCACACGACTGCAAATAGCGCTGCGCCAGATCCGGCGTCAGCATGGTGTGCTCGCGCGCCAGCGTGGTCATGGCATTGATGTGTTCGACGATAAACTGGCTGTGCGTGACCCACAGCTTCATGTCTGCCAGATAGTGCGAGTTGAAGCCCGGCTCCTGCATGGCCTGGTTAAGGGAGTTGAACAGGGCATTATGCGCCTGGTTGACCTTCATGCGCTCGTAGGCCAGCGGAGACGGCTGCGGGTCGTCGCTCAGGATCAGGCGAATGGCCTGCTGATCCGCCTCCAGCGCGTCGTGGGCGTTTTGCCTCAGTAATCCACTTTGCCACTGCGGCCACAGCCAGACCATGCCGCCAAAGGCGATCAGGCAGCCAATCAGGGTATCGACCAGGCGGGCAATAATTAACTGATCGGCGTTGAGCGTAAGCAACTGCAGGGTGTACACCGCCGTTACCGTAAAGCCCACCGTCGCCCAGCCGTAGTTTTTACGGATGATCAGATAACTCACCATCGTAATCGCCAGCATGCCGACCAGCGTATACCCTTCCGGCACGTGGAAGTGCAACGTTACGCCCGCGATAATCAGCCCCGCCATCGTGCCGCCCGCCCGATGCAGAATGCGCACCCGCGTGGCGCCATAGCCGTTCTGGGTGACAAACAGCACGGTCATTAAGATCCAGTAGGGTTTCGGCAGGTGCAGGGCCATTCCCATCAGGCTGGCGATGCTGAGCATGACGCTAATTCTTGCGGCGTTGCGCAGGGCGGAAGACTTCAGCGACAGGTAGCTTTTGAGCGCAGGCAGCAACGGCAGTCGTTTTTGCTTATCGGCCATCAGGTCCCGGGTATAAAGCGGGCGCTGGGTGCGCAACACCCGGGCGATGCGGCTGAAATGCCAGGCGGCAAACTGCCCGACCGGGTTATCCGCGTGCTGACGCGCAATCTTTTCCAGCGCGCCGAGCTGTTTGTCCATGTTAAAGCGCGTCGGATAGCGGTGATAGAGGATATCCTCAGCCAGCACCCGCAGGCGCGCCGCGACGGTCTGCGCGTTCCAGCGGATCACCGCTTCCGCATGGCTGCGCTCCACCAGCTTTTGCACCTCTTCCGGATTATGAAGGCTGACGGAAATATGCTCCTGCAAATCCAGCCCGACCTGAAAGGTACGCAGCAGCCGCTTATATTCATGATTTTTGTTGGCGGCAAGCATGTGCAACTGCTGATAGCACTGGCTGATCAGATCCACCACTTTTTGCTGGCGTGCCAGCAGCGGCGGCAGGGATTTTTCCGGGTCGGTATGTTGCGTGAGCAGGGTGTATTTTGCTTCACAGTATTCAGCAAGCTGCACGTAGAGCAGGCTCAGGGATTCGCGAAGCGGCTGTTCCCGCCACAACCAGAACCAGAACCAGTTAAACAGCCCGTACCACAGCGTGCCGAGGGCGTAGATCAGCAATGGCTCCCACACCGGCATATTGCCCGCAAGGCTTAAGGTGAAGATGGCGGCAATCAGCGACGCAGGAAGCAGGCGGGCGTGCAGCGAGCTGATTTCAGCGGTTACGCCAAGCGTCATCGCCAGCACGGTCAGGATCAGCGGCAGAGGAATGTCGCGGGCCAGTAAGAGTTGCACGGCAAGGCTACAGCCGGCAAACAGGCAGCCGCCAATAATCAGGCGTTTGAAAAAGCGTTTATGCGGGGTGTCCAGACCGGCAATGTTGCAGCAGGCGGGCACGAGGGAAAACAGCAGGCCTTGCTGAAGATGTCCGAGGATCAGGCCCACGGCCACGGGAAGACACAACACCAGCGTTTGTCGCAGTGCGTAGTTAACTTCCGGGTGATAGATCAGCCTGCGCCACATAAGGAGTAGAGACAAAAACGGCGTGCCACCCTGCGGCGGCACGCCGTCTGACCGGAATTAACGGGTCCCGTAAACCACGATGGTTTTACCGTGGGCGGAGATCAGGTTTTGATCTTCCAGCATCTTCAGGATACGGCCCACTGTTTCACGGGAGCAGCCGACGATCTGACCGATTTCCTGGCGGGTAATTTTAATTTGCATACCGTCAGGGTGGGTCATGGCGTCTGGCTGTTTCGCCAGGTTCAACAGAGTCTGCGCGATACGACCGGTCACGTCCAGGAAGGCGAGGTTACCCACCTTCTCAGAGGTCACTTGCAGACGGCGTGCCATCTGGGAAGAAAGACGCATCAGGATGTCAGGGTTGACCTGAATCAGCTGACGGAATTTCTTGTAAGAAATTTCAGCCACTTCACATGCTGTTTTTGCACGAACCCAGGCGCTACGTTCCTGGCCTTCTTCAAACAGGCCCAGTTCACCGATAAAATCGCCCTGGTTCAGATAAGAAAGGATCATCTCTTTCCCTTCTTCATCTTTGATCAGCACGGCCACCGAGCCTTTAACGATGTAATACAACGTTTCCGCTTTTTCACCCTGGTGAATCAGCGTGCTCTTTGATGGGTACTTATGAATGTGGCAATGAGACAAGAACCATTCGAGAGTCGGGTCTGTTTGCGGTTTGCCAAGCACCATGCGCTGTTATCCTCTGTTATAAGCTGTCACCAGAGTCATAAGATGCATCCGGACTCTGGGGTTGCAATCGAATTCTTACCCATACCTGGGAAGTCGGCTGTCGTAACGTTTCGCAGCCAGTAAAGTTTGATGTCCTCTGCATACATGTGTAACGTCAATGTATTACTGTAGCATCCAGAGTGTTTTAGCATAGCTTTCGCCGCGTGTCTCCTGGTGTCTCGCTTCAGCATGACGCAGGTCGCCTTCCGTTGCGAGAAATGTAACGTACACGTAATCTGTCATAAAAAATGCAACGTTGGAGTGAGTGAATATGCAAGCGCGTGTGAAATGGGTTGAAGGGTTAACGTTCCTGGGCGAGTCTGCTTCCGGGCACCAGGTTTTGATGGATGGCAACTCCGGCGATAAAGCTCCAAGCCCGATGGAAATGGTGCTGATGGCGGCAGGTGGATGCAGCGCGATCGACGTAGTGTCGATCCTGCAAAAAGGCCGTCATGACGTGACCGATTGTGAAGTGAAGCTGACGTCAGAACGTCGCGAAGAGGCGCCACGTCTGTTCACGCATATTAATCTGCACTTTATCGTCACCGGCAAAGAACTGAAGGATGCGGCGGTCTCGCGTGCGGTTGACCTGTCTGCGGAGAAATATTGCTCTGTGGCGCTAATGCTGGAGAAAGCGGTAAACATCACCCATTCGTATGAAGTGATCGAGGCTTAATTTTTGGCGGGTGGCGCTTCGCTTACCCGCCCTACAAAAGCACGCCCGTAGGCCCGGTAAGCGCAGCGCCACCGGGCAAAACAACTCACGCGATTTGCTTTCCTTCCATCAGCCGCTGCACCAGCGGCGTCATGATCAGCTCCATCGCCAGCCCCATTTTTCCGCCCGGTACCACTAACGTATTCATGTGCGAAATAAACGAACCTTGTAGCATCGCCAGCAGCCAGGGGTAATCAATGCCTTCCAGGTTGCGGAAGTGGATCACCACAAAGCTCTCGTCCAGGGAAGGGATGCTTTTTGCGGCGAACGGGTTGGAGGTGTCCACGGTGGGGACGCGCTGGAAGTTAATGTGGGTTCGGGAGAACTGCGGCGTCAGGAAGTTGATGTAATCTTCCATGGAGCGCACCACCGAATCCATTACCGCCTCTCGCGAATGGCCGCGCTCGCTCATGTCACGCGTCAGCTTCTGGATCCACTCAAGGTTAACAATCGGCACCACCCCCACCAGCAAATCCACATGGCGCGCCACGTCGTGCTGAGGCGTCACCACGCCGCCGTGCAATCCTTCGTAAAACAGCACGTCAGTCGGTTCCGGCAGCGGCTGCCAGGGCGTGAACGTGCCGGGGACCTGGTTCCAGGGCACGGCTTCATCGTAGGTATGGAGATACTTGCGGGACTGCCCGGTGCCGCTCTGCCCGTATTCACGGAAGGTTTGCTCCAGCAGGCCGAAGTCATTGGCCTCCGGGCCAAAATAGCTGATGTGTTTACCCAGATCGCGCGCCTTGCGGATGGCCATATCCATCTCCGGGCGCGTGTAGCGGTGAAAGCTGTCGCCCTCTACCTCTGCCGCCCGTAAGTTAAGCTGGGCGAAAATCTTGCGGAAGGCGAGGCTGGTGGTAGTGGTTCCCGCCCCACTCGAACCCGTAACGGCAATAACCGGATGTCTGGCAGACATAGCAACTCCCTGACTGGAAAAGTGTAAGATCAGCCATGAAACGCGTTGCGGGGCATGATATTCACCGTCTCATGCAGTTCGGACCATACCAGCACCACGTCGCCGCTTTTAAGCTGGCGCTTCACATCGCTGACCTTTTGTTCAAGCGAACGTTCATGTTCACCATAATCGGTGCCTTCGCGCAAGACAAAGCTTTCAATCAGATTATCGAGCGTGTCGGGAGAGAGATCCTGCCAGGGAATAATCATTTTTTACCGTCCAGATAGGCCGTTAACCAGTCGGGTATACGCGTCTCAAGCCACATTTTTGGCCGACGCAGCGTGCCGCCAACAAAGCCGACGTGCCCGCCGAACTCAGTGAGCTGATACTCCACGTTATCCGGCAGATAGTCAGGGGCGGGGATCGAGTGATGATCCATAAACGGATCGTCTTTGGCGTGGATAATCAGCGTGGGTTTCGTGATTTGATTCAGTAAAGGCATGGCGCTGCACTGACGGTAATAGTCAATCGCATCGGCAAAGCCGTGAATTTTAGAGGTGATCAAATCATCAAACTCGCGCAGGCGCTTCACGCGTTTGAGCTGTTGCAGCGTCACAGGCAGCGTATCCGGATAGGCCTTAAGTTTACGCGCGGCGTTGGCTTTCAGCAGGTTGAGCAGGTAGCGCTGATAGACCCGCGAAAACCCTTTTTCCATATGATAACTGCACTGCTCCAGCATAAAGGGCGCAGAGACAATCACCGCCGCATCCAGCGGCACCGCGTCGCTCTCCTTCGCCAGCAGGCAGGCCAGCATATTCCCGCCCAGCGAATACCCCACCGCTGCCGTTGGTGCTTCGCCGAAATTGTCTCTTAGCCAGCGCAGGAACCAGGAGCCGTCCTCGGTTTCACCCGAGTGATAAATGCGTTTCTGACGGTTAGGCTCGCCGCTGCATCCGCGAAAATGCATCACCACCCCAAGCCAGTCGCGGGCTTTCGCCGCCTCAATGAGACCGTGTGCGTAAGGGCTGTGCAGGCTGCCTTCCAGGCCGTGAAACACCACCAGACGGGGCTTATGTCTGGCCCGATCCGGATCTTCGCTCCAGGCGAGATCCAAAAAGTCACCGTCCGGCAGGTCAATGCGCTGCCAGTGGGGGTTGAACTGCACCTTGCGGCGGATCAGGCGCGGCAGCATGGTTTGCAGGTGAGGGTTAGCCACACCGCGCATGGGCACGAACTCTGCGCTCTCTTCGGCTGCAATGTCGAAGTCTGAGGGAATGATTTGGGTCATAAGGGCGATGCTGATTCTTGTCAGAAATTAACTATACCTTCCGAATTGTACCCCGTTTAGCCCGTTTTTCCGAAACATGAACTGATCCCGATCACATTTCTTTACCTTGATTATTACTCTCAGGCTAATGATTACGTCCTACGCTTAATTGATGCCTTTCTCACCAGAGCGCACACTTTACTCAACGTTAAGCAAATCAGAATGATGTGCTGAATCAGGAGGTTAATAATGTTATCTGGGCAAACACCCACCCGGCAATGGAACACCCGACGCAGCGAGAAAGCGCGTCGTCTGGCGTCCGTACCGGTGCAGGGCAAGGTACTGCCAACCGGCGATCTTGTCGCCATGCTGGAAAAACTGATCGCACCAGGCGACAAAGTCGTTCTGGAAGGCAACAACCAGAAGCAGGCGGATTTCCTTTCCCGTTCACTGGCCGAAGTGAACCCGCAAATCGTGCACGATCTGCATATGATCATGCCGAGCGTGGGCCGCAGCGAACATCTGGACATCTTTGAGAAAGGCATCGCCCGCAAGCTCGACTTCTCCTTCTCCGGTACGCAAAGCCTGCGCATTTCGCAGCTGCTGGAGGATGGTCAGCTCGAAATCGGGGCGATTCACACCTACATCGAACTCTACTCACGTTTATACGTCGACCTTTCGCCAAACGTGGCGCTGATTGCCGGTTTTAAAGCGGACCGTAAAGGTAACCTCTACACCGGGGCGAGTACCGAAGATACCCCGGCGCTGGTGGAAGCCGCCGCGTTCCACGACGGCATCGTCATCGCACAGGTGAACGAGCTGGTGGACGACGAGTGCGACCTGCCGCGCGTCGATATTCCGGGCTCGTGGATCGATTACGTGGTGGTGGCGGACAAGCCGTTCTTTATTGAGCCGCTCTTCACCCGCGACCCGCGCCTGATTAAACAGGAACACATCCTGATGGCGATGATGGCGATTAAAGGCATCTACGCTGAACACCAGGTGCAGTCCCTGAACCACGGGATTGGCTTTAATACCGCAGCGATCGAACTGCTGCTGCCAACCTACGGCGAACAGCTCGGACTCAAAGGCAAAATCTGTAAACACTGGACTTTGAACCCGCATCCAACGCTGATCCCGGCCATCGAAAGCGGCTGGGTGGAGAGCATCCACTGCTTCGGCGGCGAGCTGGGGATGGAAGAGTACATCCGCGCCCGTCCGGACGTGTTCTTTACCGGTGCTGACGGCTCCATGCGCTCTAACCGCGCCTTCTGTCAGCTGGCTGGTCAGTATGCGGTCGATATGTTTATCGGCTCTACGCTACAGGTTGATGGTTACGCTAACTCCTCAACCGTGACCCGCGGCCGTCTCTCCGGCTTCGGCGGCGCACCAAACATGGGCCACGATCCGCACGGTCGTCGCCACGCCACACCGGCCTGGCTGAACATGATCACCGAGCCTGACCCGATGCAGCGCGGTAAAAAGCTGGTTGTGCAGATGGTGGAAACCTTCCAGGCGGGCGTGAAGCCAACCTTCGTGGAGAAACTCGACGCCGTAGACGTGGCGAAAGCCTCCGGCATGCCGCTGGCGCCGGTTATGATTTACGGCGATGACGTCACCCACGTGCTGACGGAAGAGGGGATTGCTTACCTCTACCGGGCAAAAGATCTGGAAGAGCGTCGCGCCATGGTCGCCGCCGTGGCGGGTATCACCGATATCGGTCTGGGCGTTGACGCCAAACGCGTGGCGGAACTGCGCCAGAGCGGCAAGGTTGTGTATCCGGAAGATATTGGCATTCGTCGTACCGATGCCACCCGCTCTCTGCTGGCTGCGGGCAGCGTGGCTGACCTCGTTGAGTGGTCCGGCGGCCTGTATAACCCACCTGCGAAATTCCGGAGCTGGTAATGAAACTTCTGCCCCAGATCCAGGTTGAAGGCGGTGCCGAATGGCTGGCGCGAACCGCCACGCAGTGTCTGATTGACGAAGCACGTTTAAGCCCGAAGCCCGGTCTGGTGGACAGCCGGGGGAACGGCGCGCATCACGATTTATCGCTTGCGCTGATGGAGCGCTCCGCTCACAGCCTGACCCCCACGTTTCAGGCGCTGGCGCAACAGAGCTGGCAGCGTCCGGCGGATATTGCCCTCAGGCAAACCGTTGGCCGCCTGGGTCGTGAAGGCGAACGGCAGATGATGGCCGCTACCGACGGCGTGAACACACACCGTGGCGCGATCTGGGCGCTGGGATTGCTGGTGAGCGCGGTGGCGATGCTGGGCGGCGATGCCCGGGCGCAAACCGTCGCGAACACCGCCGCTCAGCTGGCGAAACTGCCGGATGACGCGGCGCCGAAAGTATTCAGCAAGGGGTTACGCGTCACGCACCGCTACCGTGTACCGGGCGCGCGTGAAGAGGCTCAGCAGGCGTTTCCGCACATCATGCAGCGCGCGCTGCCGCAGCTTCACCTCAGCCGTCTCAACGGCAGCAGCGAAACGCAGGCCAGACTCGACGCGCTGATGGCGATCATGACCTCGCTCACCGACACCTGCGTGCTGTCGCGCGCCGGCATGGAGGGGCTGGATGCCATGCAGAACGGCGCCCGTGCGGTGCTGAACGCGGGAGGATGCGCAACACTTGCGGGGCAGCAGGCGCTGGCGCGGTTAGACCGTCAGATGCTGACGCTTAACGCCTCGCCGGGCGGAGCCGCAGACCTGCTTGCCGCCACGCTGTTTCTTGACCGCGTCGAAACGCCCTATTCAAAGCATTAAGAGGATGTTATGGAAAAAATCACATTGACCGTGCCCGCCAGCCGCGAAGTAAGCGGCAGGGCGCTGGCAGGGGTAGTCGGTTCCGGGGATATGGAGGTGCTTTTCACCGCCGAACCGGGCCAGACCTTAACCATTGATATCACCACCTCCGTCGACAACAGCCGTGGGCGCTGGGAGGCGTTGTTCAATCGCCTGCAAACCGTCAGCAGCCTGCCCGCAGGTAAGCTGACCATCCACGACTTCGGCGCGACGCCGGGCGTGGCACGCATTCGTATCGAACAGGTTTTTGAAGGGGTGAACCATGCGTGATGACAGCAGCTTTATCGAATTAAAAGCGCGCCAGCGTGCGCAGGCGCTGCTCGACGACGGCAGCTACCGCGAACTGCTGGATCCGTTTGAAGGCATTATCTCTCCGTGGCTTGGGCCACAGGGGATTGTTCCTCAGGCCGATGACGGCATGGTAGTCGCGAAAGGGACCATCAACGGCCAGCCTGCAGTGGTGGTGGCGATTGAAGGCACCTTCCAGGGCGGCAGCATGGGCGAAGTGTCCGGTGCCAAAATGGCGGCGGCGCTGGAGCTGGCGGCGGAAGATAACCGCAACGGCATTCCGACTCAGGCGGTACTGTGCCTCGAAACCGGCGGCGTACGTTTGCAGGAAGCCAACCTTGGCCTGGCGGCGATTGCCGATATCCACGCCGCGATCGTTGACCTGCGTCGCTATACCCCGGTTGTCGGGATTGTCGCCGGGACCGTGGGCTGCTTCGGCGGGATGTCTATCGCCGCGGCGCTGTGTAGCTACCTGATTGTAACCCGCGAAGCGCGTCTTGGCCTCAACGGCCCGCAGGTTATTGAGCAGGAAGCGGGCATTGAAGAGTATGACTCCCGCGACCGTCCGTTTATCTGGAGCATGACCGGCGGCGAAGTGCGCTATGAAAGCGGACTGGTGGACGCGCTGGTGGGCGACGGCGTGAACGCGGTGAAAGCCGCGATGAACGAGGCCATCGCCAAAGGCGTACCGGCGAAACATCGCACCGATAACTACGACGATTACCTGAACCGTCTGACGAATTTCGACACCCGCAAACAGGCCGATGCCGAACAGATTAAAGCGCTTTTTGCCCGGGAGGTGAAATGATGACTAACTCAATTAGCCGTGGCGAACTCTGGCTGGAAACTCTGGCCCCGAACGCGAAACGTCTGGAGGGGTTATGCCCGTCCGTGCAGGCGGCAGACGGCGAGCTGAACGGTGAAACGGTGCGCTTTGTCGCCGTGGTGCCGGACGCCAACAACCACTTCCCGCGCGCGGCGCAAGGGGAAGTGGGGCTGCTGGAGGGCTGGACGCTGGCAAAAGTGGTCAGCGAAACCGTCGCCGCTGACGCAGATAAAGCCGTGAAGCGCCCGATTGTGGCGGTGATCGATGTCCCAAGCCAGGCCTATGGCCGTCGCGAAGAGGCGTTTGGTATCCACCAGGCGCTGGCCGGCGCCGCTGCCGCCTATGCCAATGCGCGGCTGGCGGGGCATCCGGTGATTGGTCTTATCGTCGGTAAGGCCATGTCCGGCGCGTTTCTGGCGCACGGCTACCAGGCCAACCGCCTGATTGCCTTCAACGATAAAGGCGTGCTGATCCATGCCATGGGCAAAGAGTCTGCGGCGCGCATTACGCTGCGTACCGTGGAGGCGCTGGAAAAACTGGCGGCAACCATTCCGCCAATGGCGTACGACATCAGCAACTACGCCACGCTGGGGCTGCTCTCCGACCTGCTGGATATCAGCAACCCGGATGCCCCTTCCGAAAGCGATCTGACGCGGGTGAAAACTACCCTGCAACAGGCCATCAGCGACGCTCGTCAGGACATCACGTTGAAAAACCGTCTGGGTGCTGACAACCGCCGCAGCTCGGCGCTCGTACGTGAACGTATGCGAGCCAGCTGGTAAGTAAAAAGAGACCTGCCAGATGCATTAACCCGTGGGCGCGCCCGTTGCGTCCACGCGGGAACCTGCATCCTGAAAATAATAAACATCGCGCCAGTGCTTAAACTTTTTTACTACAGGTGATTTATGACTTACGTAATTGTTCATGCTCTTGCACCGATTTTCGTCATCATGCTGCTGGGATTCTGGGCCGGTAAAGCAAAGATGGTCGATAACAAAAATGTTTCCCTGCTGAATATCTTCGTTATGGATTTTGCACTCCCTGCCGCGCTGTTCAGCGCCACCGTGCAAACCCCGTGGACCGGCATTGTGGCGCAGTCGCCGCTGATCCTGGTTCTCACCCTGGCGATGTGGATCACCTATGCGGCCATCTACTTCCTCGCCACCAAAGTCTTTAAAAAATCTCCGCAGGATGCGGCCGTACTGACGCTGACCGTCGCTCTGCCAAACTATGCGGCGCTCGGCCTGCCGATTCTGGGCAGCGTGCTGGGTGAAAGTTCTTCTACTTCACTCTCCGTGGCGGTCTCCATCGCCTGTGGTTCGGTGCTGATGACCCCGTTCTGCCTGCTTATTCTGGAGCGTGAGAAAGCCCGCGCCGAAGGCAATAACTCCGGTTCAACGCTTTCCATGCTGCCGGTGCTGATGTGGCGCTCCATTAAAAAACCGATCGTGATGGGCCCGCTGCTGGGTGTGATCCTGTCCGCTATCGGCATCAAAATGCCGGAGCTGGTACTGGCGGCGATTAAACCGCTGGGACTGTCCGCGACCGCTGCGGCGCTGTTCCTGACCGGGGTGATCCTCTCCGCGCGTAAGCTTCAGATCAACACCATGGTGATCACTTCCACTATCGCCAAGCTGCTGATCCAGCCAGCGATTGCCTGGGGTATCGTTTTAATCTTCGGTCTGCACGGCTCCGTGGCGATCACCGCCATCCTGATGATTGCGCTGTCTGCGGGCTTCTTTGGCGTGGTGTTCGGTAACCGCTTTGGCGTGCAGTCGCCGGATGCTGAAGCCGTGCTGCTGTTGAGCTCCATACTGTGTATCCTGTCGCTGCCGCTGTTTATCTCGCTGACTTCAGGAATGTAATTATGACCACAACATTACGCCCACACGACCTCATCTGGCTTACCGCGGGCGACGCCCTGGAAGGGATTACCGAATCCTGGGTAGACGCGGCCTGGCATACCGGGCTGCCGGTAGTGGTGCGGCGTGATGTTGATAATGAAGGCCGTATTCCCGTTGGCGTGCGCGGATTGCGCCGCAACCAGCGGGCGGCCGGATGGGTGAAGCCTGAGAACGTGTTGCGCGTGGTGTCGCCCGAAGAGTTGAGCGTTGCCGCCGACCTGCTGCGTTCGCCGTTTGTCACTCAGCCGCCGGTTCAGGTGGCGCTTCAGCTTGCGCAGCAGTCGTGGCCGTGGACGTGGGGGATAACCGGCAGTACGGGTTACGCGCTGGCGACCGGCATTCCGGTGATCCACGCCGATAGCGATCTCGATCTGCTGATCCGCGCCCCGCGTACCGTTTCCCCTGAGGCGTTTACTGACTGGCAGGCTCAGCTCAGCCGTGCGTTGTGCCGGGCGGATACACAGGTGGACACGCCCGAGGGCGGATTCGCGCTGGCAGAATGGTTACGCGACGGCAAAACGCTGCTAAAAACGCAATGTGGACCGCGCCTGGTAGCGGATCCATGGCACAGGGAGGAGTAATGAAAATACTGTTTACCTTTCCGGGGCAGGGCACACAGCACGAAGGTATGCTGCAAAACCTGCCGGGAACGGAGCTGGAGCAGGCCCGTGCTGTGCTGGGGGCGGAAGTCGATACCCTGGACAGCGCATCCTCGTTAACCCACACCCGTGCGGTTCAGCTTTCACTGCTGATTGCCGGCGTGGCCTGGGCGCGCGAGCTGGAACGTCGCGGCGTGTCGCCGGATATTGTCAGCGGTCTGTCCATTGGCGCTTATCCTGCGGCGGTTATCGCAGGCTCGCTGGACTTTACGGATGCGCTGAAGCTGGTGGCGCTGCGCGGTGATTTGATGGAGCAGGCGTATCCGCACGGCTACGGCCTGACGGCGATTATGGGGTTGACCCTGCCGCAGGTGGAAAACCTGATTCAGGGGTCTGGAACCTATATCGCTAACCTGAACGCCGAAACGCAGATCGTGATTGCCGGAACCGATGACGGTATGGCGCAGGTGGCGGAGCGCGCGCTGGCGAAGGGTGCAAGCAAGGCCAAACGGCTGGCGGTGAGCGTGCCATCGCACTGCGCGCTGCTGGCGGAACCGGCGAAGAAGCTGGCAGCGGCGTTTGAATCGGTCACGCTTTCCCGTCCCCGCTGCGCGTACCTGAGCGGCAGTACCGGACGCGTGCTCTGGCAGCCGGAGAAAATTGCCGACGATCTGGCAATGAACATGGCGCGAACCGTGCGCTGGCAGGAGGCGGTGATTTCCGCTAACGAGCGTGAAGCGCGGCTGGCGATTGAGATGCCGCCGGGAGGCATATTAACCTGCCTGACGCGGCAGGCAGCGTGGGAAGGCGAATCCATTTCGCTGGAGCGCAGCGGGGTGGACGTGGCGGTGCATCTGGCGGGTCGACTTCAGCGGTGACTTTTTGCCCGGTGGCGGCTGCGCCTTACCGGGCCTACGGGTTCGGTTGTATTATTTTGTAGGCCGGGTAAGACGCAACGCGTCGCCACCCGGCAAGGCCTCAGGCTCCGTCCTGCAAACTTCTGGCGTACATCCGCCCTTCCGCGGCCAATGCTCGCAGGCTCGGATCCTGCTCGCGGTTGCGGGCAAAGACGATCGCAATCAGCTGCTGCATCTGGTACGGCTGTGCCAGCTTCAGTAGCTGCACCGAATTTTCGTACACTTTCTTCATCCTGCCCGGCATCAGCGTAAACCCGACCCCCGCCTGTACCAGGCTCAGCATCGAGAAAATATCGTTTACCCGCGTCACAATCTCCGGCTCGAAACCGGCAATATGAAACGCTTCCTGAAACCCGGCGTAAGTGGCGAACCCTTCCGCGAGGGCGACAAACTTCTGATCTTTATAGTCACGCAGATCGGCGGGACCGCTGGTATTCAGCGTGGCAGAGGCCGGTGCGGCAAGGAAAATATCGTCATGGAACAGGGGCAGCACTTCGAGGCTGTTACGGTCGATATCGCTCTCGGAGATAGAGATTAAAATCGCATCCAGCGAACCCTCATCCAGCATATGGAGCAGGGTTTCGTTCGAGCCCATCGTCAGATCCATCTCCAGATCCGGACGGCGCAGCTTCATGCCCATTATCAGGCGCGGTACGGTTTCCAGCGTCAGCGAGTAAAGCGTACCGACGCGCAACCGTCCCTGGCCGATACCGGCAATCTTGCGCGACTCTTCCAGCCCGCGCTCCATCACCTGCATCACCTCCTGACAATACTCCAGCAGCGTCCACGCGGAGGGGAGGGCAATCAGGTTACGCCCTTTGTGAGCAAAGAGCGGGCAGCGGACGTTCTCTTCGAGGGTATGCAGCGCGCGGTGCACGCTGACACCGCTCAGGCCGAGCGTTTCGGCGGTACGTGCGATATTGCCCTTGTCCATGAACGTCATGAAGATGCTGAGCTTACGGAATGTAATCTCGCTCGTGGTATCGAAGCCCATAACCCTCCCGGCGTGTTAGTCGGCTTGCAGCATCGCTTCCAGCTGTTCCTGCGCGTCCAGCCATGCCATTTCGCACTCTTCGAGACTGGATTTGGTTTTCGCCTGCGTTTGCAGACAGTCCGTCAGCTCCGCTTTGCGGCTCTGATCGTACAGTTCGCTGTCGCCCAGCTTCTCTTCGACGGCGGCAAGCGTGGCGTTAAGCTTTTCCATCTCTTTTTCGAGGCGGGTAATCTCTTTACGCAGCGGCTGAGTCTGGGTGCGCAGTTCCGCTTCACGGCGCTTCTGGTCTTTACGCGCCTGGGCGCTGTTGGCATTGTCTTTCGCTGACTCTTCCGGCTGGTTTTCCTGCTTCTGCACGTCCGTCAGCCACTGCTGGTAATCTTCCAGGTCGCCGTCGAACGGTTCCACTTTGCCGCCGTGAACCAGATAGAGATCGTCGGTGGTGGAGCGGATCAGGTGGCGATCGTGCGAAACGACAACCAGCGCCCCTTCGAACTCGATCAGCGCTTCGGTCAGCGCCTGACGCATGTCGAGATCGAGGTGGTTGGTCGGTTCATCGAGCAGCAGCAGGTTTGGACGCTGCCAGACGATCAGCGCCAGCACCAGACGCGCTTTTTCGCCGCCGGAGAAACGCGCTGTATTTTCAGTCACCTTATCGCCCTGGAAGCCAAAGCCGCCGAGGTAGTCGCGCAGCTTCTGCTCCATCTCCTGCGGCGCCAGGCGCGCCAGGTGCTGGATCGGCGATTCATCGGCGCGTAAAAATTCCAGCTGATGCTGGGCGAAGTAGCCAAGCTTGATGCCCTTCGCCAGCCCGATTTCGCCGCTGACCGGGTTAAGCTCGCCCGCCAGCAGCTTGATCAGCGTCGATTTACCGGCGCCGTTACGCCCCAGCAGACCGATGCGTGAACCCGGCACCAGGTTGAGCTTGATAGAGTCGAGAATAATGCGATCGCCATAGCCCGCGCTCACTTTTTCCATCTTCAGCAGCGGGTTCGGCAGGCTCTCCGGCTCGCGGAAGCTGAAGTGGAACGGGTTATCCACGTGCGCGGGGGCGATCATCTCCATGCGTTCCAGCATTTTGACGCGGCTCTGCGCCTGCTTGGCTTTTGACGCCTTGGCCTTGAAGCGATCCACAAAGCTTTGCAGGTGCGCCACGCGCTGTTGCTGGCTTTCATACATCGCCTGCTGCTGGGCGAGGCGCGTCGCGCGCTGGCGCTCGAAAGAGCTGTAGTTGCCGGTGTACTCGAACAGGCTTTGCTGTTCGATATGAATGATTTTATCCACCACCGGGTCGAGGAAGTCGCGGTCGTGGGAGATCAGAATCAGAGTGCCCTGATAGCTCTTGAGCCACTTCTCCAGCCAAATAACCGCATCGAGATCGAGGTGGTTGGTCGGTTCATCGAGCAGCAGGAGGTCAGAGCGGCAGATCAGCGCCTGCGCCAGGTTAAGGCGCATACGCCAGCCACCCGAGAAATCGCTCACCGGGCGTTCAAGCTGTTCGTTGCTGAAGCCCAGGCCGTGCAGCAGGCTGGAGGCGCGGGAGCGAATGGTCCAGGCGTCGATGGCGTCCAGCTTGCCGTGGACGGTGGCGATGGCGTGGCCGTCGTTGCGTTCGTTGGCGGCGTTGAGCTCCGCTTCGAGCTTGCGGTATTCACGGTCGCCGTCGATAACATAGTCGAGCGCCGGTTCGCTCAGCGCGGGGGTCTCCTGGTTTACCCAGGCGAGCTGCCAGTTGCCCGGGAAGGTAAAGTTCCCGCCATCCGCGCTTATCTCGTTTTTCAGCAGTGCCAGCAGGGTGGATTTACCGCAGCCGTTTTTGCCGACCAGCCCCACTTTCTGGCCCGGGTTGATGGTAGCAGTCGCGTTATCCAGCAGGACGCGCACGCCGCGACGAATTTGTAACGAGGAGAAAACAATCATAGAAGCGCCGTATGTTCCGACTATGTTAATTTGTCATTATGATAATGTAAGGTGTGGGCCAATTTCCCCACCGGGCCGCCATGGTAGCCCAAAACGACAACAATACACAAAAACAGAACCGGGAGGGGAGTGATGTCTCAGACAGCGAAAGTGCTGCTGCTGTATGCCCATCCGGAATCACAGGACTCGGTGGCAAACCGGGTGCTGCTTAAGCCGGCCACACAGCTCAGTAACGTAACGGTGCACGATCTCTACGCGCACTATCCCGATTTCTTTATTGATATTCCTTACGAGCAGGAACTGCTGCGTCAGCACGACGTGATTGTGTTCCAGCATCCGCTTTATACCTATAGCTGTCCGGCGCTGCTGAAAGAGTGGCTGGACCGCGTGCTGAGCCGGGGCTTTTCCAGCGGGGGGGGGGGCAACCAGCTGGCGGGAAAGTACTGGCGGAGTGTCATCACCACCGGTGAGCCGGAAAGCGCTTACCGTCACGACGGGCTGAACCGTTACCCCATGAGCGACATTCTGCGGCCGTTTGAGCTGACGGCGGCGATGTGCCGTATGCACTGGATGAGCCCGATTATTATCTACTGGGCACGGCGGCAGGATCCGAAAGCGCTGGCGAGCCATGCCAGGGCCTATGGCGAATGGCTGGCGTCACCGATTCCGGCGGGAGGACGCTAATGGACGGTTCGAATTTACTCCTCGCCGGGGTGCTGTTTTTGTTTGCCGCCGTCGTCGCGGTCCCCCTTGCCGCGCGTCTCGGCATTGGCGCGGTGCTGGGCTATTTGCTGGCGGGGATAGCCATTGGTCCCTGGGGGCTTGGGTTTATCAGCGATGTGGATGAAATTCTCCACTTCTCCGAGCTGGGCGTGGTGTTCCTGATGTTTATCATCGGGCTTGAGCTTAATCCGTCCAAGCTGTGGCAACTGCGGCAATCTATTTTTGGCGTCGGGGCGGCGCAGGTGTTGCTCAGCGCCGCCATTCTGGCGGGCCTGCTGATGCTGACGCAGTTTTCCTGGCAGGCCGCGGTGATTGGCGGGATCGGTCTTGCGATGTCGTCGACGGCGATGGCGCTTCAGCTGATGCGCGACAAAGGGATGAACCGCAACGAGGCGGGGCAACTGGGCTTTTCGGTGCTGCTGTTCCAGGATTTAGCGGTGATCCCGGCGCTGGCGCTGGTGCCGCTGCTGGCAGGCTCCGGAGACGATCATTTCGACTGGATGAAGATCTCCATGAAGGTGCTGGCCTTCGCGGGGATGCTGATCGGCGGACGGTTTTTACTGCGTCCAGTGTTCCGGTTTATTGCCGCATCCGGCGTACGCGAGGTCTTCACCGCCGCAACGCTGCTGCTGGTGCTTGGTTCAGCGCTGTTTATGGATGCGCTGGGGCTGTCGATGGCGCTCGGGACGTTTATCGCCGGGGTGCTGCTTGCGGAAAGCGAGTACCGCCACGAGCTGGAAACCGCCATCGATCCGTTTAAAGGGCTGCTGTTAGGGCTGTTCTTTATCTCGGTGGGTATGGCGCTTAATCTTGGCGTGCTCTATACCCATCTGCTGTGGGTTATTGCGAGTGTCGCCGTGCTGGTGGCGGTCAAAACGCTGGTGCTGTATCTCCTCGCGCGGATTTACGGGCTGCGCAGCTCGGAAAGGATGCAGTTTTCCAGCGTGTTAAGTCAGGGCGGAGAGTTTGCGTTTGTGCTGTTTTCCACTGCGTCGTCTCAGAAGCTGTTCAAAGATGACCAGATGGCGCTGCTGCTGGTGACGGTCACGCTGTCGATGATGACCACGCCGCTGCTGATGAAGCTGGTGGACAAACTGCTGTCGCGCCGCCTGAATCCCGCAGACGATGAAGACGAAGCGCCGTGGGTGGAAGATGATAAACCGCAGGTGATCGTCGTGGGCTTTGGCCGCTTCGGACAGGTGATTGGTCGCCTGTTGATGGCAAATAAAATGCGCATTACGGTGCTGGAGCGCGATATCAGCGCCGTCAACCTGATGCGCAAATATGGTTATAAGGTGTACTACGGGGATGCGACGCAGCTTGAGCTGTTGCGCTCGGCGGGCGCAGAGGCTGCGGAGTCCATCGTCATCACCTGTAACGATCCGGAAGACACAATGAAGCTGGTGGAGCTGTGCCAGCAGCATTTCCCGCATCTGCATATTCTGGCGCGTGCGCGCGGACGTGTTGAGGCTCACGAACTTTTGCAGGCGGGTGTGAAACACTTCTCCCGCGAAACCTTCTCCAGCGCGCTGGAGCTGGGGCGCAAGGCGCTGGTTTCGCTGGGTATGCATCCTCACCAGGCGCAACGCGCCCAGATGCATTTCCGCCGGCTGGATATGCGAATGCTGCGTGAACTGATGCCCGTGCACAGCGACACGGCGCAGATCTCCCGCGTGCGGGAAGCGCGTCGCGAACTGGAGGAGATCTTCCAGCGTGAGATGCAACAGGAACGACGCCAGCTCGACGGCTGGGATGAATTTGAATAAAGGGTAACGAAAGATGGCTGTACGTAAACGCTTTATCGCGGGCGCAAAATGCCCGTCCTGCCAGGCGCAAGATACGCTGGCCATGTGGCGGGAGAATAATATCGATATTGTTGAATGTGTTAAGTGCGGTCACCAGATGCGTGAGGCCGACAAAGAAGCCCGCGATCACGTTCGCAAAGAAGAGCAAGTGATCGGCATTTTTCATCCAGACTAGCGATATGCTCTGAGTTTTTTTAAGCTTAAGGGTACACGGGTGCAGAATTCCGCTACAATCTGCGCCAGCAATTTTCCCACGCTCAGGAGATATCATGAAAGTAGCAAAAGACCTGGTGGTCAGCCTGGCCTATCAGGTACGTACAGAAGACGGTGTGTTGGTTGATGAGTCTCCGGTGAGTGCGCCGCTGGACTACCTGCATGGTCACGGTTCCCTGATTTCCGGCCTGGAAACGGCGCTGGAAGGTCATGAAGTTGGCGACAAATTCGACGTTGCTGTCGGCGCGAACGACGCTTACGGTCAGTATGATGACAACCTGGTTCAGCGCGTTCCTAAAGACGTGTTCATGGGCGTTGACGAGTTGCAGGTTGGCATGCGCTTCCTGGCTGAAACTGACCAGGGTCCGGTTCCGGTTGAAATCACAGAAGTTGAAGACGACCACGTTGTGGTTGACGGCAACCACATGCTGGCTGGTCAGAACCTGAAGTTCAACGTAGAAGTTGTTGCTATCCGTGAAGCGACCGAAGAAGAGCTGGCTCATGGCCACGTTCATGGTGCGCACGGTCACGACCATGACCACGATCACGGCCACGACGGCTGCTGCGGTGGTCACGGCCACGATCATGGTCATGACCACGGCCACGGTAAAGGTGGTTGCGGTAACGGCGGCTGCGGCTGCCACTGATTCCGTACTGCGGAAAATAAAAAAGCGGGATAATCCCGCTTTTTTTACGCCTCAATAATGAGGTGGTGGCGTCTCTTCAGCCTGAGAGGCGATGTGCGACGACTGCGTTGCCTTCACTTTTTCAGTGAGAAGTCGCATCAAATCGCGCATTTTTGCCATTTCAAGCTCATGAGCCGTCACGGTCTGGTTCAGTTCTTCGATGGTGATGTCCTGAAAAGCCAGGCGGCTTTCCAGCTCAGCCAGTCTCGCTTCGATCGTTGTATCCTTCATCATTCACCTCGTTTATCTCTCATGCGCCATAATGGACCAGCGGCGGCGAAGTTTATCTGACTTTTTCCTTAAGTACAGTATCCATCTCCCTGACAAGAAACTTATTTAAACAAAAATAGTCTGAAAAGAAGCGACATTCGGGGGAGTCTGTCTGTAGATTTCTTCCACAACGTTTTATAGTACGTCACTCATTTACGTTTAACACTGGGGTGAGAGACCTCAGGTCCTGGAGATATGGATGAAATCACTGTTTAAAGTTACGCTGCTGGCGACCACTATGGCTGTAGCGCTCAATGCGCCGCTGTCTTTCGCTGCTGATACTGCTGCGAAGCCTGCTGCGACTACAGACAGCAAAGCGGCATTCAAGAATGACGACCAGAAATCCGCCTACGCACTTGGCGCGTCTCTGGGCCGTTACATGGAAAACTCTCTGAAAGAACAAGAGAAACTGGGCATCAAACTGGACAAAAACCAGCTGATCGCAGGGGTTCAGGATGCGTTCGCAGACAAGAGCAAACTGTCTGACCAGGAAATCGAGCAGACTCTGCAAGCGTTTGAAGCGCGCGTGAAAGGCGCCGCTCAGACCAAGATGGAAGCAGACGCTAAAGATAACGAAGCGAAAGGCAAAGCCTACCGCGATAAGTTCGCTAAAGAGAAAGGCGTTAAAACGTCTTCTACTGGCCTGATCTATAAAGTTGAGAAAGAAGGTACCGGCGACGCGCCTAAAGACAGCGACACCGTTGTAGTTAACTACAAAGGTACGCTGATCGACGGTAAAGAGTTCGATAACTCTTATACTCGCGGTGAGCCTCTCTCCTTCCGTCTGGACGGTGTGATCCCGGGCTGGACCGAAGGCCTGAAGAACATCAAGAAAGGCGGTAAAATCAAGCTGGTCATCCCACCGGATCTGGCTTACGGCAAAACCGGCGTTCCGGGTATCCCGGCTAACTCTACGCTGGTATTTGATGTAGAACTGCTGGACATCAAACCGGCGCCGAAAGCGGATGCGAAAACAGACGCACCGGCTGACGACAAAGCCGCAGCAGCTAAGAAGTAATGCTGAAAAAAACCGCCGCCTTTACAGGCGGCGGTTTTTTTATTGTGGGGCAGATATAATTAACACTGGAAAGCGTTATACACGCTGTATTAATTTAGTTGTCCGTGTAGATAATGAGCCTGCCCTGAAAACCTAACGACAGGCTCCTGAAAAGGAGTGTTTTTTTCATGTCCAGGTCGCTTTTAACCAACGAAACCAGTGAACTTGATTTGCTGGATCAACGTCCATTTGACCAGACCGACTTCGATATTCTGAAATCCTACGAAGCGGTAGTGGACGGGTTAGCGATGCTCATTGGTTCCCACTGCGAAATCGTATTGCATTCCCTGCAAGATCTTAAGTGTTCCGCTATCCGCATTGCGAATGGTGAGCACACTGGCCGTAAAATTGGTTCGCCAATCACCGACCTTGCATTGCGTATGTTGCATGACATGACCGGCGCGGACAGCAGCGTCTCAAAATGCTATTTCACCCGCGCCAAAAGCGGCGTGCTGATGAAATCAGAAACTATCGCGATTCGAAACCGCGAACACCGGGTGATCGGTCTGCTGTGCATCAACATGAACCTTGATGTGCCATTCTCGCAAATCATGAGCACTTTCATTCCGCCAGAAACGCCGGACGTGGGCTCATCGGTGAACTTTGCCTCTTCTGTTGAGGATCTCGTGACACAGACGCTGGAGTTCACCATTGAAGAGGTGAATGCCGATCGCAACGTATCCAACAACGCCAAGAATCGTCAGATCGTCCTGAACCTCTATGAGAAAGGGATTTTTGATATCAAAGATGCCATCAACCAGGTGGCCGATCGCCTGAATATCTCCAAACACACGGTTTACCTCTATATTCGCCAGTTCAAAAGCGGCGACTTCCTGGGGCAAGACAAGTAATGCGTTTTGCGTTAATGGTGACGGGCCCGGCGTACGGTACCCAGCAGGCCAGCAGCGCGCTACAGTTTGCCCATGCGCTGCTTGATGCCGGTCATGAACTGGCAAGCGTCTTCTTCTATCGTGAAGGGGTCTATAACGCGAACCAGTTTACGTCCCCGGCGAGCGATGAGTTTGACCTTGTGCGCGCCTGGCAAAAATTAAACGAAACGCAGGGCGTCGACCTGCATATCTGCGTCGCGGCGGCACTGCGTCGCGGCGTGACGGATGCGACTGAAGCCGAACGCCTTGGTCTGGCGGGGGCTAACCTGCAACCGGGCTTTTCGCTCAGCGGATTAGGCGCATTAGCACAGGCGGCGTTGACCTGCGACAGAGTGGTGCAATTTTGATGAAGCGCGTAGCGTTTGTTTTTACTTCTGCCCCGCATGGCAGCGCTTCAGGCCGGGAAGGGCTGGATGCATTGCTCGCGACCTCGGCTTTAACCGAAGATATTGGCGTCTTCTTTTTAGGCGATGGCGTATTCCAGCTTCTGGCAGGCCAACAACCGCAGGCTATTCTTGCGCGCGACTACATTGCGACCTTTAAAGTTCTGCCGCTCTATGACATTGAAACCTTCTATGTGTGCGCCGACTCGCTGGCCGCTCGTGGGTTAAATGAGAAAATACCGTTCGTGCTGGACGTGACGATCCTGACATCTTCTGCGCTGCGCGAACAACTTTCTCACTACGATACCGTTCTGACTTTCTGAGGCTATCATGCTCCATACCCTGAGCCGTTCACCGTGGCAATGCGATATCGACACGTTACTGAGCATGCTGCGCGAAGGCGATGATCTGCTGCTGATTCAGGATGGCGTGCTCGCGGCGCTTGATGGCAGCCGTTTTGTTGAAATCCTCGCTAATGCCCCCATAACAGTCTCTGCGCTTAAAGAGGATCTGGATGCGCGGGGTCTTTCTGGTCAAATTTCAGCCAAAATTGACGTGGTTGGCTATACTGATTTCGTCAATCTTACTGTGACGCACGCCAGTCAAATGAACTGGTGATTTGAGATCGCTGTATATTTCTTGACACCTTTTCGACGTAGCCCTAAAATTTCGTGTCCTCATATTGTATGAGGTCGTTTTATTACGTGTTTACGAAGCAAAAGCTAAAACCAGGAGCTATTTAATGGCAACAGTTAACCAGCTGGTACGCAAACCACGTGCACGCAAAGTTGCAAAAAGCAACGTGCCTGCGCTGGAAGCCTGCCCGCAGAAACGTGGCGTATGTACTCGTGTATATACCACCACTCCTAAAAAACCAAACTCCGCACTGCGTAAAGTATGCCGTGTGCGTTTGACTAACGGTTTCGAAGTGACTTCCTACATCGGTGGTGAAGGTCACAACCTTCAGGAGCACTCCGTGATCCTGATCCGTGGCGGTCGTGTTAAAGACCTTCCGGGTGTTCGTTACCACACCGTTCGTGGTGCGCTGGACTGCTCAGGTGTTAAAGACCGTAAGCAGGCTCGCTCCAAGTACGGCGTGAAGCGTCCTAAGGCTTAATGGTTCTCCGTTAAGTAAGGCCAAACTGATTTATCTTAATGTCAAACTAAACTCGTAGAGTTTTGGACAATCCTGAATTAACAACGGAGTAATCCCATGCCACGTCGTCGCGTCATTGGTCAGCGTAAAATTCTTCCAGATCCGAAATTCGGATCAGAACTGCTGGCAAAATTTGTAAATATCCTGATGGTAGATGGTAAAAAATCTACTGCAGAAGCAATCGTATACAGCGCGCTGGAGACCCTGGCTCAGCGTTCTGGTAAAAATGAACTGGAAGCTTTCGAAGTCGCTCTCGACAACGTGCGCCCGACTGTAGAAGTTAAGTCTCGCCGCGTTGGTGGTTCTACTTATCAGGTTCCAGTTGAAGTTCGTCCGGTTCGTCGTAATGCTCTGGCAATGCGTTGGATCGTTGAAGCTGCTCGTAAACGCGGTGATAAATCCATGGCTCTGCGTCTGGCGAACGAACTTTCTGATGCTGCAGAAAACAAAGGTACTGCAGTTAAGAAACGTGAAGACGTTCACCGTATGGCAGAAGCCAACAAGGCGTTCGCACACTACCGTTGGTAATCCCTTCGGAGTCGTAGTCACCAGGCGGGCGCTTCAGAGAAGCCGCCCGCTCTGGGTAACTTAACTGAACGCCTAAAGATATAAACGAGGAATCAAATGGCTCGTACAACACCCATCGCACGCTACCGTAACATCGGTATCAGTGCGCACATCGACGCCGGTAAAACCACTACTACCGAACGTATTCTGTTCTACACCGGTGTAAACCATAAAATCGGTGAAGTTCATGACGGCGCAGCCACCATGGACTGGATGGAACAGGAGCAGGAGCGTGGTATTACTATCACCTCCGCAGCGACTACTGCTTTCTGGTCAGGTATGGCTAAGCAGTACGAACCGCATCGCGTAAACATCATCGACACCCCAGGGCACGTTGACTTCACCATCGAAGTAGAACGTTCCATGCGTGTTCTTGACGGCGCGGTAATGGTTTATTGCGCAGTTGGTGGTGTTCAGCCACAGTCTGAAACCGTATGGCGTCAGGCTAACAAATATAAAGTTCCACGCATCGCGTTCGTTAACAAAATGGACCGTATGGGTGCTAACTTCCTGAAAGTTGTTGGCCAGATCAAAACCCGTCTGGGCGCGAACCCTGTTCCGCTTCAGTTGGCAATTGGTGCTGAAGAAGGCTTCACCGGTGTTATCGACCTGGTGAAAATGAAAGCCATCAACTGGAACGAAGCAGATGCGGGCGTTACCTTCGAATACGAAGATATCCCGGCAGAGATGCAGGACCTGGCTGACGAATGGCACCAGAACCTGATCGAATCCGCAGCAGAAGCTTCTGAAGAGCTGATGGAGAAATACCTGGGTGGTGAAGAACTGACTGAGCAAGAGATCAAATCTGCTCTGCGTCAGCGTGTTCTGAACAACGAAATCATCCTGGTAACCTGTGGTTCTGCGTTCAAGAACAAAGGTGTTCAGGCAATGCTGGATGCGGTAGTTGACTACCTGCCATCCCCGGTTGACGTTCCTGCGATCAACGGCATCCTGGACGACGGTAAAGATACTCCGGCTGAGCGTCACGCAAGTGATGACGAGCCGTTCTCTGCGCTGGCGTTCAAAATTGCTACCGACCCATTCGTGGGTAACCTGACCTTCTTCCGCGTTTACTCTGGTGTGGTTAACTCCGGTGACACCATCCTGAACTCCGTGAAATCGGCGCGTGAACGTTTTGGCCGTATCGTACAGATGCACGCTAACAAACGTGAAGAGATCAAAGAAGTTCGTGCGGGCGACATCGCTGCTGCTATCGGTCTGAAAGACGTGACTACTGGTGACACCCTGTGTGACCCGGATCACCCGATCATTCTGGAGCGTATGGAATTCCCTGAGCCGGTAATCTCCATCGCGGTTGAACCAAAAACCAAAGCTGACCAGGAAAAAATGGGTCTGGCTCTGGGCCGTCTGGCGAAAGAAGACCCATCATTCCGCGTATGGACTGATGAAGAATCTAACCAGACCATCATCGCTGGTATGGGTGAACTGCACCTGGACATCATCGTTGACCGTATGAAGCGTGAATTCAACGTTGAAGCGAACGTGGGTAAACCTCAGGTTGCTTACCGCGAAGCGATTCGCGCGAAAGTTACCGATGTTGAAGGTAAACACGCTAAGCAGTCTGGTGGTCGCGGTCAGTACGGTCACGTTGTGATCGACATGTACCCACTGGAGCCGGGCTCTAACCCTAAAGGTTACGAGTTCATCAACGACATCAAAGGTGGTGTAATTCCTGGCGAATACATCCCTGCCGTTGATAAAGGTATCCAGGAGCAGCTGAAAGCTGGTCCTCTGGCTGGTTACCCGGTTGTAGACATGGGTGTTCGTCTGCACTTCGGTTCTTACCACGACGTTGACTCCTCTGAACTGGCGTTTAAACTGGCTGCGTCTATTGCCTTTAAAGAAGGCTTTAAGAAAGCAAAACCAGTTCTGCTTGAGCCAATCATGAAGGTTGAAGTAGAAACTCCGGAAGAGAACACCGGTGACGTTATCGGTGACTTGAGCCGTCGTCGCGGTATGCTGCGTGGTCAGGAATCCGAAGTAACTGGCGTTAAGATCCACGCTGAAGTTCCGCTGTCTGAAATGTTCGGATATGCAACTCAGCTGCGTTCTCTGACCAAAGGTCGTGCATCATACACTATGGAATTCCTGAAGTATGATGATGCGCCGAACAACGTTGCTCAGGCCGTTATCGAAGCCCGTGGTAAGTAATCCACAGGATTAAAACCTAAGTCCCGTGCTCTCTCCGAAGGGGAGAGCACTATAGTAAGGAATATAGCCGTGTCTAAAGAAAAATTTGAACGTACAAAACCGCACGTCAACGTTGGTACTATCGGCCACGTTGACCATGGTAAAACTACCCTGACTGCTGCAATCACTACCGTACTGGCTAAAACCTACGGCGGTGCTGCTCGTGCTTTCGACCAGATCGATAACGCACCAGAAGAAAAAGCTCGTGGTATCACCATCAACACCTCTCACGTTGAGTATGACACCCCGACTCGCCACTACGCACACGTAGACTGCCCAGGCCACGCCGACTATGTTAAAA
>NZ_PQTC01000013.1:0-157932 GCF_003850715.1 Enterobacter sp. 301B
CGCGATCAACAACCTGTTTGACTGCTTCAGTTTTAAACTCTTCGGGATAACGCTTACCGCTCATGGGCACCTCTCTTTAAGCCATCTTAAATGACTCTGAGGTGTCTGTTAAACCCGTGGCGATTCAGAGTTGCAAGGAAATAACACGCTCTTTGCAGAGCCAAAGAATGTAATTTTGAATGAGTTGATTTCACAGCGTGACTCTTTCTATAAGCAGTGCGTGCTTGACGCCAAAGCAACTTGTTTAAAATTAATTGATAACTTTGATACATTAAGTGAAGATGAAATTGCGGAGTATCATAAGGTTTTTAACTCTGAATTGGAGAGATTAAAAGCAAATAATAAAAGATTGGATTCAAAATTTACGTCTTTAATCCAGAGTATTGCAGTGAAATAAATACACTCCACGAAGTCTTATTCTATTTGGTATGCATTATACCATCTCAATTACCAACATTGGGCACTCATGATATCAATATGAAATGCCCTAAGTGCGTGTCCCTCTCTTAATGCCCGTTGAATACTTCGTTCGTAGTGCGTCTACTTTGGCCTGAGTAATCCCCAGGTAGGCGCGGGTATGTTCGGTGGAGCGATGCCCCAACATCTTACTAATCACCTCAAGATCTTCGCCGTGGGCGTGAGCGATAGCAGCCACGGTCTTACGTGACGAGTGCATACTGATCACTGCTTCCTGTGGAAGCAAGCCCCCGCATTTTGAGCTTGTCCACTGCATACTCAATCTCAGCATGGATTTTGGAACGGCTAATCGGCTTACCCTTGGTCCGGTTGCTGTCATTCTGGAATACATACACGTTATCCCCGCGCTCGTTATAACGAGCCTTGAGCACCTCCCTTGCTGTCTCCGTCATCTCCACTTCTACCGCTTCTTTGGTCTTGTCGTGGGTGATACGCAATACCTTGCTACCATTGTCCAGTTCATCCCAGCGCCAGGATCGCATATCCACGCCGCGAAGCTGTGTCTCTATCAGTACCGAGACTCAGACGCACAAAACTTGTTGAATCATTTAGTCTAAAGTTAGTGTAGTATGTGCGCCCACGAATCATTGTGTGTGACAGCTTGTGTGACACGTTGTTTGCCATGCTGTGTACCATGAAAGAGTTACAGATCAGTGAGTTAAGTCGATTTATTAGCTAACTCGTTGTTTTAGAAAGTATACCAGACGCCTGTGAAGGCGACACCTGAGGAAGCTCAATGAGCGAGAAGTTACAGAAAGTGCTGGCGCGCGCCGGCCACGGTTCGCGCCGTGAAATCGAAGCCATTATTGAAGCAGGTCGCGTGAGTGTGGACGGTAAAATCGCCACACTCGGTGACCGCGTTGAAATCGTACCGGGGCTGAAGATCCGCATTGACGGCCATCTTATCTCCGTGAAAGAGTCCGCTGAACAGATCTGCCGCGTGCTGGCTTACTACAAGCCGGAAGGCGAACTGTGTACCCGCAACGATCCGGAAGGCCGCCCGACGGTGTTCGACCGTCTGCCAAAACTGCGTGGCGCCCGCTGGATTGCCGTAGGGCGTCTGGACGTGAATACCTGTGGCCTGCTGCTGTTCACCACCGATGGTGAACTGGCAAACCGCCTGATGCACCCGAGTCGTGAAGTGGAGCGTGAATACGCCGTTCGTGTTTTCGGCCAGGTTGATGAGAACAAACTGCGCGATCTGTCGCGTGGCGTTCAGCTGGAAGACGGCCCAGCGGCGTTCAAAACCATCAAGTTTACCGGTGGTGAAGGCATTAACCAGTGGTACAACGTTACCCTGACAGAGGGACGTAACCGCGAGGTGCGTCGTCTGTGGGAAGCGGTCGGTGTCCAGGTAAGCCGTTTGATTCGTGTCCGCTATGGCGACATCCTGCTGCCGAAAGGCCTGCCACGTGGCGGCTATACCGAGCTGGATCTGACGCAAACCAACTACCTGCGCGATCTGGTTGGCCTGACGCCAGAAACCACGTCGAAAGTGGCGGTAGAGAAAGATCGTCGTCGTATGAAGGCGAATCAGATCCGCCGTGCGGTTAAACGTCACAGCCAGGTTAGCAGCAATCGCCGCTCTGGCAGCCGTAATAACAACGGTTAATCTAAAAGCCCGGTGAATATACCGGGCTTTTTTCTTCAGTAATCAATCCCTATTTGCGCTTTGATACCCGCATCGAACGCATGCTTAACCGGACGCAGTTCGCTGACGGTATCGGCCAGCTCCAGAATGTCCCGATGACACCCGCGCCCCGTGACGATCGCCGTCTGGTGTGCAGGGCGGTTCCTGAGGGCCTCCAGCACGGCTTCCAGCGGCAGGTAGTCATAGGCCACCATATAGGTGATCTCATCCAGCAACACCATGTTCAGCGACGGGTCAGAGAGCATTCTTTTGGCATGCTCCCAGACGGCGAGGCAGGCTGCGGTATCTGTTTCCCGGTTCTGGGTATCCCAGGTAAAACCGGTCGCCATCACCTGAAACTCAACACCTTGCGGTTCGAGCAGATTACGCTCGCCGTTGGGCCATTCACCCTTGATAAACTGGATCACGCCCACTTTCTGACCGTGCCCGACTGCGCGGGTGGCGGTACCGAATGCGGCGGTGGTTTTGCCTTTGCCGTTGCCGGTGAACACGATGAGGATCCCGCGCTCGTCCTGAGCGGCCGCCACGCGTGCATCAACCTGTTCTTTCAGACGCTGCTGGCGCTGCTGATGACGGTCTTCACTCATTGCGATATCCCCGGTTTGCGGCCTGGCTGAGCATCGAATGTCATTCCGGTTTTACGACGGCTGTCGTCACCCATTAGCCACAGGTAAAGAGGCATAATATCGGCCGGGGTTTTTAGCTTTTGCGGATCTTCTGTCGGGAACGCGCTGGCACGCATTTTAGTGCGCGTACCGCCAGGGTTAATACAGTTAACCCGCAGATGGCGGTTTTGATACTCTTCGGCCAGCACCTGCATCATTCCTTCCGTGGCAAATTTTGAGGCGGCGTAAGCCCCCCAGTTCGCACGACCCTGACGCCCCACGCTGGAGGAGGTAAACACCAGCGAACCGGAATCTGAGTTAAGTAATAAAGGAAGCAAGGCCTGGGTCAGGAAAAACGTCCCATTGACGTTAACCTGCATCACTTGCTGCCAAATCTCCGGATCCTGTTCATCCATCGGGCGCACTTCGCCCAGTAACCCCGCGTTGTGCAGTACGCCGTCCAGACGCGAATAATGCGTACTAATGCGCTGGGCAAGGGCCTGACATGACGCTGACGTACAGGTCAGCAGATCGAGCGTATACCAGGGCGTGGGGGTACCGCCGGCGTTTTCGATTTCACGGGCAACGGCTTTGAGCTTTTCTTCATTACGTCCCAGCAGAATAAGGCTCGCACCGTATTCAGAATAAGTCAGCGCCGCTTCGCGACCAATCCCGTCGCTGGCACCGGTAACCAGAATGATGCGGTTCTGTAGAAGGTTTTTTTGTGGCTGATAATGCACGGTGGCTCCTCAGGCGCATTGGGCGTGACTTGCACCTTTATTTATGACTTTTCGGCTTTATGCCCGAAACCGCGTCAGAATTCAATCAGTCTACAGGACAGAACGCTGGGAAATTAACAATTTGCAAAGATTTAAACCAGAAACGGGGGATTCCTGAAGCCGCCTCGCAGAGCTAATGTCCAGAGCGAGACGCCTGCGCAGGGCTGTTGTACACTGGCGTGAAAGATTCGTGGTTAAATCAAGGTGGAACGCGTGGAATTACTTTCTCAGTATGGGTTGTTTTTGGCCAAAATCGCTACGGTGGTTATTGCTGTCGCGGTGATTGCCGTCCTGATTGTCAACCTGACGCAGCGTAAGCGTCAGCGTGGTGAGTTACGCATTACCCGCCTGAGCGAGCAGTATAAAGAGATGCGGGAAGAGATGTCTCTGGCGCTGCTTGACGATCATCAACAGAAGCTGTGGCTAAAAGCCCAGAAGAAAAAACATAAGCAGGACGCCAAAGCCGCGAAGGCGAAAGCTAAGCTCGCCACGCCACAGGCTGACGCAAAACCGCGCGTCTATGTGCTCGATTTTAAAGGTAGCATGGATGCGCATGAAGTCTCCTCTCTGCGTGAGGAAGTGACCGCGGTGCTGGCCGTGGCGACAGCCCAGGATCAGGTGGTGGTACGCCTTGAAAGCCCGGGCGGCGTAGTGCATGGGTATGGACTGGCGGCTTCGCAGTTACAACGTCTGCGGGATAAACAGATCCCGCTCACCGTGGCGGTAGATAAGGTCGCGGCGAGTGGCGGCTATATGATGGCGTGCGTGGCGGATAAAATCGTCGCAGCACCGTTCTCCATTATCGGCTCGATTGGGGTGGTTGCGCAGATCCCTAACTTCAATCGTTTCCTGAAAAATAAAGAGATCGACATCGAATTGCATACGGCGGGTCAGTACAAACGTACGCTGACGCTGCTCGGCGAAAATACCGAAGAGGGACGGCAGAAGTTCCGGGAAGATCTGAACGAAACCCACCATCTGTTCAAGGATTTCGTGCACCGCATGCGCCCAACGCTGGACATTGAGCAGGTGGCTACGGGCGAACACTGGTACGGCACGCAGGCGCAGGAGAAAGGGCTGGTGGATGAAGTGGGTACCAGCGACGACCTCCTGCTCAACCTGATGGAAGGTCGTGAGCTGGTGGGGGTGCGCTTCACCCGACGTAAGCGCCTGCTCGACCGTTTAACCAATAGTGCGGCAGAAAGCGCGGATCGCCTGCTGATACGCTGGTTGCAGCGCGGACAAAAGCCGCTGCTGTAAAGAAAAACGCGAGGCAGATGCCTCGCGTTTTCGTTTTAATCGACCAGGTGGTACTTCTCTGAGAGGGTATGCGCCAGGTATTTAAACATGTTAAACACGGCGGTGCTTTTCGGGGTTGGTAACCCTTGTTCATCAAGGAAGTATTCACCGCTGAACACCAGCACGCCATTACGTTGTTCCACGCCAGTCGCTTCAATCCCCGCCAGGGTGTCTTCATGGTCGCGAATGAGTTTGTTTGCTTCGATAAGCAGTGAAGCTCGGTCAATGGGTTGGGTCGTATTCTGCATATTCCACTCCTTAAACAGTGACAATAGTCTACGCCTGGGTCGCTTCGGGGGCAAATTTTCCCTGCTATTCGCGGGTATAAGGAACAGGGGCTGGCTGGCGGGATTTGCTTTTGCATGCTAATAAAGTTGCGTAACGAATTTTATCAGGTACAGTGTGCGCTTTCGTCATTCTGGCAACAGAATTGCTTGACATTCGACCGGGAATTCGTCACGAATGAACTTTGATGTGAGAAAAATACCCGAAAACTCAATGACCTGGATGTCGCCATACTGACGTTCGGTAAGACAAAGGGGTTGATATCCCCTGACGACGTCGCAATATCAATGGCTCGTCGTCAGCGGAAGGGAAATCAACGTGCGGCGTATTCCTGGAAGAATTAAATTAGGTAAAGGTGAATATGGGTAAAGCTCTCGTCATCGTTGAGTCCCCGGCAAAAGCCAAAACGATCAATAAATATCTGGGCAATGACTACGTGGTTAAGTCCAGCGTTGGTCACATTCGCGATTTGCCGACAAGTGGCTCAGCCAGCAAAAAGAGCGCAGACTCTACCTCCACCAAAGGGGCTAAAAAGCCTAAAAAGGATGAACGTAGCGCGCTTGTCAACCGCATGGGTGTTAACCCATGGCACAACTGGGATGCACAATACGAAGTGCTGCCAGGCAAAGAAAAAGTCGTTAACGAGCTGAAACAGCTTGCTGAAAAAGCAGACCACATTTATCTCGCAACCGACCTTGACCGCGAAGGGGAGGCCATCGCATGGCACCTGCGGGAAGTGATTGGGGGTGATGACAAACGCTACAGCCGTGTAGTGTTTAACGAAATTACAAAGAATGCGATTCGTCAGGCGTTTGAAAAGCCGGGTGAACTGAATATCGACCGTGTTAACGCTCAGCAGGCGCGTCGCTTTATGGACCGCGTTGTAGGCTACATGGTTTCGCCGTTGCTGTGGAAAAAGGTCGCTCGCGGCCTGTCTGCGGGACGTGTGCAGTCTGTGGCTGTTCGTCTTGTTGTCGAACGTGAACGCGAGATCAAAGCGTTTGTCCCGGAAGAGTTCTGGGAAGTGGATGCGAATGTCACCACGCCGGGCGGCGATGCGCTGCCGTTGCAGGTGAGCCACCACAACGACAAACCGTTCCGTCCTGAAAATCGCGATCAGACCATGGCCGCCGTAGCGCTGCTGGAAAAAGCGCGTTATCAGGTGCTGGATCGTGAAGACAAACCGACCAGCAGCAAGCCTGGCGCACCGTTTATCACGTCAACGCTTCAGCAGGCGGCAAGTACGCGTCTGGGTTACGGCGTGAAGAAAACCATGATGATGGCCCAGCGTTTGTATGAAGCGGGTTACATCACCTACATGCGTACTGACTCCACCAACCTGAGCCAGGACGCTGTCAGCATGGTGCGTGGCTATATCGAGGACAACTTCGGTAAGAAATACCTGCCGGACAGTCCTAATCAGTACGCCAGCAAAGAGAATTCTCAGGAAGCGCACGAAGCGATCCGTCCTTCTGACGTTTCCGTTCTGGCGGAATCTCTTAAAGATATGGAAGCGGACGCCCAGAAGCTGTATCAGCTGATCTGGCGCCAGTTCGTGGCCTGCCAGATGACGCCAGCGAAATACGACTCCACTACGCTGACCGTTGGTGCGGGTGATTTCCGCCTGAAAGCGCGCGGCCGCATTCTGCGTTTCGACGGCTGGACAAAAGTGATGCCTGCGCTGCGTAAAGGTGATGAAGACAGAACGCTGCCTTCCGTCAACAAAGGCGACGAGCTGTCGCTGGTTGATCTGGTACCGGCCCAGCACTTCACCAAGCCGCCTGCGCGTTTCAGCGAAGCGTCGCTGGTAAAAGAGCTGGAAAAACGCGGCATCGGTCGCCCGTCTACCTATGCGTCGATCATTTCGACCATTCAGGATCGTGGATACGTTCGCGTTGAGAACCGTCGTTTCTATGCTGAAAAAATGGGTGAGATTGTTACCGACCGTCTGGAAGCTAACTTCCGTGAGTTGATGAACTATGACTTCACCGCGCAGATGGAGGACAGTCTCGATGAGGTTGCCAGCCATAAGGCCGAGTGGAAGAAAGTTCTCGACAGCTTCTTCAGCGATTTTACCAACCAGCTTGAGAAAGCTGAGAAAGATCCTGAAGAAGGCGGCATGCTGCCTAACCAGATGGTACTGACCAGCATCGACTGCCCAACCTGTGGCCGTAAAATGGGGATCCGTACCGCAACCACGGGCGTGTTCCTCGGCTGTTCTGGTTATGCGCTTTCGCCGAAAGAGCGTTGCAAAACCACTATCAACCTCGTGCCGGAGAACGAAGTTCTCAACGTGCTGGAAGGTGACGATGCGGAGACCAACGCACTGCGCGCCAAGCGCCGCTGTAAGAAATGCGGCACGGCGATGGACAGCTACCTGATCGATCCAAAACGTAAACTGCACGTTTGCGGTAATAACCCAACCTGCGACGGTTATGAGATCGAAGAAGGTGAGTTCCGCATTAAGGGCTATGACGGTCCGATCGTTGAGTGTGAGAAATGTGGTTCCGAAATGCACCTGAAAATGGGACGCTTCGGTAAGTACATGGCATGTACCAACGACGACTGTAAAAACACGCGTAAGATCCTGCGTAACGGTGAAGTTGCGCCGCCGAAGGAAGATCCGGTTCCGCTTCCTGAGCTGCCGTGCGAGAAGTCAGATGCGTATTTCGTGCTGCGTGACGGCGCTGCCGGGGTATTCCTGGCGGCCAACACCTTCCCGAAATCGCGCGAAACCCGTGCGCCGCTGGTAGAAGAGCTGTACCGCTTCCGCGACCGTCTGCCGGAGAAACTGCGTTACCTGGCCGATGCGCCACAGCAGGATCCGGAAGGCAACAAAACCGTGGTGCGCTTTAGCCGTAAAACGAAGCAGCAGTACGTGGCGGCAGAGAAAGAGGGTAAAGCGACCGGTTGGTCAGCCTTCTTTGTCGACGGGAAATGGGTTGAAGGTAAAAAATAATCTTCACTTACCGTAACTTACCTTTGAAAGGGCCGGACTTCCGGCCCTTTTTTATTACGTTGTTATTATTTTTTGTTCCGTACTATACAGCCTGGCTATAAATGATATAGTGGTTATAGTTAACCCGTTTCTTATTATCAAATCGTATTAAGCGATTGACGCATGCGCTAAATCGGATGGTCTGGCATGAAATTACAGCAGCTTCGCTATATCGTTGAGGTCGTCAATCATAACCTCAATGTCTCTTCCACCGCAGAAGGTCTTTATACCTCGCAGCCTGGCATCAGTAAGCAGGTGCGTATGCTGGAGGATGAATTAGGTATTCAGATATTTGCCCGCAGCGGTAAGCACCTGACTCAGGTCACGCCGGCAGGGCAGGAAATCATTCGCATCGCACGAGAAGTGCTTTCCAAAGTCGACGCCATTAAATCCGTCGCCGGGGAACATACCTGGCCGGATAAAGGCTCCCTTTATATTGCCACCACGCACACACAGGCGCGTTATGCGCTTCCCGGGGTGATCAAAGGTTTCATCGAACGCTATCCCCGCGTTTCCCTGCATATGCATCAGGGCTCACCGACGCAAATCGCAGAGGCCGTGTCTAAAGGCAATGCCGATTTTGCCATCGCGACGGAAGCTCTTCATCTGTACGATGATCTGGTCATGCTCCCGTGCTACCACTGGAACCGCTCTATTGTCGTGACCCCCGATCATCCGCTGGCGGGGAAGGGCGAAGTGACAATCGAAGAGCTGGCGCAATACCCGCTGGTTACCTATACGTTCGGATTTACGGGCCGTTCTGAGCTAGACACCGCCTTTAACCGCGCCGGCTTAACGCCACGGATCGTCTTCACTGCAACGGATGCGGACGTCATTAAAACGTACGTGCGTCTGGGTCTGGGCGTAGGCGTTATTGCCAGCATGGCGGTGGATCCTGTATCAGACCCGGATCTGGTGCGTCTGGACGCGCATGATATCTTCAGCCACAGCACCACCAAGATAGGTTTTCGTCGCAGCACGTTCCTTCGCAGCTATATGTATGATTTTATTCAGCGCTTCGCACCGCATTTAACGCGTGACGTGGTCGACACGGCCGTGGCGTTACGCTCCAATGAAGACATCGAAGAGATGTTTAAAGACATCAAACTTCCTGCCAAATAATTACACCCGGTATCTTTCTCTTCTGGAAAGATACCGGTTTCCCCCTTTAAATCTAAATTAGAATTAACCTCATCTGCGCCTACTGTCATATATCGTCATAACCCATTTGATGAATAGGGTTTTACTGTCGCAAATTTGCGACAAAAGTAGAAACTAATTTACAGGTGTGCAAATTATTCTTTTCAATTATTTATTTCTGGTCAAAAGATTGAATTTTCCCAGGCTCAGATTCGTAAATTCACTGGCTTTTCGGCTAAAGTTTCTTTAGGATTTATCTCATCAGATGATTACTTGTGCCAATTGTTTGGTCTCTAAATGATAAGCGATATCGATTGTATGAGGTTAGCAATGCCGTCAGGAAGTGAAGAACCGCAAAGGGATCCCGCGCTTAAGCGTAAAGCCTGGCTGGCGGTCTTTCTCGGCTCTGCCCTGTTCTGGGTGGTTGTTGCTCTTCTCGTCTGGAAATATTGGGGTTGAATATGGTCATGACGGTGCGTACTGACGCGAGAAAAGAGATGTGTCAGCTTCGTGACAATGCTCACAAAGCGCGTAAGGCGCCAGGAACCAGCGTGCCAGCCTCCTGGCAACTGACGCCACAGCAGCAGGCCTTTATTGATGTGTTCGCAGAAGACGAACCCAAAAAACAATAATTTTGATTTTTGCGTAATGATGCAAATAGTCTGAATAAAGACTGTGCACTTTTGTACTCCTTAATAAATACACATCAGCAATATAGAACGAGGGCAGACCTCGCATCCTTAAATAATTAAAGTCTGGTGTCCCTATGATGAATAACATGACAACCGTAAAATACTGGTCATGGCTCGGCGTATTCTCAGCGTCGATCCTCTTCTGGTGTCAGCTCCTCTGGCTGGCCCTGCACTAAATCGTAAAACCTCGCCACGGCGGGGTTTTTTGTTTAATCCCTCGCGTTGGACCATTCCTAAATTTATCAATTTGGGTTGTTATCAAAACGTTACGACATCTTTGTGTTATCTTTAATTACAGCCCTGATGATTGTCAGGACATCCCTGTTTTTAAGGAGGAGCTTATGTCGTTAACCCTACGCGAAGCCAGTAAGGACACATTACAGGCGGAAAATAAAACCTGGCGCTACTACAGCTTACCGCTGGCTGCCAGGACGCTTGGGGACATTTCGCGGTTACCCAAGTCGTTGAAAGTACTACTGGAAAACCTCTTGCGCTGGCAAGATGGCGACTCGGTTACCGAGGAGGATATCCAGGCTCTGGCAGGGTGGCTGAAAAATGCTCATGCAGACAAAGAAATTGCCTACCGCCCGGCCAGGGTATTGATGCAGGATTTCACCGGCGTGCCGGCGGTTGTGGACTTGGCCGCCATGCGTGAAGCTGTTAAGCGTCTCGGGGGCGATACGGCTAAGGTGAACCCGCTCTCACCGGTAGACCTCGTCATCGACCACTCCGTCACCGTCGATCACTTTGGTGACGACGATGCTTTCGGTGAAAACGTCCGTCTGGAGATGGAACGTAACCATGAACGCTATGTCTTCCTCAAATGGGGTCAGCAGGCGTTCAGCCGCTTCAGCGTTGTTCCACCAGGCACCGGCATTTGTCACCAGGTCAACCTGGAATATCTCGGCAAAGCCGTCTGGAGAGAATTGCAGGATAAAGAGTGGGTGGCTTACCCGGATACGCTGGTGGGCACCGATTCACACACGACCATGATTAACGGCCTTGGCGTTCTGGGCTGGGGCGTCGGTGGTATTGAAGCGGAAGCGGCCATGCTCGGCCAGCCGGTATCGATGCTCATTCCCGATGTGGTGGGCTTTAAGCTGACCGGTAAATTGTCCGAAGGCATTACCGCCACGGATCTGGTTCTGACGGTCACCCAGATGCTGCGTAAGCATGGCGTGGTGGGTAAATTCGTTGAATTTTATGGTGATGGTCTGGATTCACTGCCGCTGGCGGACCGGGCCACCATCGCCAACATGGCGCCGGAATATGGTGCGACCTGCGGCTTTTTCCCGATTGATAGCGTTACGCTTGAGTATATGCGCCTCAGTGGTCGCAGCGAGGAGCAGGTGGCGCTCGTAGAGGCCTACACCAAAGCGCAGGGCATGTGGCGTAACCCGGGTGACGAGCCGGTATTTACCAGCACGCTGGAGCTGGATATGGGCACCGTTGAAGCAAGTCTGGCAGGGCCGAAACGACCGCAGGACCGCGTCGCCCTGAGCAACGTTCCGAAAGCCTTTGCCGCCAGCAATGAGCTGGAGGTTAACGCCGCGCAAAAAGATCACCGTCCGGTGGACTATGTTCTGAACGGGCATCAGTATCAGCTCCCTGACGGCGCCGTGGTGATCGCCGCTATCACTTCCTGTACCAACACGTCCAACCCGAGTGTGTTAATGGCTGCCGGGCTGCTGGCAAAAAAAGCGGTAGAACTGGGACTCAAGCCACAGCCGTGGGTTAAGGCGTCCCTGGCGCCTGGTTCGAAAGTGGTTTCCGATTACCTGGCGCAGGCCAGACTCACGCCGTACCTCGACGAGTTGGGCTTTAACCTTGTGGGCTACGGCTGTACGACCTGCATCGGTAACTCTGGTCCACTGCCTGAGCCTATTGAAGTGGCGATCAAGCAGGGTGATTTGACCGTTGGCGCGGTACTTTCCGGTAACCGAAACTTTGAGGGGCGTATTCATCCGCTGGTGAAAACCAACTGGCTGGCCTCGCCGCCGCTGGTTGTAGCCTATGCTCTGGCCGGAAACATGAACATTAACCTGGCGACCGATCCGATTGGTCACGATCGCAAAAATGAACCTGTCTATCTGAAAGACATCTGGCCATCATCGCGTGAAATTGCGCGCGCGGTAGAGAAAGTTTCCACCGAGATGTTCCGCAAAGAGTATGCGGAAGTGTTCGAAGGTACAGCGGAATGGAAAGCGATCGACGTGGTGGGTTCCGATACCTATGACTGGCAGGATGATTCCACCTATATTCGCCTGTCGCCCTTCTTCGATGAAATGCTGGCGGAGCCTGCACCGCTGAAAGATATACACGGCGCGCGCATTCTGGCGATGCTGGGCGATTCCGTCACCACTGACCATATCTCACCAGCGGGGAGCATCAAAGCGGACAGTCCGGCAGGTCGGTATCTGCAAAGCCGTGGCGTGGAACGTCGCGATTTTAACTCCTACGGTTCGCGCCGCGGTAACCACGAAGTGATGATGCGCGGGACATTTGCCAACATCCGCATTCGTAATGAAATGGTCCCGGGCGTGGAAGGGGGCATGACGCGCCACCTGCCAGATACAGAGGTCATTTCAATTTATGACGCAGCCATGAAGTATCAGCAGGAGGGTACGCCACTGGCCGTTATTGCCGGTAAAGAGTACGGCTCTGGTTCCAGTCGCGACTGGGCGGCTAAAGGTCCACGTCTGCTCGGGGTTCGCGTGGTGATTGCCGAATCCTTTGAACGTATCCACCGCTCAAACCTGATCGGGATGGGGATCCTGCCGCTGGAGTTTCCGCAGGGCGTAACGCGTAAAACGCTGGGTTTGACCGGGGAAGAGCAGATTGATATCAGCGGTCTGCAAAATCTGCAACCGGGTAAAACCGTTCCGGTGAAGTTAACGCGGGCAGATGGTACAACAGAAGTGCTGGATTGTCGGTGTCGTATTGATACGGCAACAGAGCTAACCTATTACCAGAACGACGGCATTTTACATTATGTGATTCGAAAGATGCTGGACTAATAAAACTCGCCCGGCAGAAGTGCCGGGCGTTTTGCGTTTACTCGCTCAGCAGGTGCCCCATCTTTGCAGCTTTGGTATCGAGGTAGTGCGCGTTTTTCGGATTGCGGCCAACAATCAGCGGCACGCGTTCAACGATATTGATGCCCGCTTCAGTGAGGATCTCCACTTTTTTCGGGTTATTGGTCAACAGACGCACTTCGTCCACGCCCAGCAGCTTGAACATATCTGCGCAGAGGGTGAAATCGCGCTCGTCAGCAGCAAAGCCGAGCTGATGGTTGGCTTCGACGGTATCATAGCCCTGATCCTGCAACGCGTAGGCGCGGATTTTATTCAGCAGACCGATATTGCGTCCTTCCTGGCGGTGATACAGCAGCACGCCACGTCCTTCCTCTGCAATATGAGAAAGAGCGGCTTCGAGCTGGAAACCGCAGTCACAGCGCAGGCTGAAGAGCGCGTCACCGGTCAGACACTCAGAATGAACGCGGGACAGTACCGGCGTCTGCCCCGAAATGTCACCGTATACCAGGGCGACGTGATCTTGTCCGGTTGCCAGTTCTTCAAAACCCACCATCAGGAAATCGCCCCATGGGGTTGGCAGTTTGGCTTCTGCCACACGTTTAAGCTGCATGTGATTCTCCATACCAGGCTGACACGTTTCGTGCCTTTGCCCCATTTTGCTTTCTGTATTGGACTATTTTGCCACAAGCCCGGCTACTTCACCTAATCACCACCACGCTATACGGACGTTAAACGCACGATCCGACATATCCACCAGAAGGTGGAAATTCAGTTATGATTGTGGTGCTTAGTGAAAAAGGAGAGGACATGCTTTCAATTGCCAGACGCACGGCCGCAGGCGCCGCCGTATTGCTTGTTATACCCCTGATCGTTTGGTTCTCCGGCTGGATGTGGAAGCCCGGACAAAACGAGACGTGGCTGAAAACCTTATACTGGATAACTGAGACGGTCACCCAGCCCTGGGGGATTATTACGCACGTGCTGCTCTGTGCCTGGTTCCTGTGGTGCCTGCGCTTTCGTCTTCGCGCGGCGCTGGTATTATTTGCCATTCTCGGAGGCGCCATTCTTGTCGGGCAGGGGGTGAAGTCGTGGGTGAAAGATCGCGTGCAGGAACCCCGTCCCTTTGTTATCTGGCTGGAAAAAACGCACCATATTCCGGTAGATGAGTTCTACACTTTAAAGCGTAAGGATCGCGGGGCGTTGGTGAAAGAACAGCTTGCGGAACAGCAGGATATCCCGACATTTTTACGCAAACACTGGCAAAAAGAGACCGGCTTTGCGTTTCCTTCCGGACATACGATGTTTGCTGCCAGCTGGGCGCTACTCGGCGTGGGGCTGCTTTGGCCACGTCGACGTACCCTCACGATTGCGATTTTGCTGGTCTGGGCGACAGGCGTAATGGGCAGCCGGATGCTGCTGGGGATGCACTGGCCGCGTGATTTGGTGGTGGCTACGCTGATTTCGTGGGTACTGGTGACGCTGGCGACCTGGCTTGCACAACGTTTCTGTGGGCCTCTGACGCCACCGCAGGAAGAGAAGGAAGAAATAGCCGAAAGGGAGTCAGGTGGAACCTGAAGCTTGATATTCCGCATTTTGACCATAAATCCATGAAGGGCGCATTACTTTTTCCGTTTCGCGCCCGCCACTAAAATGGTAGCTTATAAGGCTGATTGCAGTGAGTTGAACACGCTTTATACGCTCGAACCACATAACGGGAAGTCATGTGAAATATTTACTCATTTTCTTACTGGTGTTGGCGATTTTTGTCATTTCAGTCACATTGGGCGCGCAAAACGATCAACAGGTAAGTTTCAACTATCTGCTGGCGCAGGGCGAGTACCGGGTGTCGAGCCTGCTGGCTGTGTTATTCGCAGCGGGTTTTGTCATCGGCTGGCTTGTATGTGGCCTGTTCTGGCTTAAGGTTCGTGTTTCCCTTGTTCGCGCTGAACGTAAAATTAAACGACTTGAACATCAACTTACGCCTGCGACTGACATTCCGGCGAGCTCTGGTGTGCCGGTAGTCAAGGAATAATCGAATATGCTGGAGTTGTTGTTTCTGCTTTTGCCTGTCGCCGCAGCCTATGGCTGGTATATGGGCCGCAGAAGCGCGCAACAAACAAAACAGGATGAAGCAAACCGACTCTCCCGTGACTACGTTGCGGGGGTGAACTTCCTGCTGAGCAATCAGCAGGATAAAGCGGTCGATCTGTTCCTCGACATGCTCAAAGAGGATACCGGCACCGTAGAGGCGCATCTCACCCTGGGAAACCTGTTCCGCTCGCGCGGAGAGGTTGACCGTGCCATCCGTATCCACCAGACCCTGATGGAAAGCGCATCGTTGACCTATGAGCAACGGTTGCTGGCCGTGCAGCAGTTGGGCAGAGATTACATGGCGGCGGGCCTGTACGATCGCGCAGAAGATATGTTCTCTCAGCTGGTGGATGAGACCGATTTCCGTATCGGTGCGCTTCAGCAACTTCTGCAAATCTACCAGGCAACCAGCGACTGGCAAAAAGCGATTGATACCGCCGAACGGCTGGTCAAACTCGGCAAAGACAAACAGCGCGTCGAAATTGCCCATTTTTACTGCGAGCTGGCCCTTCAGCAAATGGGTAGCGATGACATGGATAAGGCCATGGCATTGCTAAAAAAAGGCGCCGCGGCCGATCGCAACAGCGCCCGCATCTCGATAATGATGGGGCGGGTCTTTATGGCTAATGGTGATTACGCCAAAGCCGTGGAAAGCCTGCTTCGCGTTATCGATCAGGACAAAGAGCTGGTCAGCGAAACACTGGAAATGCTGCAAACCTGCTATCAGCAGTTAGGTAAGCAGGACGAGTGGGTTGCATTCCTGCGCCGCTGTGTTGAAGAAAACACCGGTGCCACAGCCGAGCTGATGCTGTCGGATGTCGTCGAAGAGCACGAAGGGAGTGATACCGCCCAGGTATACATTACCCGTCAGTTGCAGCGCCATCCGACGATGCGCGTCTTCCACAAGCTGATGGATTATCATCTTAACGATGCAGAAGAAGGGCGCGCTAAAGAGAGCCTGATGGTGCTGCGAGACATGGTCGGTGAACAGGTGCGGAGCAAGCCGCGCTATCGCTGCCAGAAATGCGGCTTCACCGCCTATTCGCTCTACTGGCATTGCCCTTCCTGCCGGGCCTGGTCCACCATCAAGCCAATTCGTGGTCTGGACGGGCAGTGATTTTTTAAAACACTCCATTTTAGTTACAACATACTAAAGAGTGCATTATTGCTTTCAGCACCGTGCGGTCTGTGGTTCGGCAGGAAAAGCATTCGATTCTGTTCATTTACCCCGAGGGCAGGTAGAATGCACGCCGTTTATCTGTTCCGCGCCGCTGCGCGCCCATAGACGAAAAGGGCTGGTCATGACGTCTGTTACTTCCTCCACTTCCCGCGTAGTTACCGATTCTCCTGTAGTTGTTGCTCTGGATTACAATAACCGTGACGCCGCACTGGCCTTTGTTGATGGTATTGATCCCCGGGATTGCCGTCTTAAAGTAGGCAAAGAGATGTTTACGCTGTTCGGTCCGCAAATCGTCCGCGATCTGCACCAGCGTGGTTTCGACGTTTTCCTCGACCTGAAATTCCACGATATTCCGAATACCACTGCCCACGCCGTTGCTGCGGCGGCTGAACTGGGTGTGTGGATGGTTAACGTTCATGCCTCCGGTGGGGCACGTATGATGACGGCTGCGCGCGAAGCGCTGGTGCCGTTTGGCAATGACGCTCCGCTTCTTATCGCCGTCACCGTGCTGACCAGTATGGATGAATCTGACCTTCGTGACCTGGGTGTGACGTTGTCACCTGCCGAACATGCGGAGCGTCTGGCGCGCCTCACGCAACAGTGTGGGCTTGATGGCGTGGTCTGTTCAGCTCAGGAGGCGGTTCGCTTCAAATCTGAGTTAGGCCGCGAATTTAAACTGGTGACGCCAGGTATCCGTCCGGCAGGCAGCGAGTCAGGGGATCAGCGACGCATCATGACGCCAGAGCAGGCGCTGAGCGCGGGGGTAGACTATATGGTAATTGGTCGCCCGGTGACGCAATCCGCTTATCCGGCAGAGACTCTGAAAGCGATTAATGCATCACTGAAAAAGGGGGCATAATGCGTGATGCCAACACTCGTCTGGTCTATTCAACAGATACCGGGCGCATTGAAGAGCCAAAAGAGAAAGCTGAACGTCCGAAAGGCGATGGAATCGTGCGTATTCAGCGCCAGACCAGTGGCAGAAAAGGGAAAGGCGTTTGCGTTATCACCGGCATTGATCTGGATGATGCAGAGCTGGTAAAGCTCGCCGCTGAGCTTAAAAAGAAGTGCGGATGCGGTGGGGCAGTAAAAGACGGCATAATTGAGATTCAGGGCGATAAGCGGGATTTAATTAAAACGCTCCTGGAAGCCAAAGGTATGAAAGTCAAACTGGCGGGCGGTTAAAATAAATGAGCCACGGACATTGCCGTGGCTCTTTTTTTTACGTGCGTAAGTCAGACCTGAAAATACAAAATATATTATTATACCGGTGAGAGCCGTTATGGTGATTATTTGCCCACCTGGTGACCGATAATACCACCTACGGCAGCACCACCTAATGTACCCAGCGTACTACCATCCGTTAATACTGCACCACCAAGCGCACCAGCACCGGCACCAATCGCGGTGTTACGGTCACGTTTAGACCAGTTAGAGCAAGCGCTCAGAGACATTGCTACAGTGATTGCCAGAACAGCGGCGGCTAATTTTTTGCTGGTAAAGGTCATAATACTTTCTCCTGAATTATCGATTCACGGAAAGGAATGCACTTTAAGTATAGACAATATCCATACTTAAATTCTGTTCCCGTGAAAGCTGGTCGCGCAGGCGTTACATCATCACGCAGGTGATAGTCACTTCCTGTTATATCGCTAATATTAATTTTACGTGTTTAGAACAGTTTCAACAGGTAAAAACTCTTAAAGGAAGGGTCGGAATACTCTCAGAGAAAGGTTTAAGTGCGCCCATTATTCGGGCGCAGCAGGATAATCAGGCCGTTTTTTTCACAATATCGACAGTCAGGCCGTCTTGTTCTAATTGCTGGCGATATTCATCGCGTAAACGCTCATCCGTGATCACACGGCTGAAGCGCGAAGCCGGACCCATCGTATAAGGGTGTACGGCGCCAAACTTAGAGCTATCGGTCAGCACAATCGCTTCACACTCTTTGGCGAGTACGGCGTTCACCACGTCTGAACGCATCATGTCGCGACCGGTAAAGCCGGTGTCGGGCTGCCAGCCGTCAATGCCAATGAATGCCTTACTGAAGTGAACCTGCTGAACATATTGACGCGTTAATGGCCCCACCATGCTTTCGCTTTTCTTCTGGTAAATGCCGCCCAGCAGAATGACCTCGCAGCGAGTTTCCTTCAACAGATGGGCGATATAGCTGCTTACGGTAATGATGGTAACGTCTTTTTGATCGGCAAGCGTGCGCGCCAGAAGGGCGTTACTGCTGCCATTTTCAATAAAGACGGTCTCACCGTTATTCACTAAGGATGCAGCAAACTCCGCCAGTTCCCGCTTGAGCGCAAAATTGTTCATCATGCGGGTTTCAACGTCGTCGCTGTCCAGTGGAACGGCATATCCGTGCGCACGCCGCAGGTAGCTCTGTTTTTCCAGAAGATTCAGATCCTGACGAATGGTGACTTCAGAAACGCCGGTAGCTTTAGCGAGATCGACTACGCTTACGCGTCCCTGATCGATCACCATCTGCAAAATGATTTGTTGTCGGGAATTCATAGCATCCATTTAAAAGGCAAGGGCGAAAACGACGTGGTTACACTTCCCACGGGGCTTTTGGTTGAGTGGATTCTGATGCGTTATCAGTGCCGTTCTCAGCCAGCAGTTCAGACTTGAGGATCTCAAGATTACGGATAGCAGAGTGATAATCGCCCGCGACAAGAATATCCAGCACAGTATCAATACGCTGTGCCACGGCTGTTGCATCAATGTTAGACATAAGCTCACCCTGAAGCGAAAAGTTAATATTATCAATGATGCAGAAAATTGATTCAAAAGAGAAGGTAAAAAATGCAATAACCAAAGTTCATAAATGAAAGTGACAAATTTAACCCCCGTGTGCTGCGGGTTGTAGGGGTGGATTAGTCTAAAACTGCGCGCAACGCGCTTTTTTATAAGAGGAATTCGACTATGACAGTTATCAACCAGACAACCTGCACATTGTTTACTGATGCCGAACGATTCACTCAACTGGCGGCTTATTATGAGGCCGAACGGCGCACGGTGTGGATGATGTTACGTGCCACGCCACGGCCTTGCTTCAATCATGCGCTGATCGAGGAGATCATGAATCTCTCCTGGCTGGTTCGCCAGTCCGGATATGTCGTTGATTTTTGGGTCACCGGATCGCTGGTCCCTGACATCTACAATACCGGCGGTGATTTACAATTCTTCGTTGAGTGCATCAAAAACAACCGACGCGAAGCGTTACGCGCCTATGCCCGGGCCTGTGTGGACTGCGTTCATGCCGCCTCACGAGGGTTCGATACCGGTGCTGTCACGCTGGCGATGGTGGAAGGAAGCGCGTTAGGGGGCGGGTTTGAAGCCGCGCTCGCGCATCATTTCATTCTGGCCCAGCGCGATGCCCGATTAGGCTTTCCGGAAATCGCGTTCAATCTGTTCCCGGGCATGGGCGGTTATTCACTGGTGGCGCGTCGTGCCGGCATGAAAATGGCAGAGGCGCTGATCTATAAAGGTGAGTCGCATACGGCGGAATGGTATGAACAGCACGGTCTTGTGGATCTCTTATTCGAGCCGTTACAGAGCTATGTTTCGGTACGGACGTTTATCGACACGCTACAGCCGAAGCTGAACGGCGTAAGGGCCATGCTGCGCGCGCGTACGCGTGTTCTGCCACTTCCGCGAAGCGAGTTGATGGACATTACCGAGGATTGGGTGGATGCCGCCTTCTGTCTTGAACCGAAGGATATCGCCTACATGGAGCGGCTGGTTATGCTGCAAAATCGCCATCAGGCGACGGGCTTACGCAAAGCCAGCTAACGGACATTCCTGGCCTGATAGCGCTTTAGCCATCGCTCGAATGCGGCTGCGGGCATGGGCTTAGCAAAAAGAAAACCCTGCCGTTCGTTGACGCCATTCTTCGTCAGAAAGGCGTCTTCTTTTGCACTCTCCACCCCTTCAGCAATGACCTGCAGATTCAACGCCTGTGCCACGGCGACTATCGCGCGCACCAGCGACTGTGAAATGGACTGCTTATGGATATCCCGGACGAAGGACTGGTCAAGCTTGATGGCGTCGATAGGGAAGCGCGCCAGCTGCGACAGGGAAGAGTACCCCGTACCAAAGTCATCAAGGTGAATTTGCGCCCCCAGGCGGCTAAATTGCTGGATCACTGACAGGGCCAGCTCTTCATTTTCGATGAGACAGCTTTCGGTCAATTCCACGTCAATCGGGCAGTATTCAAAATTCAGGTCTTTCAGCGCCTGCTTCAGGTCACTGAAGATGGTCTGATCCGCCAGCTGACGGGCGGAAACGTTGACCGCGACGCGCAGGTTGATCCCTTTGTCGCGCCATTTTGCCACCTGGCGCACCACATCGAGCATAACCCAGCGGCCAAGGGGCACTATCAGCCCTGACTCTTCCGCATAGGAGATAAATTCCATCGGCGGGATCAGGCCACGCTCTGGTGACTGCCAGCGCACCAGCGCCTCCAGACTTCTGACTTCGCCGCGCCAGGTCATTTTTGGCTGGTAGTGAATTAACAGCTGATCGTTATCCAGCGCTTTACGCAGGTTGGTATCCAGCCATAGATATTCAAATACGCGCTGGTTCATCTCTGGCGAGAAGACGCAGAATTTACCCCGGCCATTTTCCTTGGCGGTGTACATGGCGGTGTCGGCATTGCGAATGACGCTTTCCCGATCGTTACCGTGCTGGGGCGCAAGCGCGATACCAAGCGAGCAGCCGGTGTAAACCTCAATCAGCCCGATGCGGAAAGGCTGCCGCAGTCGGGTCAGAATGCGCGACGCCATAGCTTCCAGCGCGCCCTGCGACGTATCGGTGGCCATCACGATAAACTCATCCCCACCCAGGCGCGCCAGGGTTTGTCCGTCGTCCAGGCAACTCAGGATCGCCAGCGCAACGGCCTGTAGCAGCTGGTCGCCAAACATATGCCCATAGGCATCGTTCACTTTTTTAAAGTTATCCAGATCGAGATAAACCACGCCCACCTGCGTTTCACCCCGGGAGGTGATGGCGTCGGAGATCAGCTCATGGATGGCATTTCGGTTAGGCAAACCGGTAATCGTATCCGTATTGGCGAGAACGCGCAGGCGCTCCTGGGCCCGGCGCTCTTCCGTGATGTCGGTACCTGAACAGATGAGGAAAATTTCATTTTTCCCGCTGCCGCTGTGAACGAATTTATTTCTGAAGAGAAACAGGCGTTGCCCCTTGCGGGTCTTGATCCAGCGTTCGACTTCGTAGGAGCTGCCGTTACGAAAAAAACCGGTGATGTTGCGTTTTGAGGCCGCGGCTTCGCTGCGGCTCATGAACAGTTTAAACACGTTTTGCCCGATGACTTCCTGTTCCTTCAGGCCCGTATATTCTTCACTTAGACGGTTGAAGCGCTGAATATTCCCGTTCTGGTCGAGGATGACAATTACGGAGTTAGCTTCGGACACCACCTGTTCGGCGAAGGAGAGTCCCTGCGCCAGATCGCGCGCCACGGAAGGCGTGTCGTTCCATGCTGATGCCGTTCCCGCCCACTCATTTTTGTTAATTTTACGACCGACAAGATGGACGGGAACGTCCACACCATACAAGGGAAGGGTCATGGCAATGCTGGACGTGATAACGGTGAGCTGGCGAATCAGAGCGGCCTGCTCATCGTCCAGCGCAACCACCTGAACGATTTCAGCGCTTTCACTGGCAGCAAGATGCAGAGCATTGCTGTCTGCTGTTAGTCGCCACCAGGGGCTATGCGTACCCATGTAACGAAACAGCAAATTCTGCTCCAGATCGTCCATCCCGTTTTCTCCCGCGGCTGCTGAGTAGCGCACAAATTATTCATTTGCAGTCGACTATGACGGCTCTTTTTACTGTAGATAATTCTGGCGAAATGTGGCGGTAGGAAACAGAAAAGTGTGAGAAAAAACGATGATTTTGCGAGAGATAATACTGGGGAGAACTCCCGGCCATCCCTGAACGGAACGGCCGGGAGTCTACGCGGTTATCAGGCGACAGGGCGCGCGATAATGCTGCGGGTTTCCATGCGGACTTCAGCGATGTTTACATCAATCACGTCAGTGACTTTGTAAACCGTTTCGCCTTTAATTTGCACGGTCCCGTTTTCCTGGCTACAAACCAGTTCGTCGCGAACGGCATGCAGGAACGGGGCAGGAATAAAGGCAACGGCGCCATTATCCACCAGACGCACGCGCATACCGCCGCGGCTGATGTCAATGATTTCAGCCGGGAAACGGGTGTCAGTCCCTGCCTTATCATTCAGGAAACGCGCGTACAACCAGTCGCCGACATCACGCTCCGCCATACGGTTCAGACGGCGACGCTCTGCCATCTGCAACGTAGTCTCATCCTGTGGGCGGGCAACAGATTCCCCTTTGATGATCGCTTTCAGCAGACGATGGTTAACCATGTCGCCGTACTTACGGATCGGGGAGGTCCAGGTGGCATATGCCTCAAGACCGAGACCGAAGTGCGGGCCTGGCTCGGTGCTGATTTCCGCAAAGGACTGGAAGCGGCGAATGCGGCTGTCAAGGAAACCTGACGGCTGTGCGTCCAGCTCGCGGCGCAGCTTGCAGAAGCCTGGCAGGGTCAGCACCTCTTCCGGATCGACGTGGACGTCATGGGTCTTGAGCAGGGCGGCCAGCGCTTCGGTGTTAGCCGGGTCAAAGCCGGTGTGCACGTTGTAAATGCCAAAGCCTAACTTGTCGCGCAGCACGCGTGCGGCGCAAATGTTGGCGGAGATCATCGCTTCTTCAACGATACGGTTGGCAATACGGCGTGGCTCGGCGACGATGTTGAGCACTTCGCCTTTTTCCCCCAGCACAAAGCGGTAGTCCGGGCGGTCCTTAAATACCAGGGCGTGGGTCTGGCGCCACTCACTGCGGCTCTGGCAGACGCGATGCAGCAGACGAATTTGCGCAGCGATATTATCGGATTCAGGCTTCCAGCTGCCGGTATTTTCCAGCCAGTCGGACACGTTGTCATAAGCCAGTTTAGCTTTGGATTCGATGGTGGCGGCGAAGAATTCGATATCTTCTTCAATGGTACCGTCAGCCGCGATGGTCATGCGGCAGGCCAGTACCGGACGCACTTCATGGGGACGCAGGGAGCAGAGATCGTCGGAAAGCTCGCGCGGCAGCATCGGGATGTTGAAGCCCGGCAGGTAGTTGGTGAACGAACGCACTTTGGCCATTTCGTCCAGCTTGCTGCCTTCGACAATCCATGCGGTAGGGTCGGCGATGGCGACGGTCAGATGCATTTTGCCATCCGCTGCCTCTTCGGCATACAGCGCATCGTCCATATCCTCGGTGCTGGCGCTGTCGATGGTGACAAAGTCCAGCGCTGTCAGATCGCGACGCTCAAGACCTTCGTCCTGCATTTTGGTCGCGACGCCATCCGGCGCTTCTTTTTCGAGGTTGTGGCGCGCCAGCGTCACCCACCATGGGACGAAATGGTCGTCGCCAAAGGTGATGAACTGGGTCAGCTCGGCGTAGAAACCGCGATCGCCTTTTAAAGGATGACGGCGCATTTCGGCAACCGCCCAGTCACCCTCGACAAAGTCATGCTCAACGTCACGCGCGGCGCGGCAAGGGATGGCATCTTTCAGGAGAGGATGATCCGGTACGATAGAAAGACGATCGTCTTTTTTATGCACTTTCCCGACAAAGCGGGTCAGGAAAGGTTCGATCAGTGCTTCCGGCTCGGCAGACTCTCGTTCCTTTTCGGTATGAATAACGGCCGAAATGCGGTCGCCATGCATCACTTTCTTCATCTGAGGAGGCGGAATGAAGTAGCTCTTCTGTCCGTCAACTTCAAGAAAGCCAAAGCCCTTTTCCGTGGCTTTTACGACCCCTTCTGCACGGGGCGTCTGGGAATGTAGTTGCTGTTTAAGCTGCGCTAGCAGCGGGTTGTCCTGAAACATAATGTTCTATTTTCGTAGCCATTGAGCGGCTGACAGTTTTACGCGATTCTCACTGCTACAGCAAGCGCTCTTTAGGTAAAGCGTGTGGTTATTCCTCTTTGCCAAGCGCCACGCGAAGACGGTCCAGCCAGCCATTAAAAGCGCCGTGGGTTAACAGGTTAATTGCCTTGCCCGGTGGGATACCGGCCTCCGTGAGAGGCGTTAACTGGGCGGCGCTAAAACGATCGGGAGACGTAAGCAGCAGCGTATGGGCGGCTGAGAGCGATGCAGATGGCTGGGCTTCGCTTTGTGGGTGGTTAACCAGTATCTCGCCCGTCAGATTCAGCAGCATCGGCTCATGGCAGAGAACCGGCGTGAGCGCTGAAAGCGCAGGTTCGGCCTGCCAGCGTGAGAGCGCCTCAAGTTGAACCGCACTGGCATATTTTAGTTCGACTACGGGCTGGGTGGCTGTCCATCGGGTAAAGCTCAGCGGTAGTGTATGGGGCTGAATGTGGTGTCCCGGTAGCCAGCGTACCGGATGGCCAAGCAGCGCCTGAAACACTGCAACCGCCCGCGCCTGAAAACCAGTAAAGCCGATGATCTGGTTGATAAGCACAATGTCATACGTTGTCAGTCCCACCTCATCAAGCTGAGTTTGCGCTTTATCGTCAATGACGTCCGGAGAGCTCGCCAGCTGGCGGGCATACTGAGTGATTTCTGCAAGGCGTCGATTGCTTTCCCGGGAAGAGTCGGGGCCCGGAAGGGGGGCGAGGAGCGCCGCGTAGTGGTTACAGAGCCGCTGGACGCCACACGCCTGGGAAACCGTCAACGCCGTGCTCAGTCTGTCGTAGGCGCTAAGCGTGTGCAGACGGTTTACGGGAGTATCGAGCGGGAATAAGAGGCGGCACAAGGTTCGGGCTGGCGTAAGCCACCCACAACAGCTTGCGGCAATGTCGTCAGGTAGGGCTAAATCGAGCAAAAAACGATCGTCGACGTTAGCGGCTTCAGGCACCAGCGGCAGAACGTCCGTCTGCGAATGATTCGACTGGGTTTCGTGATACCAGTGGCCTTTGCCGGAAAAACGGCGTTGTTCCATGGGCGTTCCTTGATCTCAAAATGGCGATCAATATCCTGGCGTAAGGCGGATGAGGGGAAAAATATTGTTAGGTGATAACAAATAGCAGAACGGAATAACGAAGTGCGGGGAGGGGAGAAAACTCTCTTCCCAGGCGGGAAGAGAGTAACAGACTTATTTGATTTCCAGCTCGTTCATGGCAGCGATGTTGAAGCCGCCGTCCACGTGAACCACTTCGCCGGAGATACCTGAGGAAAGGTCAGAGCACAGGAATGCCGCAGAGTTACCCACATCTTCGATGGTAACGGTACGACGAATCGGGGTAACCGCTTCGCAATGTGCCAGCATTTTACGGAAATCTTTGATCCCGGAAGCGGCCAGAGTACGGATTGGACCCGCAGAAATTGCGTTAACACGCACGCCTTCAGGACCCATTGCGTTCGCCATATAGCGCACGTTGGCTTCCAGAGACGCTTTCGCCAGACCCATAACGTTGTAGTTAGGGATAGCGCGTTCTGCGCCCAGGTAGGACAGGGTCAGCAGGGCTGCGCCCGGGTTCAGCATCGCGCGGCAGGATTTTGCCATCGCAACGAAGCTGTAGGAGCTGATGTCATGGGCGATTTTGAAGCCATCACGGGTAACCGCGTTCACGTAGTCGCCGTCCAGCTGATCGCCCGGAGCGAAGCCGATGGAGTGAACGAAACCGTCGAATTTCGGCCATGCTTTAGCCAGTTCAGCAAACATGCCATCAATGCTTTCGTCTTGTGCAACGTCACATTCCAGAACAATGCTGGAACCCAGCTGCGCGGCAAATTCTTCAACACGGCCTTTCAGCTTGTCGTTCTGGTAGGTGAACGCCAGCTCAGCGCCTTCGCGATGCATAGCCTGTGCGATGCCGTATGCGATGGACAGTTTGCTGGCAACGCCAGTTACCAGAATGCGCTTACCGGAAAGAAAACCCATAGCTTTAATCCTTATATTCATTGCTTATTTTGCCTTGTAATTCATAGCGTTACAGGCAGTATTTCAAAATCATTCGAAATTAGCTCGAAATTATAGCCCACTCACAGCCCCTTGTGTCACGATATTTCTCGCTCACGTGCCGTGACTGGGCGCACGAAAGACGTTGAACTGACTCTTTATCAGGCTATTTCGTGTGTATTCCAGCAGTATATCACCGGGGGCTGGGTTCGCCTCATCCAACCAGAGGTTGGCCAGAAGCTTCACGCTAAGACGGCCGGATATTAATTCGCTGGCGAGGGGATTCGGGCAATAACCTTAATTTCAAAATCAAATCCGGCCAGCCAGTTAACGCCGATAGCCGTCCAGTTTGGGTAAGGTGGCTGCGGAAACGCCAGTTTTTTCACCTCCATGATGACGGGGAACTGGTTTTCTGGATCGGTATGAAACGTCGTGACATCAATCAGATCGTCAAAAGTGCATCCTGCGGCGGCCAAAGTCGCGTGTAAATTATCGAATGCCAACTGCACCTGAGCGGCGAAATCAGGCTCAGGCGTGCCATCGCTGCGGCTGCCGACCTGACCGGAAACAAATAACAGATCGCCAGAGCGAATGGCAGCCGAATAGCCATGCTCATCATAAAGGGCATGTCGATTGGCAGGGAAGACAGGATTACGTGGATGCATGGCATTTCCTTTTCTGTCAGAGGCGTTGTTGTGGTTACTTAAGAGAAGTAACATACGCAATGTATGTGAAAAAAATGTAATTCACATACGCCGCGTATGTCAAATTAAAAATATCGCTTTTATAGGAAGTTCTATGGCTACAAAACGTCGTGCTGAAACAGCTCAGGAAAATCGCGAAAAATTGATTCATGCGGCGCGAAAGGCGTTTGCTGAGAAAGGCTTTGCTGCAGCGTCGATGGATGAACTGACGGCAAGCGTGGGGTTAACGCGCGGTGCGCTGTATCATAATTTCAGAGATAAGAAAGGGTTACTGGCGGCGGTGGTCGCGCAGATAGACAGCGAAATGGCGGGCAACGCGAAAGCCGTTGCCGCGGCCACAGACGATGATTGGGAGAGACTGCTGGCGGAAGGCATCGCCTACATCAACATGGCGCTCGTTCCGGAAGTTCAGCGTATCGTGCTTCTTGACGGTCCGGCCGTTCTGGGCGATCCGGCGCAATGGCCCAGCCAGAACAGCTGTCTTGAGTCGACCCGCCAGACCATCGAAAAATTAATCGAACGCAACGTGCTTAAAAAAATGGATGCGAAAGTCGCAGCCCATCTGTTGAACGGCGTTGCGCTGAATGCTGCCTTGATGATTGCCGCGAGTGACGAGCCGCAGAAGACGCTGCCGCATGCCATCGAGGTGTTTACTCTGCTGGCAAGCGGGTTACGCAACGGCTAACGATCTTTCCGCCACGCATCGGCCGTCAATGCTTCACCAAAGTGTCCGGCAATCAGGCGTTTTGTCAGGTCGTGGAGCGGGGAGGCCAGCACGTCAGCGGTACTGCCGCGCTCAACGACTTCACCCTGGTGCATCACCAGCACCTGATCGCTGATGTGCTTCATCATGCCCAGGTGCTGAGTCACGTAGATATACGATATCCCCTGCTTTTCCTGTAGCTCCAGCATCAGGTTGATGAGTTGCGAACGCATCGACATGTCCAGCGACGCCAGCGCTTCGTCGGCGATAATGACCTTCGGGCGCAGGATCAGCGCGCGGGCCAGTCCGAGACGCTGTTTTTGGCCCGGGGCCAGCATGTGGGGGTAATAGCTGACATGGTCGGGCAGGAGACCTACCAGACGCAGGGTTTCGACAATACGTTTGCGACGCGCTTCCGGCTCCAGGTCGGTATTCAACCGCAGCGGGAAATCCAGGATCTGCGAAATACGCTGGCGCGGGTTGAGGGACGTTGACGGATCCTGAAAAATCATCCGAATGCGCTGGCTGCGGAAAGAGTAGTCACCAAATTCCAGAGGATGATCGTCAATCAGTATTTCACCGCCGCTTGGCTCAACCATACCCGCGAGCATTTTTGCCAGGGTCGATTTGCCCGAGCCGTTTTCACCGATAATCGCCAGCGTCTGCTTTTCGCGCAGCGTAAAACTCAGCGGTTTAACCGCCTCGACGGTCTGACGGTGAAACAGGCCGGTGCGATAGCGAAAGGTCTTACTCAGGTTACGCACTTCCAGTAAGGTTTCGACCATTTCACTCTCTCTCCATGTTCAGCGGGAAATGACAGGCAAACAGATGATTTTTCGGCCCTGTCAGGCGCGGTGTTTCAATGCATTTACGCTGAGCATACGGGCAACGCGGACCCAGACGGCAGCCAATGGGCAGCGATTCCAGCAGCGGTATCGCGCCAGGCAGAGTATTCAGACGGCTCTTGTGTGGCATTGCGCTGCCGAAATCAGGGATCGCCCTGATCAGCGCCTGCGTGTAAGGATGATGCGGCGTCGTCACCAGGTCTTCACTTGGCGCGGTTTCTACCGTTTGTCCGCAATACATCACGTCAATTTTATCCGCCCACTTGCTCAACATTTGCAGGTCATGGCTGATCAGCAAAATGGTGGTGTTGTTATTCTGGTTCAGACGCGTGAGCAGGCGGAAAATCTGCGCCTGAGTCGTTGGCTCCATCGCGTTCGTCGGTTCGTCCGCAATCAGCAGACGCGGCTGATTGGCCAGGGCGATAGCAATCATCACTTTCTGGCATTCACCGTCGGTCAGTTCGTAGGGGAAACTGCGCATCGCGTCTTTATGGTCTTTGATCCCCACACGGTGCAATAGCTCAATGGCACGGCGTTTACGCCAGCCGAAACGCTGCCACCAGCGGCCTTTATAGGTCCAGCCGGGGATATTCTGCATTAGCTGTTTCCCGACGCGCTCGGACGGATCGAGACAGGATTGCGGCTCCTGAAAAATCATCGAGACGTTATGGCCCACCAGTTTACGGCGTTCGCGCGGGGAGAGACGCAACAGATCGATGTCGTCGAAACGCATACGGTCGGCGGTCACCCGCCAGTTGTCCTTCGCCACGCCGCAAATGGCTTTGGCGATTAGACTCTTACCGGAACCCGATTCGCCCACCAGCCCGCGTATTTCGCCCTCTGCGAGCGTAATACTGATGCGATCCACCGCTTTAACCCAGCCTTCGCCCGTTTTAATTTCGATCGTGAGGTTGCGGATATCAAGTAACGGCATTATTGCACCCCCGCATTGATTGCGCGGCGGATCCCGTCGCCAAGCAGGTTAACGAGCAGAACGCTCACCATAATGGCCGCGCCCGGCAGCATGACCGTCCACGGCGCAACGTAAATCAGCTCCAGCGCATCGCCGAGCATTGCGCCCCATTCCGGGGAGGGGAGCTGTGCGCCCAGGTCCAGGAAGCCCAGCGCTGCGATATCAAGAATCGCCATCGACAGGGCGCGGGTGATCTCCGTCACCAGCCCGGCGGCAATGTTAGGCAGCACGGCAAACCACAAAATATTAAACGTGGTGGCACCGTCCAGACGGGCGGCGACGACATACTCTTTCTCCAGTTCGTCGTGAACCAGGCTGTAAACCGATCGCACCATGCGGGGCAGAATGGCCAGCCAGACGGCGAACATCGCATGTGTGAGGTGCGGCCCCGCGAAGGCCACGACGATAATCGCCAGCAACAGCGAAGGAATCGAGAGCAAGGTATCAAGAATATGATTGAGCACGGCAGACCGCAGCCCATGGGTAGAGCCGGCAAAAATGCCCAGCGCAAGGCCGCATATCGCGGCGGCCAGGGTGACCACGAACGCGCCGCCTACCGTAGGTGCGGCGCCGCTCAGTAAACGACTTAGCACGTCGCGTCCGAGATCATCAGTCCCCAGGAAGAACGAAACCTCCCCGTAACGCGACCACGATGGCGGTAAAAGCTGATAACCAAGGAACTGCTGATCGATGCCATACGGGGCAAACCACGAACCAAAAACACACAGCAACACGAGGCCAATGCAGCCGTAAAAGCCGATCATCGCCGTGGTGTCGCCGTAGAAATTACGCCACACGGTGCGTAGCGCACCAGGCGTGCGCTTTTCGCTGTAGACGTTATCGTAAGGCATACCATTCCTTATGCTTCAACGGGTTGGCCATGGCACCCAAAATATCGGAAACAACGTTAACAATAATAACCAGCGAGCCAATCACCATCACTCCGGCGGAGATCGCAGCGTAATCCTGCTGGCGAATGGCGTTGATCATCCAGCGTCCAAGGCCCGGCCAGCTGAAAACCATCTCGGTGATCATCGCCAGCGTCAGCATGGTTGAGAATTGCAGCCCAAGCCGTGGGATTACCGGCGGCAACGCATTGTGCAGCACATGGCGACGTAGAATCGTCAGGCGAGACAGTCCGCGTGTGGCGGCGGCTTTCACATAGTTTTGATCGAAGACTTCGATAGTGCTGATGCGCATCAGGCGGATCACTTCGGTCGTCGGTGCGACAGCCAGCGTGAGCACTGGCAGCACCATATGGCGCAGGGCGCTCACGATCATTTCGTCGCGCCAGACTGAATCGGAAAGCCAGGCGTCAACGATGGCGAAGCCGCTCACCGTTTGCACGTTATATAGCAGGTCGAAACGGCCAGACACCGGAAGCCAGCCTAACGTCAGTGAGAAGAAGAGGGTAAGCAGCAGCGCCAGCCAGAAAACAGGGATGGAAAAGCCAATTAAGGCAAGCGCGCTGATGAATTTATCCTGCCATTTATTGCGATAAATTCCCGCCAGCATCCCCACCGGGATCCCCACCATGAGGGCAAAGCCAAAGGCGAGTATACACAGCTCCATGGTGGCCGGGAAAACCATCTTCAGCTGCTCAGAGATGAGCTGTCCGTTGATGCTGGACACGCCAAAATCCCAGTGCAACAGGCCGTTAAACCAGAACAGCCAGGCGTCCCAGAGGGATGAGCCCTGAAGCGGGGCGTGCGGCGTAAAGTAGCTAAGGCTAAAGCCGACAAAGGTCAGGAAGAACAGGGTGACCAGCAGTAACAGCAGCCGCCGCAAGGTAAATATAATCATGGTTTTTTCACCTCTTGTTCTTTCTCACGAGTCACGCCCGCGAAGGAGGCGTTACCAAACGGGCTGAGTACCAGCCCTTTTATATCGTAACGGTAGGCCTGAAGGCGCAGGGAAGAGGCAAGCGGCAACACGGGAAGCTCTCTGGCCAGAATATTTTGCGCTTCATCGTAGGCCTCAATGCGTGAAGCAAGCTGTTGAGATGAGAGGGCTTTTTGCAGCACAGCATCAAATTCCCGGTTACACCAGTGCGCGTAGTTGGTCTGGGAGTTGATCGCCGCACAGCTCAGCAGCGGACGGAAGAAGCTGTCCGGGTCGTTACTGTCGGTAGACCAGCCAGCCAGCGTTAAGTCGTGATTCATGTCCATCAGACGCGCCTCCTGGAAACGGCCTTCGACAGGAACGATGATCACCTTCACGCCCACCTGGGCCATATCTGCCTGCAACAGTTCGGCGGTTTTCAGCGGGCTAGGGTTCCACGCCTGAGAGCTGGTGGGTACCCACAGCTGAAGCGTCAGGTTTTCTGCCCCCAGTGCTTTAAGCTGTTCGCGCGCTTTCGCCGGATTATATTCCGTGATCTTCGCCTCGCCGTCATAGGCCCAGGAGGCGCGGGGCAGAATAGAGGCGGCGGTTTCCGCGGTGCCGTAATAAATCGACTGCATCAGACGCTGATTGTTGATCGCTAACGCCAGCGCATGGCGCACGGCCGGATTATTCAGCGGTGGCTTATCGGTGTTAAACGCCAGATAGGCGATGTTCATTCCCGGGCGTAGGGTCAGGCGCAGGCGGGGGTCGTCGCGCAAAATAGTCAACTGGCTGGCCGCAGGCCACGCAAGGACGTCGCACTCACCGGTCAGCAGTTTGGAGAGGCGGCCTGTTCCACCTGAACCCAGATCAACAATAACCTGCGGCATCAGCGGTTTGCCGCGCCAGAAATGATCGTGTCGTTGCAGGCGAATGTATTGTCCGGCGCGGTACTCAGCTAACTGGAAGGGTCCTGTGCCCACAGGCTCACGATCGAGACGTTCCTGACGATCCTTTTTCGTCAGCTGATCCGCGTATTCGGCTGACATGACGGACGCGTAGTGCGTCGCCAGGTGCCAGAGGAAGGAGGCGTCCGGGCGCGTCAGGCGAAACTCAACCGTGCGGTTATCCAGCTTACGAACGCTTTTGACCGAGTCCGCGAATTGCAGACTGTCGAAATAGGGGAAGTTCCCGCCATTAACGTTATGCCACGGATGATTGCGGTTGAATATGCGCTGGAAGGTGAAAACCACGTCATCCGCGTTGAGCTTGCGGGTTGGGGTAAACCACGGGGTGTGCTGAAAAGCCACATCATCGCGTAGACGGAAGCGGTACGTGGCGCCGTTATCAAGCACTTCCCAACTTTCAGCAAGCTCAGGAACCAGCCGATAGGTATAAGGATCGACGTCGAGCAGGCGATCGTAAATCTGTGCGGCCAGCGTATCAACAATCACGCCGCTCCCCGCCTTTTGCGGGTTAAAGGTATCAACTTGCCCGCTGACGCAATAGACGAAACCACTATCACGAATATCAGGAGGCGCAGTACGATCGGGCGCAGCAAAGGCCAGATTGCTGAACAGACCGAGTGCAAACAGGGATGATAAAACCAGGCGCATAGTTTTTAAGGTTTTTAGATTCGATCTGCAAAGTGTATCGCACTTACGCCTGCTTCGTAAAAATGTCTGGGGGTAAGTGCTGATAATGTCAGCGCATTTGATGTTTTTTGAGCAATGCCCTTAACTGATGGTAGGTCAGACCCAGCAGTTCAGCTGCCCGTTTCTGGTTATATTTCGCCTCTTTCAGGCTCCGTTCCAGCAGTTGCTGCTCCTGCTGATGCTGGAACTGGCGTAAATCGAGCGGCAACGCCGGATCATGCTGGCGCGCCGCCGGAGCAAGGGGCTGTTTAACCTCGCGCCGAAACGGATCGAGAATAATGTTGTCCAGTTCGGTCTCGCTGCTGCCATGACGGTAAACAGACCGTTCCACCACGTTTTTCAGTTCACGGATATTCCCCGGCCAGTGGTAACCGAGCAGGGTCTCGGTAGCCTGTTCGCTGAAGCCCGGAAAGAGCGGCAGGCCCAGTTCCCGGCACATCTGAATGGCAAATTGATCGGCCAGCAGCATGATATCGCTGCGTCGCTCACGCAGCGGCGGCAACTGGACGACATCGAAAGCCAGCCGGTCCAGCAGGTCGGCGCGGAATTTATCTTCTGCAACCATCGCGGGCAGATCGGCGTTAGTGGCGCACACCAGGCGAACGTTAACCTGAAGCGGCTGACTTCCGCCAACGCGTTCCAGTTCGCCATACTCAATGACGCGCAGCAGCTTTTCCTGTACCAGCATTGGCGCGGTCGCCAGCTCGTCGAGAAAGAGCGTTCCGCCGTCGGCACGTTCAAAACGACCGGGGTGCCGTTTTTGTGCGCCAGTAAACGCGCCGGCTTCATGACCGAAAAGCTCCGTGTCGAGCAAATTTTCATTCAGCGCCGCGCAGTTAAGCGAAATAAAAGGCCCGTCCCAGCGGCCAGACAGAAAGTGCAGACGGTTAGCGATAAGTTCTTTACCCGTTCCGCGCTCACCGATAATGAGCACCGGTTTATTCAGCGGCGCCAGGCGCGATACCTGCTCAAGCACTTCCAGGAAGCTGTTTGCCTCGCCAAGCAAATTGTCTTTATATTCAGCCATGATGAAATTAACCACTCCTTAGTGATATTCACCAAGTGAGAATAGCCGCTGGATGGATAAATATCAATCACACCCAGTAAAATCAATAAGATAAAAAGTTGGCATGGGATTTGTATTAACTACTCAGCAGGGCATCGCCCGATAACAGAACTATGAGGATTGAATTATGGGTATTTTTTCTCGTTTTGCCGACATCGTGAACGCCAACATCAACTCGCTGCTGGAGAAAGCAGAAGATCCGCAGAAGCTGGTGCGCCTGATGATTCAGGAGATGGAAGACACGCTGGTTGAAGTACGCTCCACCTCCGCCCGCGCGCTGGCAGAGAAGAAGCAGTTAACGCGTCGTATCGAGCAGGCGACTGCCCAGCTTAACGAGTGGCAGGAAAAAGCTGAACTGGCGCTGCGCAAAGATAAAGAAGATCTGGCCCGCGCTGCGCTGATTGAGAAGCAGAAGCTGACCGACATGGTGGCCACGCTGGAACATGAAGTGACGCTGGTGGATGATACTCTGACGCGTATGAAGAAAGAGATTGGTGAGCTTGAAAATAAACTCAGCGAAACCCGTGCACGTCAACAGGCGCTGGCGCTGCGCCACCAGGCTGCAAGTTCGTCCCGCGACGTGCGTCGCCAGCTGGACAGCGGCAAACTGGATGAAGCGATGGCGCGTTTCGAATCGTTCGAACGTCGTATCGACCACATGGAAGCGGAAGCCGAAAGCCACAGCATCGGTAAGCAGAAAACCCTGGATCAGCAGTTTGCTGACCTGAAAGCCGATGATGAAATTAGCGAGCAGCTGGCGGCGCTGAAAGCCAAAATGAAGCAAGACCACCAATAATAAATCCTGCGGCACCTGAGCGTGCCGCATCGCAAGACAAGGAGTACACATGAGCGCGCTTTTTCTGGCAATACCCCTGACAATTTTCGTGCTGTTTGTTCTGCCCATCTGGTTATGGCTGCACTACAGCAACCGCTCTTCTCGCGGGGAGCTGTCGCAAAGCGAGCAACAGCGGCTGGCGCAGCTCTCTTCTGAGGCAAACAAAATGCGCGAACGTATTCAGGCGCTGGAAGCCATCCTGGATGCGGAACACCCGAACTGGAGGGAGCGTTAATGGCTGGACTAAATCTGAATAAAAAACTGTGGCGCATCCCGCAGCAGGGCATGGTTCGGGGCGTTTGCGCCGGGCTGGCACACTATCTGGATGTCCCGGTAAAACTGGTACGTGTGGTCACTGTATTGTCGATTTTCTTTGGCCTGGCCTTTATTACACTGGTGGCTTACATCATTCTGTCGTTTGTACTTGATCCGATGCCGGAGGGTGAGCTGGATGCGGAAAACACGCCAACCAGCAGCGATCTTCTTAACGCGGTGGATGAACAGCTGAGCGCAGGGGAGAAGCGATTGCGCGAGATGGAACGTTATGTCACCTCCGATACCTTTACGCTGAGAAGTCGTTTCCGTCAGCTTTAAGAGAGAACTTACATGAAACAAAACTGGCAACAGGCCGGTCAGAAGGTAAAACCCGGCCTGAAAATCGCAGGTAAACTGGTTCTGATGACGGCGTTACGTTATGGTCCGGCTGGTGTGGCGGGCTGGGCGATCAAGTCTGTTGCCCGTAAGCCGGTCAGAATGTTGCTGGCGGTCGCCCTGGAGCCGTTGTTACAAAAACTGGCAAAACGCGTTTCACGTCGCTACTTTTCACGCTAATCCCGCTCATATAAGCCCTTTCTCGCGCTGAGAGAGGGCATGAATTCCCCCTCTGCTTTTTCTCTTTCTTTGCGGCAGCTCACATTACTGCGTTGCGCTGCTTTGAGAATGCCTTTTTCAGCCCCCAGGTCCGTTGACAGATATTTTTCATGGGAGTAGATTGCCACTCCGTGGGACCGCTACCATGGAAAATAATGTGAACGCAAAAATTAAATACCTTATCAATCATATTTATGGTGAATCATTTTCAGATGCACACCTTGACGTGTTATTAACTAAGCTTCAACAGGCGGCGGTTAATATTACGGAGAAGCGTAAGTCAGGCTGGGATGAAAAAGATGTTGTTCTGATTACCTATGCCGATCAGATCTCCACGAAAGGGGAGAAAGCATTGCCGGTATTTACCCGGTTCTATAATGAGTGGCTTTCTCGTACTTTTTCTCATGTCCATCTTTTACCTTTCTATCCGTGGTCATCAGATGATGGTTTTTCCGTTATTGATTATCATACCGTTGCACCTGAAACGGGAAACTGGCGCGATGTCGCGGAATTAAAACAGTCAGCCAGCTTAATGTTTGATTTCGTTTGCAATCATATGTCAGCGAAAAGCGAATGGTTTGCTAATTATCTGGCGCAGAAGCCTGGTTATGAAGATTTCTTTATTTCTGTCGACCCGGAAACCGATTTATCCGCGGTGACGCGCCCACGCGCTTTACCGCTGTTGACGCCGTTTACGCTTAATGATGGCAGCGTTCGTCATTTATGGACTACATTCAGCGATGACCAGATCGATCTCAATTTCGCCTCGCCGCAGGTGCTGATTGCAATGGTTGACGTTCTGCTCCATTACCTCATGGAAGGGGCGCGTTATATTCGTCTGGATGCGGTCGGGTTTATGTGGAAAATCCCGGGAACAACCTGCATCCATCTGGAACAAACCCATTGCCTTATTCAGCTGTTCCGCGCCATTACGGACGCCGTGGCACCTGGAACGGTGATCATTACTGAGACAAATGTTCCGCACAAAGACAACATCTCTTACTTCGGTGATGGTGAAAACGAAGCCCAGATGGTCTATCAGTTTTCCTTACCTCCGCTGGTGCTGCATGCCGTTCATCGTCAGGATGTGAAAGCACTTTGCCAATGGGCGGGGTCGCTGGCACTGCCTTCTTCACACACTACATGGTTTAATTTCCTGGCCTCGCATGATGGTATCGGTTTGAATCCGCTGCGCGGCATTCTTCCGGAATCAGAGATCCTCTCGTTGGTCGAAAATCTTCAGCAGGAAGGCGCGCTGGTCAACTGGAAAAATAATCCTGACGGAACGCGAAGCCCTTATGAAATTAATGTCACCTATCTTGATGCGTTAAGTTTACAAGACAGTTCAGATGAGGAACGTATTGCACGGTTCCTCCTCGCGCATGCTGTGTTGTTAAGTTTCCCAGGCGTCCCGGCTGTTTATATTCAGAGCATTCTTGGTTCGCGGAACGATTATGAAGGCGTCGAACGCCTCGGATATAACCGCGCGATTAACCGGAAAAAATACACGGCGGGGCAGCTTGATAGCGAACTGAATAATAAGAAGAGTATTCGTTATCAAATTTATTCTCGTTTGAGTGAGCTTATCGCTATTCGTCGCGGCGAGAGGGCGTTCCATCCGGATAGTCAGGTTGCTTTCGACGCAGTGGGTAAACAAATTCTTAAAATTATTCGTGTTGCTGAAAATGGCGAGCGAATTACAGCATTATTTAATTTTAGCAATAAAATGCAGACCGTTTATGAACAAACGCTTTCTGGTAAGGAGTTATTATCAGGACAGGATATTAGCGGTACGGAGCTGATCCTCAATCCATGGCAGGTAATGTGGATTAAAGAAAACTAAAAAGGACCCTAAAATGAAAATGCCAAAAATTGTGCTGTTATCAGCACTGGTTTCGTGCGCCCTGTTATCAGGCTGTAAGGACGATAAAGCATCTCAGGTCACCATTGAGTTTATGCACTCGTCGGTAGAACAGGAGCGTCAGGCCGTTATCACGAAATTGATTGAAAAATTCGAGAAAGAGAACCCGTCGATTACGGTGAAGCAGGTACCCGTTGAAGAAGATGCCTACAACACCAAGGTAATTACCCTGGCTCGTACCGGTGCGCTGCCGGAGGTGATTGAGATCAGCCATGACTACGCCAAAGTCATGGATAAAGAGCAGTTGCTGGATCGTGACGCCATCGGCCGCGCCGTCAAGGCGGTGGGCGAGGAGACATTTTACGACGGTATTTTACGCGTTGTTCGCACGGAAGATGGCAGCGCATGGACCGGGGTGCCGGTTAGCGCCTGGCTGTCCGGCGTCTGGTATCACAAAGATGCGCTCGCGGCAGCGGGGATCGAGGAACCGCACAACTGGGAACAACTGCTGAAAGCCAGTCAGGCGCTCAACGATCCGGCGAAAAAACATTACGGTATCGCGCTTCCAACCGCAGAAAGCGTCATGACGGAGCAGGCTTTCTCGCAGTTTGTTTTGTCGGGCGGCGCCAATGTCTTTGATGCAAACGGCAATGTGGAAATCGATACCCCTGAAATGTCGAAAGCGCTGGCATTTTATAAGGCGCTGGCCGCGAACACCATGCCGGGTTCGAACGATGTCATGGAGATCAAAGACGCCTTCATGAACGGTTCTGCGCCTATGGCCGTTTATTCTACCTATATCCTGCCCGCGGTCTTCAAAGATGGCAATCCGGCCAACCTGGGGTTCGTGGTCCCGACGGAAAAATCATCAGCCGTGTACGGCATGATCACTTCGTTGACGATCACTACCGGCCAGACCGAAGAGGAAACGCAGGCCGCCGAGAAATTTGTCACCTGGATGGAGCAGGCTCAGAACGCCTCTGATTGGGTCATGATGTCTCCGGGCGCCGCGCTACCGGTCAATAAACTCGTAGTGGGCACAGATTCCTGGAAAAACAACGACGTTATCAAGGCCTTTGGTCAACTGCCTTACGAGCTGATTGCGCAGTTCCCGAACGTCCAGGTGTTTGGTGCCGTGGGCGACAAGAACTTTACCCGCATGGGAGATGTTACCGGGTCCGGCATTATCAGTTCCATGGTGCATAACGTGACGGTGGGACAAAAAGATCTCAGTGCGACGTTAAGCAACAGCCAGAAGAAGCTGACTGACCTGATATCACAACGATAGGAGCGCTTTGCGAAGGGAATTATGAAGACGTTGTTTTCTTGTCGTTCAGATATGCCTTTCGCCATGCTGCTGTTGGCCCCCAGCCTGATTTTGCTGGGGGGCCTGGTGGCCTGGCCAATGATTTCTAACATTGAAATCAGTTTTTTACGTTTACCGCTGAATCCGCGTATTGATGCGGTGTTCGTCGGTCTGGATAACTACATTCGCATCCTGGGCGATGCTGCGTTCTGGCACTCCCTGTGGATGACGTTCTGGTATACGGCGCTGGTGGTGATCGGCAGCACCGGACTGGGGCTGGCCGTAGCGATCTTCTTTAACCGTGAATTCCGCATGCGGAAAACGGCACGTTCACTGGTGATACTGTCCTATGTGACGCCGTCTATTTCACTGGTATTTGCCTGGAAATACATGTTCAACAACGGCTACGGAATTGTGAACTATCTTGGCGTTGATCTGCTGCATCTCTACGATCAGGCGCCGCTGTGGTTCGATAACCCTGGCAGCAGTTTTGTCCTGGTCGTGCTGTTCGCCATCTGGCGTTACTTCCCGTATGCCTTTATCTCGTTCCTCGCGATTCTACAGACCATTGATAAATCCTTGTACGAAGCGGCAGAGATGGACGGGGCGAATGCCTGGCAGCGTTTTCGTATCGTGACGTTGCCCGCCATCATGCCGGTGCTGGCCACGGTGGTCACGCTGCGCACCATCTGGATGTTCTACATGTTTGCGGATGTTTATCTGCTCACCACCAAGGTCGACATTCTGGGCGTATATCTCTACAAAACCGCCTTTGCGTTCAATGACCTGGGTAAAGCAGCCGCCATTTCCGTTGTGCTGTTTGTGATCATCTTCGCTGTCATTCTGCTGACCAGAAAAAGGGTAAACCTCAATGGCAACAAATAAACGCGTTCTGGGCCGTATCGGTTTTTATCTGGGACTGGCGGTATTCCTGATTATCACGCTGTTTCCGTTTTTTGTGATGCTGATGACATCGTTCAAAAGCGCGAAAGAGGCGATCTCACTGCACCCGACTATCCTGCCGCAGGAGTGGACGTTACAGCACTACATCGACATCTTTAACCCGCTGATTTTCCCGTTTGTGGATTATTTCCGTAACAGCATGGTGGTGTCGCTGACCTCCTCGGTCATTGCGGTGTTTCTCGGTACGCTGGGCGCTTATGCGTTATCCAAACTGCGCTTTAAAGGGCGCACGACGATCAATGCGAGCTTCTACACCGTCTATATGTTCTCCGGGATCCTGCTGGTAGTGCCGCTGTTCAAAATCATCACCGCGCTCGGCATTTATGACACCGAACTGGCGCTGATCATCACCATGGTGACGCAGACGTTGCCGACTGCGGTCTTTATGCTGCGCAGCTATTTCGACACTATCCCGGATGAGATAGAAGAAGCCGCGATGATGGACGGCCTGAACCGCCTGCAAATCATCTTCCGCATCACCGTGCCGCTGGCGATCTCGGGTCTGGTGTCAGTCTTCGTTTACTGCTTCATGGTGGCGTGGAATGACTACCTGTTCGCCTCCATTTTCCTGTCCAGCGCCAGCAACTTCACGTTGCCGGTGGGGCTGAACACGCTCTTCAGTACGCCAGATTACATCTGGGGTCGCATGATGGCGGCATCGCTGGTGACGGCACTGCCCGTTGTCATTATGTATGCCCTGTCTGAACGTTTTATTAAAAGTGGTTTGACCGCCGGCGGCGTAAAGGGCTGAGGCGGCCGATTTTAACAAGGAGTGAGTCATGAAAAAATTAGTTGCGACAGCGCCTCGTGTAGCGGCGCTGGTGGAATACGAAGATCGTCCTGTTGCAGCACATGAAGTGAAAATTCGTGCCCGTTATGGCGCCCCGAAACACGGCACCGAAGTTGTGGATTTCCGCGCGGCAAGCCCGTTCATTGATGAAGAGTTTAACGCCGAGTGGCAGATGTTTACCCCACGTGAAGAGGGGGCAGCACGCGGCATCGAATTTGGTAAATTCCAGCTGGGAAACATGATCGTCGGCGACATCATCGAATGTGGTGCGGACGTAACGGAATACCAGATCGGCGACAGCGTTTGCTGCTACGGCCCATTGCAGGAAACGGTCATCGTCAACGCGGTGAACAACTATAAGCTGCGCAAAATGCCACAGGGCGCATCCTGGAAAAACGCTGTTTGTTACGATCCGGCTCAGTTTGCCATGAGCGGCGTGCGTGATGCTAACGTCCGCGTAGGGGATTTCGTTGTAGTTGTCGGGCTGGGCGCTATTGGCCAGATTGCGATTCAGCTGGCGAAAAAAGCTGGCGCGTCAGTGGTTATTGGTGTCGATCCTATTGAACATCGCTGTGAGATCGCCCGCCGTCACGGTGCAGACCACTGCCTGAACCCAATCGGTACCGATGTCGGTCTTGAAATTAAGAAACTGACCGGCAAGCAGGGCGCGGATGTGATCATCGAAACCAGCGGCTTTGCAGATGCGCTGCAATCTGCGCTGCGCGGACTCGCCTACGGCGGCACGATCTCTTACGTGGCTTTCGCCAAACCTTTTGCGGCAGGCTTCAACCTGGGCCGCGAAGCACACTTCAACAACGCGAAGATTGTCTTCTCCCGCGCATGCAGTGAACCCAACCCGGATTATCCACGCTGGAGTCGCAAGCGTATTGAAGAGACCTGCTGGGAATTGCTGATGAACGGTTATCTCAATTGTGAAGATCTGATCGACCCGGTCGTCACCTTCACCACCAGCCCGGAAAGCTACATGAAGTATGTCGATCAGCACCCGGAACTCAGTATCAAAATGGGCGTTACTTTTTAAGCTAAGGACAGCAAATCATGAAAATCGCAACACAAAACCAGGCCTTTTTTCCGACCACTATCATGGAAAAATTCAAATATATCAAAGCGATGGGATTTGATGGCTATGAAATTGATGGCCGACTGCTGGTTGAACATCTCGACGAAGTGAAAGCCGCTGTCAAAGCCACCGGTCTGCCGGTTACGACGGCGTGTGGCGGATACGATGGCTGGATCGGGGATTTCATCGAAGAACGCCGCCTGAACGGTCTCCAGCAGATTGAACGCATTCTGGAAGCGCTGGCAGAAGTGGGCGGCAAAGGGATTATTGTTCCGGCTGCCTGGGGGATGTTTACCTTCCGTCTGCCGCCAATGACTTCGCCACGTAGCCTGGATGGCGATCGCAAAGCGGTCAGCGCTTCCCTGCGCTGGCTGGATGAGGTAGCAGCGCGCACCGGTACTACCGTCTACCTGGAGCCGCTGAACCGCTATCAGGATCATATGATCAACACCCTGGCCGACGCGCGTCGTTATATCGAAGAGAACGGCCTGAAGCACGTGCAGATCATCGGTGATTTCTACCACATGAACATTGAAGAAGACTCACTGACGGAAGCGCTGCATCACAACCGCGACCTGCTGGGTCATGTGCACATTGCTGATAACCACCGCTATCAGCCGGGCAGCGGCAGCCTCGATTTCGCCAGCCTGTTCGGTCAGCTGCGTGCTGATAACTATCAGGGTTATGTGGTGTACGAGTGCCGGGTTCGTGCCGACGATCCGGCTCAAGCCTATCAGGACTCACTCAATTACCTGCGTGAATGCTAAGGATGACGAGCGTGATGAGTGCTTCTACACCTTTGCCTCTGCGCGTCGCCATCATTGGCGCCGGGCAGGTTGCAGACAAAGTGCATGCCTCGTATTACGCCACGCGCAGTGATGTTCAAATGGTGGCTGTCATGGACAGCCGCCTTGAGCAGGCACAGGCGTTCGCGGAACGTTATGCCATTCCATCGGCATGGCAGGACGCTCACGAGATGTTGCAGAAAGTAAAACCGGATGTGGTGAGCGTCTGTTCGCCTAACCGGTTCCATTTTGAACATGTGATGGCGGCTCTCGAAGCGGGTTGCCATGTGATGTGTGAAAAGCCGCCGGCAATGACGCCGGAACAGGCCGACCAGATGCGCATCGCGGCGCGCAAGGCAGGAAAAGTCCTTGCGTATGATTTTCATCATCGCTTTGCCCTGGACACCCAGCTCCTGCGCGATGCGGTAATGAACGGCACACTCGGTGAAATTTACTTCACTTCCGCGCAGGCGCTGCGTCGCTGCGGTGTGCCGGGGTGGGGCGTTTTCACCAATAAATCGCTCCAGGGTGGCGGGCCGCTTATCGATATCGGCATTCATATGCTGGATGCTGCGATGTACGTGTTGGGCTTCCCGGCTGTGAAGCGGGTAACCGCACACAGCTTCCAGAGACTGGGGAACCGGAAACACACCGGTCAGTTTGGCGAATGGGATCCTACGCAGTTTACCGTGGAAGATGCCCTGTTTGGCACGATTGAATTCTGCAACGGCGGCGTTCTGCGTCTGGACACCTCCTTTGCGCTTAACATCCGCGAGCAGTCCATCATGAACGTCTCTTTCTGCGGTGATAAGGCAGGCGCAACGCTGTTCCCGGCGCATATCTATAACGACGAAGCCGGTGTTTTAGAAACCCTTATCCATCGTGAAGAGGCGGACGATCAGCGCCATCTGCGCAGTATGGATGCCTTCGTGCGTCATGTGCTGGGAGAGCACGTTATGATCGCTGACGCAGAACAGGGTCTGGTTATACAACAGCTTGTTGCCGCGCTTTATGAATCAGCAGAAACAGGGGAAAGCGTGACATTATGCTGAACGTGTCTGTATTAAACGATCCGGGCTTTTGTCCTCACAGCCTGAACAAATATGCCTCTGTCATGTCATGCGGGAATGGATACATGGGCATTCGCGCTACGCATGAAGAAGATTACACCCAGCAGACCAGAGGCATGTATCTCGCGGGGCTTTATCATTGCGCGGGTCGCAACGAGACTACTGAGCTGGTCAATCTGCCGGATATCACCGGTATTGATGTTGAGCTTGATGGCGTCAATTTCACGCTCCTGTCAGGCGAAATTCTTGAATGGCAGCGCGAGCTGGCCTTTGCTAACGGCGAACTGCATCGCAACGTTGTCTGGCGTGCACCCGACGGGAAACGTTATCGGCTGGAGAGCCGTCGTTTTGTTTCGCTGGACCAGTTGCCCTTAGTGGCAATGCAGTTCTCGATCACACCGCTTGATGGCGACGCTCAGGCCGTGCTGAAAACCGGCATAGATGCGACACAAACGAACAGCGGCAGACAGCATCTGGATGAAATCTCGGTCAGGATCTTTGACCAGCACTACATGCAGGGCGTGTATGAAACGCAGGACCGTGCATCTGAGGTTGTGGTTTCGGCGTTTTGCCAGCTCTCTACGAAGAGCGACAGCTGTTTCACCGCCAAAAACCGCCGTCTCAGCGTGCATCATTCGCTGACGATTGCTCGAGGTGACACTGTCACGCTTGAGAAGATCGTCTGGGTGGCTCATCGTAGCGAGAAAGCGCTGTCGCAGGAGTCATTCGCGCGCAACGCGCTGGCCGATCTTAAAGTCTGTGCGGCAAGAGGTTATGAGGCGTTGCTTGAAAGCTCAGCGTATGCCTGGAAAGATGTCTGGCGCGACGCACGTGTGGAAGTGACTTCCACAGAGCAACAGGATCAGCTGGCGCTGGATTACGCCGTCTGGCATCTGACGACAATGACGCCTGCTCATGATGAGCGAAGCAGTATTGCGGCGAAAGGGCTGACGGGTGAGGGGTACAAGGGGCACGTCTTCTGGGATACCGAAATTTTCCTGCTGCCGTTCCATCTGTTTACCCGCCCGCAGATTGCCCGCAGCCTGCTACGCTATCGTTGGCTTAATCTGGCAGGCGCACGGGAAAAAGCGCGCCGTAACGGTTGGCCGGGTGCATTGTTCCCGTGGGAAAGTGCGGCCAGCGGACAGGAAGAGACGCCAGAATTCGCGGCCATTAACATCCGCACCGGGGTTCGCCAGAAGGTGGCTTCCGCACTCGCTGAACATCACATCGTGGCTGATATCGCCTGGGCCGTGGTCGCTTACTGGCAGGCAACACACGACGATGCCTTTATGCGGAATGAGGGGCTGACGCTACTGATGGAAACCGCTTCGTTCTGGATGGGACGCGCGACGGAAATCAATGGTCGTCTTGAGATCCATGACGTGATCGGACCGGATGAATACACCGAGCATGTCAACAACAACGCCTACACCAACTATCTGGCCTGGCACAACGTTGCCTGCGCGCGTCAGTTTATGGCGATGTTTGGCCGTGAAGATGCGCGTTTTACGGAGAATGCCGGGAAGTTCCTGGCGCGCCTGTGGCTGCCAGAGGCCGACGCAGACGGTGTGATCCCGCAGGATGATACCTTCATGGCAAAACCTGCCATCGATCTGAGCCGCTATAAAGCCAAAGCGGGTAAGCAAACCATTCTGCTTGATTACTCTCGCGCGGAAGTGAACGAGATGCAGATCCTGAAGCAGGCCGATGTGGTGATGCTTAACTACCTGCTGCCGGAACGGTTTACGCCGCAGCAATGTGCCGCCAATCTGGCGTTCTACGAGCCACGTACGATTCATGATTCATCCCTGAGTAAAGCGATTCACGGCATTGTGCTCGCACGCTGCGGTGACACCGAGGGGGCGTATGCCTTCTGGCGTGACGGTATCGCCATCGACCTGGGGGACGACCCACACAGCAGTGATGACGGTATTCATGCTGCCGCCACCGGTGCGATCTGGTTGGGCGCTATTCAGGGGTTTGCTGGCCTGCACATTAGCGAAGGGGAGCTGCATCTTTCACCGAAACTGCCTGTTCACTGGCAGAAACTCGCCTTCCCGCTGCGGTGGCGGGACGCAACAATGCACATTACCTGTGAAAATGACCAGTTAACCATTGAGACTACCGCACCTGTCACGTTGACGCTGTGGGGTAAAACGCTGCACGTATCAGGGCGAAAAGTCTGCGCGCATAAGGACTTTCTTGCACCTGTTAATGGGACCGCTACCACGGAGGGGCGCCATGACGCTTAACGCTGTTGTATTCGATCTGGACGGGGTGATCACCGATACCGCGCATCTTCACTTTCTGGCCTGGCGCTCCGTGGCGGAGGAGATTGGTATTACCTTCGATGAAGTATTTAACGAACAGCTGAAGGGAATAAGCCGTATGGACTCCCTCCAGCGCATTCTGAAACATGGCGGGAAAGAGGGGATGTTTAGTGACGAGCAGCGCCTGGCGCTGGCAACGAAAAAAAACGCGCTTTACGTCCAGTCGCTGGCATCACTGACGCAGGATTCGCTGCTCCCGGGTATTCGCGACGTGCTGGCGGATATTCGCGCCGCGAAGGTCAAAATTGGGCTGGCATCCGTATCGCTTAATGCCCCTGGGATTTTGCACGCGTTGGGTATTCATCAGGCTTTCGATTTTTGCGCCGATGCTTCGCGCATTTGCCGCTCAAAGCCGGACCCGGAGATCTTCCTTGCAGCCTGTAAAGGACTGAACGTGCGTCCTGAAGAGGCCATTGGTATCGAAGATGCCGCCGCAGGGGTAGATGCGATCAACGCCGCAGGAATGCTGTCGGTCGGGATTGGGCCTGGCCTGAACCATGCGGGATTACAACTTCATTCAACGCAGGAACTGACCTGGGAACGCCTGACGGCGTTCTGGGCATCCCGGGCGTATTGATAAGGAATTAATAATGGCTCAACTGTCTCTGAAACACATTCAGAAAATCTATGATAACCAGGTCCACGTGGTTAAGGATTTCAATCTCGAGATTGAAGATAAAGAATTTATCGTCTTCGTCGGTCCATCGGGCTGTGGGAAATCCACGACGCTGCGAATGATTGCCGGCCTTGAGGAGATCAGCGCAGGTGAACTGATTATTGACGGGGTTTGTATGAATGAAGTTCCCGCCAAGTCCCGTGATATCGCAATGGTCTTCCAGAACTATGCGCTCTATCCGCATATGACGGTCTACGACAACATGGCGTTTGGCCTGAAGATGCAAAAAATAGCACCTTCTATCATCGAAGAACGTGTTAGCTGGGCGGCCCAGATCCTGGGTTTACGCGACTATCTCCAGCGTAAACCTGGCGCATTGTCAGGTGGTCAGCGTCAGCGCGTGGCGTTAGGCAGGGCGATAGTGCGTGAAGCCGGGGTTTTCCTGATGGATGAACCGCTGTCAAACCTTGATGCCAAGCTTCGTGTACAGATGCGCGCTGAAATCAGCAAGCTGCACCAGAAGCTCAACACCACCATGATTTACGTGACGCACGATCAGACGGAAGCCATGACGATGGCGACGCGTATTGTGATTTTAAAAGACGGCATCATTCAGCAGGTGGGCGCGCCGAAGCAGGTTTACAACGAGCCGGCGAATATGTTCGTTGCAGGCTTTATTGGTTCACCTGCGATGAACTTCATTCGTGGCGCGATCGACGACCGATACTTCGTGACGGAAACGCTGCGTCTGGAGATCCCGGAGGAGAAGCTGGCCGTACTGAATGCGCAAGGTTACCAGCGCAAAGCGGTCGTCTTTGGGATCCGTCCGGAAGATATTCTCACCGCACAGCGAAGCGGCGAAAACATCACGGCGAAGATCAGCGTTGCTGAGCTGACCGGGGCTGAATTTATGCTTTATGCCACCGTGGGTGGGCATGAACTGGTTGTCCGTGCGGGAGCGGCGGATGATTACGTTGCCGGAGATAATATCGGCATCCAGTTTGATATGAGTAAGTGCCATTTCTTCGATGCTGATACTGAAGCAGCTATTAGATAAGAAAGGTATTCGCCGGAAATGAAAGTTTCCGGTTTTTTTGTATGTTAATTATAAAGGAATATTTTAATGAGTACTCTACTAAGAAGTGCTGCGCTCGTTCTGTGCGCAGGGGTAAGCTGCGCGCAAGCAACAGAGTCAACCAAACAGTGGGAATTTAATATTGGTGCCATGTATGAAATTGAAAACGTCGAAGGTCAGGGCGACGATAAAGATGGATTATATGAACCTTCCGTGTGGTTTAACGCCACGTATGATGCGTGGACAATTTCACTGGCGATGTATCAGGAAGGCCCGGTTGATTACAGCAGCATGACGCGCGGCACCTATTTCGATCGTCCTGAATTTGAATTACGGTATCGCTTCATTGGCACAGAGGATTTTACGCTGGGTCTTACGGGCGGATTCCGTAATTATGGATATCATTTTAAAGATGAGCACGGTGCGAAAGACGGTAGTGCTAATATGCAGCGCTATAAAATTCAGCCTGACTGGGATGTGAAATTAACAGATGACTGGCGTTTTGGCGGTTGGTTTGCCATGTACCAGTTTGCGAATGACCTGGGAAAAACCGGTTATTCTGACAGCCGCGTCGAAACGGAAACCGGATTTACCTGGACAATAAACGAAACCGTCTCTGCAAAAGTTAACTACTATTTAGAGCGTGGCTTCAATATGGACAGTTCACGTAATAACGGTGAATTCTCCACCCAGGAGATTCGTGCCTACCTGCCTGTTTCATTAGGCCAGACAACGCTTACACCTTACACCCGTCTGGGGCTCGATCGCTGGTCAAACTGGGACTGGCAGGACGATCCAACTCGTGAAGGGCATGACTTCAATCGACTGGGTCTGCTCTATGCTTACGACTTTGCGAATGGCCTTTCAATGACGCTTGAGTATGCCTACGAATGGGAAAATCATGACGAAGGCGAGAGCGACCGCTTCCACTATGCGGGTGTCGGCGTCAATTACGCGTTCTGATGACGTTATACCAGGGGCGTTTGCCCCTGGTTTTTAGCGTAACGAAGCTGCATCTGAAAAATGTGTTTCAACCAATACCTTATGCGGCGCAGGTTTATCCGCAATGCACCTGAACAACAAATCGCAGCTCTCTTCGCCCAGCTTTTTCGTGGGGATATCAAAGCCGCCTGGTGCAGGGGTTAAAATGAGAGATAGCATCGGGTCGCTGTATCCTGCCATTGCGACCTGTTCCGGGATCGCCAGATTTAGCGCATCCGCGGCACGATAAAGACTCAGCAATTTCATGCTGTCAGTCGCAAAAACCGCATCGGGCGGGTTGTCTGAGGAGAGTAGCTGGCAGGCCGCCTGAAGCGCGCTTTCATGGGTATAGCCGCCATCGATAACCCAGGTCGGGTTAATTTCGATGCCGTGTTTCTCAAGGCTGAATTTATAACCCGCCAGGCGATCGATAGAGACGTGATAATCGAGCGGGGCATGCAGACAGGCAATTTTGGTGCGGCCATGCGTGATAAACGAGTCTGTTAATATGGCGCTGTCGCGGAAATTATCCGTGTCGACAGAATAGATATTCTGGTAATTTCCTTCCACTTTACCAATGACGACCACGGGCACACCGTATTCATCCAGCGTCGAGAAAAACGACTCGTTCGCCGGCGAGCTTAGCATGATGATGCCTTTGATCATCTTCTGCTTTATTTTACCCACGCATTTTTGCAGATCATCTTCACTGCTTTTGGATGTTTGTAAAATAACATCAAAACCTTCTTCTTCTGCTTTTGCCGTAATGGCATGCAGTACATCTGAGAAAAAGGGATTTCCTGCAGTGGTCTTGGTTGAGCGGGTCGAAATAACCATAATGGCGTCGAAGCCAGAAGAGGTGAGTGCGCGGGCAAGTTTATTAGGTTGGTAATTTAACTCATCTATCGCCTTCAACACCTTTTCACGCGCTTCAGGAGAAATATTCGTTTGTTTATTCAGAACGCGTGACACGGTTGATTTCGAAACGCCAGCAACGCGGGCAATATCATAGATGGTGGGTGACATACACCTTACTCACTCCAGACGGACAGCAATTGCGTCCATCTTACTGGAGAGAAAACGGCAATAGCAATAATTAAGAATTGATAATCAACGATCTGCCCCAATTTACTGTATTCTGAAGTGACTTTGTTCAGGGTTCCAGACAATGAAGGACGGCGATGAAGCGACTTAAAAACGAATTCAATTCTCTGGTGAACCGTGGCGTTGATCGCCATCTGCGTCTTGCCGTTACCGGGCTGAGCCGCAGCGGTAAGACGGCATTCATTACGGCGATGGTCAATCAGCTGTTGAACCTGCATGCTGGGGCGCGCCTGCCACTGCTTAGCGCGGTGCGCGAGGAGCGATTGTTAGGCGTAAAACGCGTACCGCAACGTGATTTTGGCATCCCCCGTTTCACCTATGATGAAGGTCTGGCACAGTTATACGGGGAGCCTCCCGCCTGGCCCACCCCGACGCGTGGCGTGAGCGAAATTCGCCTTGCGCTTCGTTTTCGCTCGAATGAATCCCTGATGCGTCACTTTAAAGAAACGTCCACGCTGTATCTCGAAATTGTGGATTATCCGGGAGAATGGCTGCTCGATTTACCGATGCTGGCGCAGGATTACCTGAGCTGGTCCCGACAGATGACCGGTCTGTTGCAGGGGCAGCGGGCAGAGTGGTCGACCAAATGGCGCCAGCTTTGCGAAGGGCTGGATCCGCTGGCGCCGGCGGATGAAAACCGTCTGGCCGTCATAGCCCAGGCCTGGACGGATTACCTGCATCAGTGCAAGCAGGAAGGGCTGCATTTTATTCAGCCTGGCCGTTTTGTTCTGCCGGGAGATCTAGCCGGTGCTCCCGCGCTACAGTTTTTCCCGTGGCCGGACGTTGACCGCATCGGCGAATCGAAGCTGGCACAGGCAGACAAGACCACTAACGCCGGTATGCTCCGCGAGCGATACAATTATTACTGTGAGAAGGTGGTTAAGGGTTTTTATAAAAATCATTTTTTACGCTTTGACCGCCAGATCGTGCTGGTGGACTGCCTGCAACCCCTCAACAGCGGGCCGCAGGCGTTCAATGATATGCGGCTGGCGCTGACGCAGCTGATGCAAAGTTTTCATTATGGCCAGCGTACGCTGTTTCGCCGTTTATTCTCGCCGGTCATCGACAAGCTGCTGTTTGCCGCCACAAAAGCTGATCATGTGACGGTCGATCAGCACGCCAACATGGTATCCCTGCTGCAACAGCTGGTGCAGGATGCCTGGCAGAACGCGGCGTTCGAAGGGATTAGTATGGATTGTCTGGGTCTGGCGTCCGTACAGGCTACGCAGAGTGGGTTGATTGATGTGAATGGCGAGAAAATTCCGGCCCTGCGGGGCAACCGACTCAGCGACGGTGAGCCGCTCACGGTCTATCCGGGCGAAGTTCCCCCGCGTTTGCCGGGCCAGGCTTTCTGGCAAAGACAGGGTTTTCAGTTCGAAGACTTCCGTCCGCAGAGCATGAACGTTGACCAGCCATTGCCGCATATCCGTCTGGATGCCGCGCTGGAGTTTTTAATTGGAGATAAATTGCGATGACGGAACCGTTAAAACCCCGCATTGATTTTACCGGCCAGCTTGAGCAGTCCCCGCATGAGGCGTTTAAAACGGCGCAAACCTTCAGCGGGCCGCAGGCCGACAACTTTGCTCCCGTGCTGGCAGACGAACCGATGGTTGAAGAGGGGCAGGCGGAAGCGGTTGTTGATGCGGCACTGCGCCCGAAACGCAGCCTGTGGCGCAAGATGGTGACCGCCGGGTTAGCCCTTTTTGGTGTGAGCGTAATCGGTCAGGGCGTGCAGTGGGGCGTCAATGCCTGGCAAACGCAGGACTGGGTGGCGCTGGGGGGATGCGCCGCCGGGGCGTTGATTGTTGGTGCGGGCGTTGGCTCAGTCGTCACCGAGTGGCGTCGCCTCTGGCGTTTGCGTCAGCGTGCCCACGAACGCGATGAAGCGCGGGATCTGCTGCACAGTCACGGCACAGGAAAAGGGCGTGCTTTTTGTGAAAAGCTTGCGGCTCAGGCCGGGATTGATCACTCTCACCCGGCGCTTCAGCGCTGGTATGCGGCGATCCACGAAACCCAGAATGACCAGGAAGTGGTCACGCTCTATGCCCACATTGTTCAGCCGGTGCTGGATGCGCAGGCTCGTCGTGAGATCAGCCGCTCGGCGGCGGAATCTACCCTGATGATCGCCGTCAGTCCGCTGGCGATGGTGGACATGGCCTTTATCGCCTGGCGCAACCTGCGCCTGATCAACCGCATCGCCAGACTGTATGGCATTGAGCTTGGCTATTACAGTCGGCTGCGCCTGTTCAAACTGGTATTGCTGAATATCGCCTTCGCCGGGGCAAGCGAACTGGTGCGGGAGGTCGGGATGGACTGGATGTCGCAGGATCTTGCGGCCCGTCTCTCTGCCCGGGCGGCGCAGGGGATTGGTGCCGGTCTGCTTACGGCACGCTTAGGAATAAAAGCGATGGAGGTTTGTCGTCCACTCCCCTGGATCGATGGCGATAAGCCGCGGCTGGGGGATTTCCGTCGCGAATTGATTGGCCAGCTTAAAGAGACGCTCAATAAAAAACCTGCTCAGTGAGGTTTTGTTTACTAATCGTGCGGGCTGTCAATATTTGTTGACAGCCACCTTCCCGAATACCGTGATCTGACATATCATTTTACTGTTATTGGCTTAAACGGTGAATTTCCCATGCGTCTGGAAGTCTTTTGTGAGGACCGTCTCGGTCTGACCCGCGAGTTACTCGATCTTCTTGTTTTACGTAGCATTGATTTACGTGGCATAGAGATCGACCCTGTCGGGCGAATTTACCTCAATTTTGCCGAAATTGAATTTAATACCTTCAGTAGCCTGATGGCCGAAATCCGCCGTATCGCTGGCGTTACGGATGTACGCACCATCCCCTGGATGCCATCCGAGCGGGAACACCTTGCGCTGAGCGCACTGCTGGAAGCAATGCCGGAGCCGTTTCTCTCTCTCGATCTGAAAAACAAAGTCGAGCGCGTTAACCAGGCCAGTTGCCAGCTGTTTGCGCAGACTCAGGAAAAGCTTATCGGTCATCACGCCACGCAATTGATCCCAGGTTTTAATTTCCAGCGCTGGCTGGACAGCAACCCGCAAAATACCCATAGCGAGCACGTCGTCATCAATGGACAGAATTTCCTGATGGAGATCACGCCGGTCTACCTGAAAGGGGAAAATGCCGCGCGGGTGCTCACCGGCGCGGTAATCATGCTGCGCTCCACGGTGCGCATGGGACGCCAGTTACAGAACCTTTCCAGCCAGGACGTCGGCGCATTCAGCCAGATTATTGCGGTGAGCCCGAAGATGCGTCACGTGCTCGACCAGGCGCGCAAGCTGGCAAATCTTACGGCACCGCTGCTGATTACCGGGGATACCGGTACGGGGAAAGATCTGCTGGCGCATGCTGTGCATATGGCCAGCCCGCGTGCGGCAAAACCGTATCTGGCGCTGAACTGCGCGTCTATTCCTGAAGATGCGGTGGAAAGTGAACTGTTCGGGCATGCGCCGGAAGGCAAAAAAGGCTTCTTTGAACAGGCGAATGGCGGCTCGGTGTTGCTGGACGAGATTGGTGAAATGTCGCCACGCATGCAGGCGAAACTGCTGCGTTTTCTCAATGACGGTACGTTCCGCCGCGTGGGGGAAGATAATGAAGTGCACGTGGATGTACGCGTCATCTGCGCCACCCAGAAAAACCTGGTGGAGCTGGTGCAGAAAGGGGTATTCCGCGAAGATCTCTACTATCGTCTCAACGTTCTGACGCTCAATATTCCGCCGCTGCGCGATTGCCCGCAGGACATCATGCCGTTGACGGAACTGTTCGTCGCCCGTTTTGCCGACGAGCAGGGCGTGCCGCGTCCGAAGCTCTCTGCCGACCTGGGTACCGTGCTGACGCGTTACGGCTGGCCGGGCAATATTCGTCAGCTAAAAAATGCGGTCTATCGCGCATTAACTCAGCTTGAAGGGTATGAACTGCGTCCTCAGGATATTCTCTTGCCGGATTACGATGCCGGGACGGTCTCGGTAGGCGAAGAGGCAATGGAAGGCTCGCTGGATGACATCACCAGCCGTTTCGAGCGTTCGGTGTTAACGCAGCTTTATCGCAGCTATCCGAGCACGCGCAAGCTGGCTAAACGTCTTGGGGTGTCACATACCGCGATTGCGAATAAGCTGCGCGAGTATGGGTTAAATCAGAAGAAGGGTGACGAATAAATAAAAAAGCCTCTTTGCAGAGGCTTTTTTACGTTTAGGCTTTAAGCGCCTCAAGTGCAGCGGTGTAATCCGGTTCGGTAGTGATTTCGTTAACCAGCTCACTGAAAACAACGTTGTCGTTTTCGTCGATCACCAGCACCGCACGAGCAGCCAGACCTTTCAGCGCGCCTTCGGAAATGGCAACACCGTATTTTTCCAGGAAATCCGGGCTGCGCAGAGTGGAAAGGGTGATGACGTTGCTCAGGCCTTCAGCGCCGCAGAAACGAGACTGGGCAAACGGCAGGTCAGCAGAAATGCACAGCACCACGGTGTTGTCCATTTCGGTCGCCAGCTGGTTGAATTTACGCACTGATGCAGCACAAACGCCCGTATCGATGCTTGGGAAAATGTTCAGGACTTTACGTTTGCCAGCAAACTGGCTCAGCGTGACGTCAGACAGATCTTTAGCCACCAGAGTAAAAGGCTGTGCTTTGCTGCCAGACTGTGGGATGGAACCTGCAACAGCAACCGGGTTGCCCTGGAAATGAACGAGTTGTGACATAGATATCTTCCTGTTTACAAATAGTTAACGTCGTGGCTAGTGTATGTCATCCACAGTTAGCACGGCAAACCAATTTTCTGCCTTTCCGGCCTGCAAGGAGTCAGTGATGAGAAGCGTTAAGGTCTATGAAGAAGCCTGGCCATTGCACACCCCGTTTGTGATCTCGCGCGGTAGCCGTAATGAGGCCTGCGTGGTCGTGGTTGAATGTGAAGAGGACGGCGTAAAAGGCGTCGGGGAATGTACCCCTTATCCTCGCTACGGAGAAAGCCTGGCGTCAGTCATGGCGCAAATTATGACGGTGGTGCCCGAGTTGCAGGCGGGCCTGACGCGTGAGGCTCTTCAGCAGAGGTTGCCGGCCGGAGCGGCACGTAACGCGATTGACTGCGCACTCTGGAGTCTGGAAGCGGCGAAACAACAAAAACCGCTACCTTCGCTGCTGGACGTTACGCTGCCGCAATCGATCGTCACCGCGCAAACGGTGGTCATTGGTGAACCAGAGCAAATGGCCGCCAGCGCTCAGGCGTTGTATGCCACCGGTGCAACCTTATTAAAGTTGAAGCTCGACGATCGTCTGATTAGCGAACGCATGGTCGCCATTCGTGCGGCGGTACCTGATGCCACCCTTATCGTCGATGCGAACGAATCATGGCACAGCGAAGGGCTGGCAGCCCGTTGTCAGCTACTTGCCGATCTGGGCGTTGCCATGCTGGAGCAGCCTCTCCCGGCAGAAGACGATGCCGCGCTGGCGAATTTTATTCATCCGCTTCCCGTCTGTGCAGACGAAAGCTGTCATACCCGTGAGAGCCTGTCAGCCCTCAAGGGCCGCTACGAGATGGTGAACATCAAGCTGGATAAAACGGGTGGGTTAACCGAGGCCCTGTCACTGGCAAAGGATGCGCAGGCGCAAGGCTTTTCCCTGATGCTGGGCTGTATGTTGTGCACGTCCAGAGCGATCGGTGCTGCACTCCCGCTGGTGAACAGCGTGCGTTTTGCCGATCTGGATGGCCCAACCTGGCTGGCGGTTGACGTTTCACCCGCCCTGAGTTTTACCTCCGGCGTACTTCATCTTTGAGGCTGCCAGCGCAGAAGATCTGTCATCGCTCTGAGGTATTTTTCACTCGCTTCATCCGAGGAAATAGGCGGAAACTCTGCGGTGATACAGTGAAGACTGAGGTCCGCGCACCAGCTGCCAAACGACCCGGGCGTTTCATACCCGACGCTGGTTACCAGAGGTAGAGCAAACGCATCCGCCAGCCACTGCCCGAGCGCTGTATGACGAGGATCTTCAATACAGGCGAGGGGATCGTGGAAAGAGACAACCCAGGCCGGGTGGATCTTATGAATAAGCTGACACAGCGCCTGGGTTTCGGGCTCGGAACCCGGTTTTTCTCCCGTAAGCAGGACCACATCTCGTTCCTGCGCCGAACTGTTCCAGCGATACACCGTTTCACCGGCACGCCAGTTTGCTGCCGGAAAGTTCCTGTTAAGGTCAACGCCTCGTGCATTCGCCCGTAATCCAAGCTGGCATCCGTCCGGGTTGACGGTCAAAATCACATGATGTCGTCGTAAATCGGGGGCCAGCGTACGTAGCGCGCACGAAAGCGTCACGATGGACGAGTTTTCATCGCCATGTGTGCCCGCAATGATTAAGCCGCTAGTGCGATCGGGCTCGGGAGCCGGAAACCAGATCAGTGGGGCGCCTAAAAATGAGCGGCCATAATGTTCAGTCCCGGGCGGGAAGGCGCCGCGTTCCGTTCTTGGTCGGGTGGTTGCCATAATAAACCCTGATGATGAAGTCGCTTCTGGCAGTGTTGTGCAAAACCCGCGCTTAATCAAATGGTTTCCGTCTGTGTGTAAAATTGCCTGACATCAACTTTCCTGAGGAAGCATTTGCATTTCTCCGTTTCGAAACAAATAATTACGCATCTGCCTGTTACCTGACATCATTAAGGGGATCGTATGAAGCATCCTGTTTCGCTTCTTTGTACTGCGCTGTGGCTGTGCGGGTTTTCTTCACTTTCATATGCCGCGGAGGTTCCCAGGGGAACGGTGCTGGCGCAAAAGCAGGAGCTGGTTCGACACATTAAAGATGAACCCGCCTCGCTCGATCCGGCAAAAGCGGTGGGTTTACCCGAGATACAGGTGATCCGCGACCTTTATGAAGGGCTGGTGAATCAGAACGAAAAAGGGGAGCTGGTTCCCGGCGTGGCGACGCGCTGGCAGAGCAACGATAACCGTGTCTGGACGTTTACGTTGCGGGATAACGCGAAGTGGTCTGACGGTACCCCGGTGACGGCACAAGATTTTGTCTACAGCTGGCGTCGTCTGGTTGATCCTAAAACTACGTCACCTTTCGCCTGGTTTGCAGCGCTGGCGGGTATTAATAATGCGCAGGCCATTATCGATGGTAAAGCTGCACCGGAAACGCTCGGCGTGACGGCAGTCGATGCTAAAACGCTGCGCGTGCAGCTGGATAAACCGCTGCCATGGTTCAGCAACCTCACGGCTAGCTTTGCGTTCTATCCTGTTCAAAAGGCAAACGTGGAAAGCGGTAAAGAATGGACGCGCCCTGGCGCGCTTATCGGCAACGGTGCGTATGTGCTGAAAGATCGCGTGGTGAATGAAAAACTGGTGGTTGAGCCGAATACTCACTACTGGGATAACGCCAACACGGTGCTAAAAAAAGTCACTTTTGTGCCGATCAACCAGGAGTCCTCAGCGACCAAACGCTATCTGGCGGGCGATATCGATATTACAGAATCGTTTCCGAAAAACATGTACCAGAAGCTGCTTAAAGATATTCCGGGACAGGTTTATACACCGCCACAGCTTGGGACCTATTACTACGCGTTTAACACACAAAAAGGCCCAACTGCGGATGCCCGCGTACGTCTGGCGCTCAGCATGACTATCGACAGACGTATTATGGCGGAAAAAGTCCTGGGAACCGGTGAGAAACCGGCCTGGCATTTCACTCCCGATGTCACTGCCGGTTTTACACCGGAAATCTCGCCATTTGAGCAGATGTCGCAGCAGGAGCTAAATGCTCAGGCGAAAACGTTATTACAGGCGGCAGGCTATGGTCCCCAGCGCCCGCTGAAATTAACGCTGCTGTACAACACGTCTGAAAACCACCAGAAAATCGCCATTGCCGTCGCATCTATGTGGAAGAAAAATCTGGGTGTTGACGTTAAGTTGCAGAATCAGGAATGGAAGACCTACATCGACAGCCGCAATACCGGGAATTTCGACGTGATCCGTGCGTCGTGGGTAGGGGATTACAATGAGCCGTCGACATTCCTGTCGCTGCTGACGTCCTCTCACACCGGCAACATCTCACGGTTCAACGACCCTGCTTACGATAAGATTATTCATCAGGCGACGCTCGAAACCACTGAAAAAGCGCGTAATGCAGACTACAACATGGCCGAGAAGATCCTCGCCGAGAAAGCGCCGATAGCCCCTATTTATCAATACACCAATGGCCGCCTCATTAAGCCCTGGGTTAAAGGGTATCCGATAAATAACCCAGAGGATGTTGCGTACAGTCGTACAATGTATATTGAAAAGCATTAAAAAAACAGGAAAGGCGCTTAAGTGGTTTTGGCAAATAGCTATACATCGCTTAAGCGCCTGAACACACGGTTCATGGTACCTACAGGCTAGTTATTATCAAAATTCCTTTCATAAAAAATCATTTATTCTTTTGATGAATGCTTCGAGCGACATCTCTTTTCCAGTTTATCGAAAAGCGTGCAAGCATTTATACATCCTCCATGTAATAGCTTAATTCCTGCTATTTAAAACCTGACTTTTGTCCGATATAGGATTTTTCCATATTCAGGAGGTTTATTGAATAAGATGATATGTCTCTGCGATTTTGCAGCTGATGCTTAAATCAGCATTGATATAAATCAATTATTCAACGACAGGTGGCAATGAATTCAATATTCTCTATCAAGGCAGACGTTCCTGCTAATCTATTGTGAATAAATGGTTAATACTTTCTGCGTGCCACTTATATCTGGAATTTATAAATACTAGTGATTAGTGGAAAATTCTTAAGAAAAATCCATATGCAGATCTTTGATCTGAAAAGTTGATCATGAATGGGCTTTTGCTCTAATATGGTTTTGTAAAGACCCGTCACTCACTTAACTCGTATTTCTTGCAAAGAAAGGGACTGCTATGGCCGATTCATTTCAGAATGAGGTGCCCAAGGCACGCATAAATTTAAAGCTGGCGCTGCATACAGGCGGCGCGCAGAAGAAAGTCGAACTGCCGCTTAAACTTCTCACCGTCGGTGATTTCAGTAATGGAAAAGAGAATCGTCCATTGTCCGAAAGGAAGAAAATCAACGTCAACAAAAATAACTTTAATAGCGTACTTTCGGAATTTAACCCGGAGGTTAATCTGACGGTGCCTAACACCATGGCTGTCGATGGTTCGGAGGAAAGTATAAAACTGAATTTCTCCGATATTAAGGATTTCGAACCTGAACAGGTTGCCCGCCAGATCCCCCAGCTCCGCGCCATGCTGGCCATGCGTAATTTATTACGCGACCTCAAATCCAATCTTCTTGATAACGCCACTTTCAGAAAAGAACTCGAGAAAATTCTTAAAGACCCAGCGCTGTCTCAGGAATTACGCGACGAAATGAGTGCACTGGCCCCGAAATAAGCGGCATGTGTAATTTAATGGATTAACCGGGAATATGCTGATGTCTGTGAATAGTGAAACCGCCTCCGCGCAGGGGCAGACCATCGTACTGGAAAAAGAGGGCGTTTACGCCTCCCTGTTTGAAAAAATCAACCTGACTCCGGCCTCGAGCCTGGGTGATATCAATGCGTTTCTGGATGATGCCGCGCTTTCTGACGCGCCGGCGGGTGAACGCCTGACGGCGGCGATGCAGGTGTTTATGGACTGCATCCGCAAATCTGGTCAGCCCGTGGAGAAGCTCGACAAGACCCTGATTGACCACCATATCGCCGAACTGGATTTCCAGATCAGCCGTCAGCTGGATGCCGTAATGCATCACCAGGCGTTCCAGAAGGTGGAGTCCCTGTGGCGCGGCCTGAAGCAGCTGGTGGACAACACCGACTACCGCCAGAATGTGAAAACCGAGATTCTGGACGTCTCCAAGGACGACCTGCGCCAGGATTTTGAGGATGCACCGGAACTTATCCAGAGCGGCCTCTACTGGCACACCTATACCGCCGAATACGACACCCCGGGCGGCGAGCCGATTGGCTCAGTGATTTCATCCTATGAATTTGACGCCAGTCCGCAGGATGTGGCGCTGCTGCGCAACATCTCGAAAGTGTCTGCCGCCGCACACATGCCGTTTATTGGCTCTGTCGGCCCGAAATTCTTCCTGAAAGACTCTATGGAAGAGGTTGCTGCGATTAAGGATATCGGCAACTACTTCGACCGCGCTGAATACATCAAGTGGAAATCCTTCCGCGATACTGACGACGCCCGCTACATCGGCCTCGTGATGCCGCGCGTGCTGGGGCGTCTGCCGTATGGCCCGGACACCGTACCGGTGCGCAGCTTTAACTACGTTGAGCAGGTGAAAGGCCCGGATCACGAGAAATACCTGTGGACCAGCGCGTCGTTCTCCTTCGCGTCAAACATGGTGAAGAGCTTCATCAATAACGGCTGGTGCGTGCAGATCCGTGGCCCGCAGGCGGGCGGGGCGGTGAAAGATCTGCCTATTCATCTGTACGATTTGGGTACCGGCAACCAGGTGAAAATCCCGTCTGAGGTGATGATCCCGGAGACCCGCGAGTTTGAGTTTGCCAACCTCGGCTTTATTCCGCTCTCGTATTACAAAAACCGCGACTATGCCTGCTTCTTCTCGGCGAACTCCGCTCAGAAACCGGCGCTGTACGACACCGCAGATGCCACGGCCAACAGCCGCATCAATGCCCGTCTGCCGTACATCTTCCTGCTGTCGCGTATTGCGCACTATCTGAAGCTCATCCAGCGCGAGAACATCGGCACCACCAAGGACCGCCGTCTGCTGGAGCTGGAGCTGAATACCTGGGTGCGTAGTCTGGTGACGGAAATGACCGATCCGGGCGATGAGTTGCAGGCTTCTCATCCGCTGCGTGACGCGAAGGTGGTGGTGGAAGATATCGAAGACAACCCGGGCTTCTTCCGCGTGAAGCTGTTTGCGGTGCCGCACTTCCAGGTGGAAGGCATGGATGTGAACCTGTCTCTGGTGAGCCAGATGCCGAAAGCGAAAGCGTAACGTAAGGCAGGAAGCATGAAAACGGAACAACCGTTATGGGGCAGGGGCCAGATGGTCTCTCCCCAGCACTTCCAGCAACAGGCCGCGTATGCGGCCTGGTCTGCGGAATGCATCGCCCGGTTAGGTCTCTCCCATCCCTGGGGAGTGATTGAAGCCACTTTCGAACCGGATGCACTGAAACTGGGCCGCCTGCAGGCCCGCCATCTGCACATCCGTTTCCCCGACGGGACGCTTATCGACACGGATAATGCTGACGATCTGCCACCGGTTCTCGCGCTGGAGAGTGAATCAAATGAGGTGGTAGTGATGCTCGCGCTTCCGCTGCTGCGCGCGAATGGTGGCAACTGTCTTAAGCCTGATGAGGTAGCCGGGCGTCCTGTTCGCTATCGCCAGCGCTGGCAGGATATCCGCAATACCTTCGGGGACGATACCCGCCAGATTGCGGTAATGCGTCCTGAGCTGACGCTGCGGTTTGCACATCAGAACAACAGCGATTACCTGACCTGTCCGGTTGCCCGCCTGCAGCAGGATCTGCAGGGGGCGTGGCAGCCTGATGAGACGTTTCTCCCCCCGCTCCTGGCCATCGAGGGCAGCCGCTGGCTGTTAACCCAGCTCGAACAGCTGATGATCCAGCTACGTGTACGCCTGAGCCGACTGATGGCCATGCGACGGGAAAGTAATGAGCGCATGGCAGACTTTGCCGTGGCCGACGTGTCGCTGTTCTGGTTGCTGAATGCCCTCAACAGCGCTGAGCCCGTGCTGGGGCAGTTTCAGCGCCATCCGCAAAGTCCGCCTGAACGCCTGTATCCGGAGCTGGCCCGCCTGGCGGGCAGCCTGCTGACCTTCTCGCTGGAGCACCAGGTGAGTGCGATCCCGGTCTGGCAGCACGAGCAACTGAATAACGTATTTCCGCCGCTGTTTGATTTACTGGGGGACCTTCTGGAAGCCAGTCTGCCATCGCGGGTGGTGGCGATTGAGCTTGAGCACGATGCCCGGCTGCACTTCTGGCAGGCCCGTCTGCATGATCCGCGTCTGCGTGAAGGGGCGGATTACTACCTCTCCGTGCGTTCAATGGTGCCGGTGGCTCAGCTGCAGGAGCAGTTCCCGCGCCAGTGCAAGGTTGGCAGCCCCGATCATGTCAGAAGTATCGTCAATTCATCGCGGGTGGGCGTGCCGCTGACCCCGCTGCGCCATGTGCCGGCAGCCATTCCGTTACGTCTGGAAAATCAGTATTTCAGTCTTGATGTCTCTCATCCTCAGGCCACTGAAATGCTCCAGGGCGGCACCTGCATGTTTTACGTTCCGGGCATGCTCGGCGAGCCTGAACTTGAACTCTTTGCGGTGCTGAGAACATGAGTGAGCGTAAACGCGGCGCTGCCGCGGCCATTGATATTGATGCCCTGCTGCAGGATACCTGGCTGCAGGTGATCAGCCTGCGTCACGGTCCGAAATTTCAGGATGGAGAAGGGCGCACGCTGTGGGAGCGTTGCATTGCTGATGTCGAACGTGTGCAGCGTGAGCTGAAAGCGGGCGAACTTGATGAAGCCAGCTGCCGGCATATTCTCACCGCACAATGTGCGCTGCTGGATGAGGCGGTTAAGAGTCGCGGTGTGGAGGATGATGCCTGCGTGCAGTGGTATGACATTCCCCTGCAGGGGCACTTCCTTGGCACCATGGACGCCGGTGACACGCTGTGCGATCGGATGCGCGATGTGCTGCGTGAACCGGCTCCTGACCACGCTGTCGTGACCTGCTTCCAGCGGGTCATGATGCTCGGATTCCTCGGCAACTTCCGCTCCCTGAACGATCCTGAGCGGCAGAAACTCATGAATGCACTTAATGAACATGTTGCGCCGTTCAGCTATTCACAACCCCATCCCGTTCTGGCGGAAAGCCATGCCGGACGGGGGATAAGGGGTTGGCTTGCATCATGGCCCATGCGCATTGGCCTGAGTGTGGTGGTGGTCACCGCATTATGGTGGGGACTGGATTGCTGGCTGGATCAGACACTGCTTACCCTGCTGCCGGGAGCCGTGAAATGAGCCCTGCACAACAGCGCGGGCTTGCGCTCTGGGCTGCCCTGCTGAGTGCAGTGGTCTGCCTGTGGTTTCTGCCAGCATCCCGGCTGGTTTCCGTTCTCGTCCTGCTGGCGGTACTGGGGCTAATCATGGCGTTCTGGGCTGTCGCCTGCCGTCGCGTGCAGCACGATTTCACCCTGTGTCTGGAGGACCTGCCTGAAACCAGTTATTGCCAGCCCGTGGTACTGGTCTGTGGCGATCTGCCGCTTGCCTGGCCGCATCAGTCACCGGTACTTACTGTCACGCAGGGCTGCTGGATCCGTGTGGAGGATCATCTGGAACTGGAGCAGGCCGCCCGTCAGGTACTGTGGTTGCGCCCCGACTGGGGACGTCAGCTGTCAGTGATGGTCAGTGTTTGTCCGCAGCAGCACCCTGACAGTGAACGCCTTACCAGTCGTTTGCTTGCCCTGCGCTGGCAGATTAGTCGGTTGCGTAAAGCAACCGGCCATTCTGTGCCACTGGTTCTGAATGGACAGGTCGGCAGTGCGATGATGAATGACATGCTCTGGCAGACGGCGATCCTGGGGGAAGGGGTAAAGGTCTGGAGTGGGACTTCAGCGCCTGGCTCAGTTGCTGAATGGGTTAATACTGGCGGAACGCCTGCGATGCATCAACAGGTGCTTATGAACAGCCTGATGAGCTGGTTCCAACAGCACGTCCACGCTGTCCTTATGGATGAAAACCCCGATATTCCTGTCATTGAACCTGTTGCGGTTCTGTGGGGATTGGGCCCGATCCTGGCCGGAAGCATGGCCACCTCTGTCTGGACAGCGTGGTTGTCCCGCCATACTGCGATGCAGCAGGTGTCTGGCTGGCAGCCGGCGGGAACGGACAGTACGGTTATTTCCCTGTTCCCGAATTTTGTCCTCCCTTTACTGCCAGAAGGACGAGGCCTGACACCGCATGGACGAACCTGGCGCGGTGCGCTCGGAATCTTCACGCTGGCGACCATTGCTGCACTGCTCAGCAGTGGCTGGAACAACCGCCAGCTGCTGCAACGCGTTAGCTTCGATATTGTCCGTTACAACAGCATCGCCATGGATGATTACGGTCCTAAAGCCAGCGCCGTACAGGTGCTGCGCGAGGATGCGGCGCTGCTGGATGAGCATGCACGCAATGGTGTACCGGCCCGGCTGGGTCTGGGGCTTTATCGGGGGGAACGTCTGCGAATACCGGTGCTGGAAGCGATCCGCTCATATGTGCCACCACCTCCTCCACCAAAGCCTGTGGAAAAGGTCGCGCCGAAAATCATCCGCCTCGACAGCATGTCGCTGTTCGATACCGGAAAGTGGGCGCTTAAACCCGCCTCAACAAAGCTGCTGGTGAACTCACTGGTGGGGATCAAGGCGAAGCCCGGCTGGCTGATTGTGGTCGCGGGCCATACCGACAGCACCGGGGATGACCAGTCAAACCAGGTGCTGTCCCTGAAGCGTGCGGAGTCGGTGCGCGACTGGATGCGGGACACCGGCGATGTGCCGGAGAGCTGTTTTGCGGTGCAGGGCTACGGTGAAAGCCGACCTGTCGCCACCAACGACACGGCGGAAGGCCGGGCGCTGAACCGCCGTGTCGAAATCAGTCTGGTGCCGCAGGCGAACGCCTGCCAGCTGCCGGGCAACACCCCCGCGTCATCGCAGGATGATGGCGCTGATAACAACTTAACGGAGTAATTAACATGGCAATACCAGTCTATCTGTGGCTGAAGGACGACGGCGGCGCGGACATCAAAGGGTCTGTGGACGTTCAGGATCGTGAAGGCAGCATCGAGGTGGTGGCCCAGGAGCATAACCTGTACATCCCGACCGACAATAACACCGGCAAGCTGACCGGTACCCGTATCCACACCCCGTTCCTGTTCACCAAGGAAATCGACTCCTCCAGCCCGTACCTGTACAAGGCGGTGACCACCGGCCAGACCCTGAAATCTGCGGAATTTAAGTGGTACAGAATCAACGACGCGGGCCAGGAAGTGGAGTACTTCAACACGAAGCTTGAGAACGTGAAGCTGGTGAAAGTGAATCCGAAGATGCACGACATCAAGGATCCGGCGTTCGAGAAGCACAACCACCTCGAGCAGATTGAACTGCGCTACGAAAAAATCACCTGGACCTACAAGGACGGCAACATCATTCATTCCGATTCCTGGAACGAACGCGCCACCGCGTAAGTCGCATGCGGACAGGGCCCTGTCCGCAGTTTTTTGCACAGCGTCTGTATGCACGGACGCTGTGCAAAGAAAAACACAATCTGCCTGCCCGACCTGATGCGCTTTGGGTTCCTGAATAACAGGGAACAGCGACGGGCGGTAGCGTGTCCGGAACTGATAAAGAGAGAGTCTCATGGAAAATCCCGCCATCCTGTTACGCCGTCTTAACCCTTACTGTGCCCGCGCGATGGAAGGGGCCGCGTCCCTGTGCCAGACCCGCGCCCATGCGGAAATCCTGCCCGAGCACTGGTTGCTGAAGCTGCTGGAGCAGGGTGAGGGCGACCTGACGGTGCTGGCGCGGCGCTACGAATGGGATATGGATACGATATGGCAGGATATGCTGGGTTTTCTGGACAACCTGCCACGTTCGGTGCGCAGCCGTCCGCAGCTGTCGGACAGTGTCCGGGCTCTGATGCAGGAGGCCTGGCTGCACGCCTCGCTGTCGGGGGAAGAGCACATCCGCAGCATTCACCTCCTGATGGCCCTGGTGGACAAACCGAAACTGGTGCGCTGCGACGGCCTGTGGCCGCTGCTGACGCTGGCGCAGAGCCAGCTTGAGCGCCTGCGGGGGCTTCTGGATGCGCAGTCGGATGAACGCCCGGAGGTGCAGCAGGAAGCGGAGCTTACGCAGGGCGATGAGGTGGAGTTTGTCGGCCGTCCGGTGAATGCGGATATAAAAGGAGAGCTGAACCCGGCGTTACAGAATGCGCTGGACAGGTTCACCCTCGACGTCACCGCCCGCGCCCGTGAGGGCAGAATCGACCCGGTCTATGGCCGCGACAATGAAATCCGCCAGATGGTGGACATTCTTTCCCGGCGCCGCAAGAACAACCCGATTCTGGTCGGCGAACCGGGCGTCGGCAAGACCGCCCTGGTTGAAGGACTGGCGCTGCGCATCGCCGAAGGCAATGTGCCGGACGCGCTGAAGCCGGTCTCGGTACGCACCCTTGACCTCGGCCTGTTACAGGCGGGTGCAGGCGTGAAGGGTGAGTTTGAACAGCGCCTGAAAAACATCATCGACGCGGTGCAGCAGTCACCCCTGCCGGTTCTGCTCTTCATTGACGAGGCGCACACCATTATCGGTGCGGGCAACCAGGCGGGGGGCGCCGATGCGGCCAACCTGCTGAAACCGGCACTGGCCCGCGGTGAGCTCAGAACCATCGCCGCCACCACCTGGAGCGAATACAAGCAGTACTTTGAGCGCGACGCCGCGCTGGAGCGTCGTTTCCAGATGGTGAAGGTGGACGAACCGGACGACGACACCGCGTGCCTGATGCTGCGGGGACTCAAGCCACGTTACGCGCAGCACCATGGCGTGCATATTACCGATGAGGCGGTTAAAGCCGCCGTCACGCTCTCCAGACGCTATCTGACCGGACGCCAGCTGCCGGACAAGGCGGTTGACCTGCTGGACACCGCGTCGGCCCGTGTCCGCATGAGCCTCGATACGGTGCCGGAGCCGCTGACCCGCATGAAGGCGCAGCTCACGGCACTTGCCATGGAGAAACAGGCGCTGCTGGAGGATATCGCGGTGGGCAATACCGCCCATGGCGAACGTCTGGCCGCCATCGGAGAGGAAGAAGTCGGCATCATTTTGCAGCTCGATGAACGGGAAACCCGGTACGGCCAGGAGCTGAAACTCACGGAAGAACTGCTTGCCTGCCGCACGGATATCTCGCGTCAGGGGGAAATTGCGGACCTTCAGATGCAGCTTACTGCCGTGCAGCAGAATACCCCGCTGCTGGGGCTGGATGTGGACGCGCGTACCGTCGCCACCGTTATCGCCGACTGGACGGGCGTACCGCTCTCTTCCCTGATGAAGGACGAGCAGACGGAACTGCTGAGTCTTGAGCACAGTCTGGCGAAACGCGTTGTCGGCCAGGACAGCGCACTGAATGCCATTGCGCAGCGCCTGCGCGCCAGCAAAACCGGTCTGGCGCCGGAGAACGGCCCGCAGGGCGTGTTCCTGCTTGTGGGCCCGAGCGGCACCGGCAAGACCGAAACCGCCCTGGCGCTGGCCGATGAACTGTTCGGCGGCGAGAAGTCCCTTATTACTATCAACCTCTCGGAATACCAGGAGCCACACACCGTCTCGCAGCTCAAGGGCTCACCGCCGGGCTACGTGGGTTACGGTCAGGGCGGCATTCTGACCGAAGCCGTCCGTAAGCGCCCGTACAGCGTGGTGTTGCTGGATGAAGTGGAAAAGGCACACCGGGACGTGATGAACCTGTTCTACCAGGTGTTTGACCGGGGCTTCATGCGCGACGGCGAGGGGCGGGAAATTGACTTCCGTAACACGGTGATTCTGATGACCTCGAACCTCGGCAGCGACCTCATCATGCAGATGCTGGAGGAACAACCGGAGGCGACAGAGCCGGACCTGCATGAACTGCTGCGTCCTGTCCTGCGGGACCACTTCCAGCCCGCGCTGCTGGCGCGCTTCCAGACGGTGATTTACCGTCCGCTGGCACAGGCAGCGATGCGTACCATTGTGGGGATGAAGCTGAATCAGGTGAGCAGACGCCTCAACCGTCACTACGGAATAACTACCCATATCAGCGAAAGCCTGTACGACGCGCTGACCGATGCCTGCCTGCTGCCGGACACCGGGGCTCGCAATGTTGACAGCCTGCTGAACCAGCAGATTTTGCCGGTCCTGAGCCAGCAGCTGCTGAGCCAGATGGCGGCGGGAAAGAAGCCGCATACCCTGACGCTTGGCTGGGATGAGGAAGAGGGCATAGTGCTCGAGTTTGACCGGACAGAAGGTGAGCATGCATGAGCAGTAATCTTCCCTTACGATTCAGCCACAGCCATCACCTGCTTTCGGTGAAGGGCTGCGATGCAGGGCTTGATGTGCTGGCATTTGAGGGCGATGAAGCCCTGAGCACGCCGTTCAGCTACCGTACTGAATTCACCAGCGCGGATCATGCCATCAGCAAAGAGATGATGCTGATGAAAGCGGCTTCCCTGACGCTTCAGGCCCCGGTAGACCAGGGTTACGGTATCAAAATACAGCAGCCGGTACGGGTGATTCAGGGCGTGGTGACCGGTTTTGAACGCCTCAGCACGTCAAAAGATGAAACCCGCTACGCCCTGACGCTTGAGCCGCGTCTGGCGCTGCTCGACCGCTCGCACCAGAACGCGATTTACCAGGACATGTCGGTTCCGCAAATCGTGGAAAAAATCCTGCGCGAACGTCACGGCATGCGCGGTCAGGATTTTCTGTTCTCACTCTCAAAAGAATACCCGCGTCGTGAACAGGTGATGCAGTACGCTGAGGACGACCTGCACTTTATCACCCGCCTGCTGGGCGAGGTCGGTATATGGTTCCGCTTCACCACCGACACGCGCCTCAGCATTGACGTGGTGGAGTTTTACGACAGCCAGCAGGGGTATGAGAAAGGCCTGACGCTGCCGTCTGTACCGCCATCGGGCCAGCATTCAAAAGGCGTGGATTCAGTCTGGGGAATGGGATGCCATCACAATGTGGTGCAGAAGCAGGTCAGCACCCGGGACTACAACTACCGTCAGGCCACGCAGGACATGAACACCCGGGTTGACGCGACCGGCGGGGATGTCACCACGTACGGTGATGCCTACCACTGGGCGGATAACTACCTGACGCCGGGCAGCGCGTATGACCGCAACCCGGCAGCGGAGTCCGGGGCGTTTTACGCCCGCATCCGTCACGAACGCTACCTGAATGGCCAGACGCAGACCGTTGCCTTCACCAGCTGCCCGGCCCTTTCACCGGGTATGCGGCTGAAAGTCACCGGCGGGTACGAAGTGGCGGAGGTGTTTACCCAGGGCGTGGTGGTCACGGCGATGCACAGCCATGCCCGGCGTGATGCAGACTTTTGCGTCAGGTTTGACGGCATCCCGGACAGCGCGGACTTTTGCTTTCGCCCGGAACCCGGCAGCCGCCCGGTAATGGCCGGCACCTTACCGGCCCGCGTCACCAGCACCACCGAAAATGACACCTACGGGCATATCGACAAGGACGGTCGCTACCGCGTCAATATGCTGTTTGACCGTGAGAACTGGGAAACCGGGTTCGAGAGCCTGTGGGTCCGTCAGTCCCGCCCGTATGCGGGGGACACCTACGGCCTGCACCTGCCGCTGCTGGCAGGCACCGAGGTGGCGATTGGTTTTGAGGACGGCAACCCGGACCGGCCGTACATTGCCGGTGTGCTGCACGACTCGGCGCACGGCGACCACGTTACCATCCGGAACTACAAACGCAACGTCCTGCGGACCCCGGCGAACAACAAAATCCGCCTCGACGACGAGCGCGGAAAAGAGCACATCAAGGTCAGCACAGAGTACGGCGGCAAGAGCCAGCTGAATCTCGGCCATCTGGTCGACAGCGAGAAACAGCAGCGCGGTGAGGGGTTTGAACTCAGAACCGACAGCTGGGGTGCCATCCGGGCGCAGAAAGGACTATTCATCTCGGCGGACGGGCAGGCGAAAGCGCAAGGACTGCAGCGTGAAATGCAAGCTGCGCTCAAAGAACTTGACGCTGCCAGAGAGGTGACTTCTGGATTACGTCACGCTGCTCAAGCAGCCCAGGCGGAATTAGCCGATCTTGAGAAACAAACAACATTTATGAATCAGACGCTTAGCGATCTTAAGCAGCAAGCATTACTTCTGTCTGCCCCTTCAGGAATTGCGCAGGTCACCCCCGCGAGCGTACAAGTTTCGGCGGGGGAAAATCTAATTGTTACTGCTGGTCAACATGCAGACATTAGCATTGCCAAAAAATTAACTCTGGCGGTGGGCGATATTCTGAGCTTATTTGCACACAAACTGGGAATAAAAATGTATGCCTCGGAGGGCAAAGTAGATATTCAGGCACAGTCGGACGCGCTGAATTTATTTGCTAAAGAAAAGCTTTCGGTCGCCAGTTCAGACAACAGCGTTGTCATATCAGCCAAAAAAGAAATCCTTTTGGTTTGTGGGGGGACATTTATACGGTTAAGTGATGCGGGGGTTGAAGTTGGTACTGGCAAAAACGTCACGTTGAAATGTATTGCGGTTCAACAGCAGTCTGCGGCGACGTTAAATTCAACGCTTTCGCTACCTTCTGGCTGCAAACCTGGGGTAATTTCTGCAGCCCAACAGCAAGGGGCTGTGGTGATGCTTAGCTAATACTTGAGGAAAAAGATGACTACAAAATTAGCCGTTTTAGGTGACAGGACGAGTAATGGGAAAATAATTTCTGCAACTGCGAATTATTTTAGTGATGGAAAACAGGTGGCACAAAATAATGACAAAGCCATCTGTACTGTCTGTAAGGGAACATTTCCCATCCTGGCCACTGCAGTTGGTATCGTCAGTAATGGCATACTTCTGGTACAGGATCAGGACCGTGTGCTTTGTCTATGTCCCGGCCATAAAGTGATCGCAGGCTCTAATTTTTTCACTGGCTAAATAAGAATTTTTTATTTACAGGCTTAATTAAAAAAAGGATGTGAATATGGCATGCCAGGGGTTATGCACAACGAAAGGCCTGACAGTACTGCCCGTGCGCTATGCTGTTGTGCCAGAAAATATTAATGCCAGTTTACCGGGATGGGCGAATGATCCGCACATCACAGGGGTAACGCTCGCCAGTAATGAAAAGTACACACTCCGCGCGCTTCGCCAGGGCTACCTTTACGTTTTTTATGAAAAAGGAAAACAGGGCATCAATTACTGGCAGTGCTACAGCGTTGCGCCAGACGGCTCACTGTGGCTGCAACAGGTGGCGTCTAATCCTGTACCGGTGGATAAAGCGCTGTGCGAAACGGGCGAGCATATCGCGCAAAACGTCGAGTTCATGAGCATTGAATCCCCGGATAAGTGCGGCAATGTGTGGTTTGCGTTCAGTCAGTATCCGTGGGAGCAGGAAACGCTCGATCGGTATCGCACCAGGCCAGAAGATCGCACTGAGAGAATGCAGAAAGTGATGCCTTCGGTGGCGGGAGCTCAGCGCACAAAAACAGGGACCGACGTTACCGGGGCAAGCCTGAATCAGGTACTGGACTATCAGGTGCCTTCTGTTTCTGGTCTTCTGCCTGGTCCGGATGAGGCGAAAGTGGTAAACATCAGCCGTGCATCGTCACTCTGGGATCCGACAGTGGATGATCCCTGGCGGGTCAATAATGATGTGGTGAAACTGCAGTCCAGTCTGTATCCGTGGGCAAAAAACCGCAGTGGCATGGCAGCCGCGACGGTCACGGCCATGGAAAACCGAAGTGAGGGGATGACGCCGTTGCTGCTTCCACTCTGGGATCCGGTGGGGATTGTTCATGAGCTTAACGGCTGGAGCCAGGATGTGCTGGGGCGCCAGGCGCAGTTCCTGCAGGAGCGTGAGCTTGAGTTCGCCACCAAAACAAACCTCGATGCAGTCAGAACGCTGCTGGAAAGCAATGCCGAATATCTGGAGGACGCGATGCGGAGACGAAGAACTGATGGTCCCATGCTGACAGACGAATATCTGGATTCGCGTCTGCAGGCGCTTGAGAAAAGGTATCAGGGTAAGCCTGATGTGCTGGCACAAATCAGGGCTGATGACAGGTTAGTGAGAAATTGGCATGCGCAGAACGTGACGGCATTATACCCGGAGAGTGTGCTGATGAGTCCACCCGAACCGCTGGCTGCTCACCAGCGACGGGTTGCCGCGATACAGGCTCAGGTCGATAAGGAACTGGCGTTAAATCTGCCTGAACCCTCGCAGGATTTCAGTGGAGTCCGGGCCCGGAGCTGGGCTCCCTATCAGAAAAAGCTCAACGCAACCCGACAGGCGAACTTTGATACCTGCTACACGAGCCTGGTTGATTCGGTTAATGCTATCTTCCAGAAGCGTATCGTCAGCGTGGTGAACTGGCTCAGTGCACCGGTACTGCTGGCAACGCTGGATGATTTCCAATGCGAGGCACAGCGGGCAGGGCTGTTCTACCAGTCAGCGGTGGGGATGGCCATGCACGGGATTAACAGCTGTCCGGCAGGGGCGGCAAAGATAGACGGCTGGTGGAATGAGTACAGCACTAAAAATCGCGGGAATCTGCTGTGGCGGCATGTGGCGGCCAATAACCCGCAGCTAATCAGTGAACTGGAGCCGTATCTGGCGACGGTGAAAGGGAAAAAGGACGAGGACGTGACGCCTCTGACGGCGACCGCCATGACGGCAGCCCTGATGCAGCAGGTCAGCAATATGAAAAAGCTGGAGGGGTATTACCAGAAATCGATGAACACTGTCGTGAAGGGGCTGCGGGAAAATGCCAGCAAACTGGAAGTACAGCTCTTCAACACGGATGCGTTTATCGTCACGGTGGGAGACAGGGTAAGCCGCATTCTGCGGGTGGATAAGGCAGGCGAGAAGCTTGCGACCACGGCGTTCAGGCTGATATTTATGATAAGGGCGGGAATACCTTCAGAAAAAGTTCACTCGTTAGTGAATGCGTATCTGAAAGATGCCCCGGAGTTACGTCAGACGGTGCTGGAAGGTATACGGCGCAGCGGACGTTTTATGGCGAGCGGGAATGAAGTCGCCGAGCTTAAACAGAGAATGAGCAGCAGGCTGGAAGAGCACTTTGCATCAGAAAAGGGCAAGGCCGAATATCGGCTGGCGGGAATAAACAGTCTGTTGCTGGTGCTGAATGCGATGGATTTTATCTACCTGTGCGGACAGGTAAGGGATGAGAAGAAGCCGCTGGCGAGCCTGCTGGCCAGCGGGCTGGCGATGGTGAGTCAGGGGACGTCGGTTATTTTGCCGGCAATAGAAAAAGGTCTGGAAGCGCGTGAGCTTACGGTGGCCTGGGTCAAGGGGGTTGGGGCGGCAGCGGGTGGAACTGCGTCTTTAATTTCGGTGTTTGCTGATGGTGCAAGTACTTACGAAGAGTTGCAAAGCAATCGTTTTTTACTTTCCTCTGTATTGCTTATTAAAACAACAGTTGATGTCCTGGCAGTCACAAAATCAGTCGGTCTTCTGCTGGAACAGTTTAGTCAACCGATAGTTAAAAAAGTAGCTGGGAAAATTACAGGTTTTTTGGCTTGGGAAATTTTAGGGATCCGAATACTTGCAGTACTGATGACCTGGGAAGTGATGGTAGCGATAACTTTGTTACAGGTGGTTGTGACCTGGATATCGGACGATGAGCTTCAGATATGGTGCAGGAAATGTGTATTTGGAACAGCACCGTTCAACCGCAGTGTGGCAGACCAGAATAAAGCCTTGGAAGGGGCGATAAAGGATATTTCATGAATTCAAAAGAGCAGCATCAGATATGCTCCCGTTTTGTTGAGCCAGAAAAATTAGCAGACCTGCGTACAAAGCGAGAGATTGAGATGATGAACGGCAGGCCGTGGACACGTGAGCTTCCGCCGCCGCCGGTATTGCCGCCTTATGGTCCTCTGGAGAAAATATCAGGGAAACTGCAGTCTTTCCGTAGCGAATATTTTCGGGAGTATTTTGATGCAGTTGCCTACCGGACCAGCACGTTGCCGGAGATATCAGATGGCCAGCGCGGAGCTGCCGCCGCTGCAGCGATAGTTGCAGGGAGCCCGGGTGTCGGGGCTGTAATGATGGCTGAAAGCGAGTCTTCGAATGATTCGGCGGAATATGTGCAGGGGATGATTAATGGCCAGCCGTTTCGCGGCTGGGTGGGTGTCACCCGGCTTCAGACTGGCGATGATGTGGACATGATTGTTGAGTGGCAGCATGACCATTATGAGGTCTATGCCATTGCGTTACCGGAAGAGCGGATAGTGTCAGTATGTCCGAAATGTGATATGGGGCATATTGCGCATATGCTGTGGCGCATTAAAAATATGTTCATTCTAATCACCATATTGATGGTGGCTTTTGTTTCTGTATGTGTATTTATCTCTATCTCAAAAGGAAATCCAAATGGTGTCTCTTTATTTGAGAGGTTTTATCTTTTCCTGGTAATGGCTTTTGTGGTGTCCTCTGTAATTTCGGGGTTGATTGCATTCTTTGCATATAAAGCCTGTGCGCCAACACGCTGCAAACTGGCGGAGGAGATATTTCAGTTGCTGCGGATGAGGCGTGTTGCAACAATCAATCTCAATAAAATAACAAAAAAACGTGAGCAACAACTAAAAGATAATGGGAAGTGGTATGAGCCGGGTGATAAAAGCAAACCTGCCTGTCCCAGCGGGAGATTCATTTATTCAGATGAAGGCTGGTTTTACTACTAAATCGGCAGTGAAACAAGCTACTTTCGCTAGTGTTATTAGTCGTGGAATGCTTCTGGTGTGGAATTAATTGCTGAAAAATAAACGGTGGAAATATATTTTGGAGTCAGATCTCTGGCGATTTTGCTGGCCTGGGCAGTGATGGTGGCGATAACTTTGTTACAGGTGGTTGTGACCTGGATATCGGACGACGAGCTTCAGATATGGTGCAGGAAATGCGTATCTGGAACAGCACCGTTCAACCGCAGTGTGGCAGACCAGAATAAAGCCCTAGAAGGGGCGATAAAGGATATTTCATGAATTCAGAAGAGCAATATCAGATATGTTCCCGTTTTGTTAAGCCAGGAAAATTAGCAGACCTGCGTACAAAGCGAGAGATTGAGGTGATGAACGGCAGGCCGTGGACACGTGAGCTTCCGCCGCCGCCGGTATTGCCGCCTTATGGTCCTCTGGAGAAAATATCAGGGAAACTGCAGTCTTTCCGTAGCGATTATTTTCGGGAGTATTTTGATGCAGATGCCTACCGGACCAGCACGTTGCCGGAGATATCAGATGGCCAGCGCGGAGCTGCCGCCGCCGCCGCGATAGTCGCAGGGAGTCCTGGCGTCGGGGCTGCCATTATGGCTGAGAGCGAATCATCAAATGATTCGGCGGAATATGTGCAGGGAGATATTAATGGCAGACCATTTCGCGGCTGGGTGGGCATCACCCGACTTCAGACTGGCGATAATGTGGACATGATTGTTGAGTGGCAGCATGATCATTATGAAGTCTATGCCATTGCGTTACCGGAAGAGCGGATAGTGTCTGTATGTCCGAAATGTGATATGGGGCATATTGCGCATATGCTGTGGCGGATTAAAAACATGTTTATTCTCACGGGGGTTTTTTTCTTCTCGGTGCTTTTTGCGGGAGTTCTGAGTGAAGTGATTGAAGATACCTGGAAGGGCCTTGAGTCATTTATCACCACATACTTTTGGTTGTATGTTATAGCATTGTTGGGGGGAGTGGGTCTTTCAGGATTAATTGCATTCTTTGCTTATAAAGCCTGTGCTCCAACACGCTGCAAACTGGCGGAGGAGATATTTCATCTGCTGGGTGTGAAAAATATTAGAACAGTAAACCTCAATAAGGTGACAAAAAAACGTGAGCAACAACTAAAAGACAATGGGAAGTGGCATGAGCCGGGTGATAAAAGTAAGCCTGCCTGTCCCAGTGGGAAATTCATTTATTCAGATGAAGGCTGGTTTTACTACTAGACAGAAAAAGACAGTGTTATTTTGGTTACCCTCGACAGGAAACGAGGTAAGCCAGCATGCCCAATTTTGAAATTTACCTACTCAGGAGGAAATTGCTATCTCTACTGAGAGAGGGAGCGGCTAAATCTGAATAAGATAATGATGTTTTATGAAAATCATAAATACAAATTAATTGAAATGTGTTTCTAATATTATTCTGGCAGGGTTGATTATGGATGATAAATTTTTTAACGATATACATGAAGAATTTACCAATGCTGCTTTTGGGAAAAATGGGAAATGTTTTCTGCTGATAGATGCATCTTTAGAACAGTATCATTCAGAACTTTTTTTGCCCGGTATTCTTAGAGAATATAAATCTTATCCTGTTACATTCCGCCAGGAAGAACTTCAGGGGGCTTTACCACTTTACCTTTTCCCTCTTAGTGCCTCCAGCGAGAGAGATGGTCAATTGTTTAAGAATAGTATTTACCATTCATTGAATGAGTTGAAAATAGAAAAACTTGAGTCCGGGGAAGGGCGCAGCGTCTGTGCGTGGATTTCGACGGATTTAACTGGGGAGCAGCTTGCTGAACAGGTCGCTTTGTCCGCCGTACAGTCGATTCAATCAGTTGGTAATATATTACTTCGCTATTACGACCCATCAGTATTTGGTTTGTTAATGTATACGCTAGATAAATGGCAAAAACAACAGCTATTAAGCAATATTAATACATGGTCTTATATTGATGGAGGCGGAATAGCTCAGGTGGTGAATGGTGATGGTAAATGCAAAAAAAAATTAAACTACTCACTTGGATTAACAGAGCAAAATGCATTAGAAATGGGCCGAATTTTAGTTGTTAATTATATTTTGCGAGCATATCGGAAAATGAGAATGCCGCATAAATTTAGTGAGCGTGATGTTATGGGATTATTGCATCCTGCGCTGGATTATTATTATTCAACTTTCTCAACATCCGATAAGGATGTTATTGATTTTGGGCTTGATGTGTTGAGCGCGCAGCGGCTATTTTATCAGGATGAGGTATTTAAGAAGATCTTATTTAGTAATCGCAGTAAAGACCTTCAGTCATACTCAGATATTAAATCCATAATTGACAGTATGGCATGTTAAGAAGTTTTTTCTCTTAAAGAAAATGTGCTGTTAACAATGATGGAGAATGATATGAATTGGCCTGTGCAAATAATCCCTCCAGTCGATAAGATTCCTGGAATTAAATGGAGTAAATGGTTTTTTTCTTTCATAAGTATTTTGTTGATTGTGGTGGTTAGTTGGGTTGGGGCTAAAATTATTTTGCCTGCTGAAGATGATGAGCTTTTGAAATTGCTTACCCTGTTGTTTTTTTCGGTGCCCCTAGCTTTTTCTGTCATAATTTCCGTTAGAATCTATTACCATGGTTTGTGTTTGTCGGCATTCGAAGCAAGAGAGCGCGAAGCAGCATTGGTCAGGAAAGACTGGACTGAATGGGCAAGTAAAAAGTTTTATGTTTCCGCTTATAAACTATTTCTCCCTTCTGCAATATCGCAAACCGATATAGCAATGTCTCATTCGGTTGAAATATATAATAACCAGCGATTGAAACTACGGGGCCATAACGATGATTTATATACTGAAGAACAACTGATTTACGAACTGTTGTCGTCTGTCAGAACAAGGCTGTTACGGTTGAGTGAATCATGTATATTTGATATTATATTTACCTATGATAGTAATTATATTACTTTCTCAATATTTCAAGAGTGTTGGGCTGCGATCGGGTTTGATGAAAATTGCTTGCGTAATTATTACTGTTGGAGTAAAGCATTAGGACAGGGATTTGATACATTATCCAACATCTCAAAAAATCGGGTGTCAATAATAATATCTGCAAACATTGAAACTTTTGTAAAATACCCCCCTGACTCAACAGAGTTCGCTTCAATATTGCTGGTGACTCATCGAGAACAACTCCCTGAAAAAAACAATAATGGTGTGGCTTTGCGACCAATGGTATGCAACAAAAATCTCACCAAACAAGAGGTCATCCACATGATGACTTACCAGTCAGATATTCTTAAAACGACAAGAGTACTTTTTAGCAATATGAGTGCAGAGGAAGCTTCAGAAGTTTCGGAGATATTAAGACTCTCATCTTTATCTATGAATGTTGAATGGGAGTGTGAGATAATGCATTTAAATTTGATGCTGGGTAATTTAAATGAGCACCATTTTTGGTTGGTGTTTACTCTGGCCCTTTTCATATCAGAAAAAAATAATGAGCCGGTTTTAATGGTCACTGGCGTTGGTGATGAATACCTTTTAAATGTCATTAAGCCATTTGATAATCGCAAGGAGCATTAAATTGAACACCTCGGCAAAATGGAGAGTGATTGGCCTTGTATCCTGTCTCATTATCTTTGGTGTGCTGACTTTTATAGGATGTTACTACTATGGGGATATCTTTGGATGGGTATCCTCAAAAGAAAAAGTGAGCCTTTGGTTCTTATGCATGTTTTTAATTTCTGTGTTCCTGATGTTGATGAACTTCGGTGTGTGGTTCCATCAAAAAGAGTATCGCTTTCAGCATATCGCGGGAGGGAAGTCCGTCACAGCTAATGTTCTTAATAACTATAAAAAGTCCAGTAAAAAGGATCCTGTAAAAGCTCATTTACGCCGACGCTATAGCTTCTTGTGGCAAAACAAGATCCGCCTGCTGTTGATCACCGGCGATGAAGCCGCGATTGAGCAACTGGTACCTGGCCTGCAACAGCAGCAGTGGCTTGAAGGCAACCGCACCGTGCTGATTTACGGCGGCAACCTGGCATCGGAGCCTGACCGCGAAAAATACACCGCGCTGCGTAAACTACGCCGCGGGCGCCCGCTGGACGGGATTATCCGTGTACTGCCTGAGTCGCCTAAGCTGACCCCACATATCAGCGACAGCGATTTACGCGGCCTGGAAAAAATCAGCGAACTGCTGCGTTATTCCGCTCCGGTCTGGCTGTGGCAACTGTGCAGCAGTCACTGGTCGCAGGGTACGCGTCCTGAGCAGGCGGTAGGTGCAAGCTTTCCACCACGCGCAAAAGAAGACGATGTAATCCGCCAGCTGGAACTGATGCTGCCAGCCCTGCGGGCGCAGGGGATGAGTCAGGTCGCGGAAAACAGCAGCCACGACTTCCTGCTGCGCCTGAGCCAGCACCTGAACGACGGTGCTATTGCCCGCTGGGCTCAGCAGTTGCAGCCATGGCTCTTTGTTTCTCAGCAGCGCGTCCCGCTGCGTGGTCTGATGTTCAGCCTGTCGGAGAAGAAACCTGCCGAAATGTCAGCGGGAACAGCCGACGCTGAGAATTATGGATCACAGCGTCATGCCCTGACTCTGCCAGCAACCTGGCAGGGTATTGTCGACGACTGCACCCGCGTACGTGGCCGTCGTGTCGGTATGCCGTGGGAACGAGCGCTGGCCTGGGCACTGATGGCCATCATCAGTGTCTGGGGGGCAGGGACGCTGCTGTCGTTTGCGGTCAACCGGTCACAAATAGTTTCTGTTGCACAGCAGGCTCATGCTCTGGTGGAGCACCCTTCTGTATCGGATTACCAACTGACGGCCCTGCATGCTCTGCGTAATGATGCCGGTCGCCTGCTGCACCATATTCAGGACGGCGCGCCATGGTATCAGCGCTTTGGTCTGGACCATGATCAGCAGTTGCTTGACGCAATGCTGCCCTGGTACGGAGTGGCGAACAACCGTCTGATACGTGACCCGGCAAATGAAGCGCTTAAGCAGAAGCTCATTGCGCTGGTCAATTCGGCACCCAACAGCGACCAGCGGACACAGATGGCGAAACCGGGTTATGACCAGCTGAAAGCCTGGCTGATGATGTCCCGTCCGGATAAAGCTGATGGTGCATTCTACGCGCAAACCATGAAAACCGTGCAGCCGACGCGTTTAGGCATCTCAGCTGGCCTGTGGCAAAGCCTGTCACCGGATTTGTGGGCTTTCTACATCACCGAACTGCCAGCGCAGCCACAGTGGAAAACCACACCGGATGCGCAACTGGTCAGCCAGAGCCGCCAGGTGCTGTTGCAGCAAATTGGACGGCGCAACGCGGAAAGTACGCTTTACGAGAACATGCTCAAATCCGTACGTCGTAACTTTGCCGATGTGTCTCTGGAGGACATGACTGGCGGTACCGATGCCCGTCGCCTGTTTACCACCGATGAGGTGGTGCCGGGCATGTTCACCCGTCAGGCCTGGGAGGGAGGGATTCAGCAGGCCATTGAGAAAGCGGCAAACTCCCGCCGCGATGAAATCGACTGGGTACTGAGCGACAGCCGGAAAACCGTTTCCTCAGACCTGTCGCCGGAAGCACTGAAAGCACGTCTGACGGAACGCTACTTCACCGACTTTGCCGGTAGCTGGCTGAGCTTCCTCAACAGCCTGCAACTTAATCCGGCAAACAATATTGCAGACGTCACCGACCAGCTGACGCTGATGAGTGATGTTCGTCAGTCACCGCTGATTGCCCTGATGAACACCCTCGCCTGGCAGGGGCAGACCGGCCAGAAGAGTGAAGGCCTGTCGGACTCCATCATCAAATCGGCTAAAGACCTGGTAGGCGGGAAGGACAAACCGGTAATTGACCAGTCAGCCTCAGGCCCGCAGGGCCCACTGGATGAAACCTTTGGACCGTTGCTGACACTTATGGGTAAAAACAAAGGCAGCAACGTTATGTCGGCTGACAATTCACTGAGCCTGCAAACGTATCTTACCCGTATCACCCGTGTGCGTCTGCGTCTGCAACAGGTCGCCAGCGCCTCTGACCCTCAGGAAATGATGCAGAGCCTGGCGCAGACCGTATTCCAGGGTAAAAGCGTGGACCTGACCGACACCCAGCAGTACGGCAGCCTGATTGCTGCAAGCCTGGGCGAAGAGTGGAGTGGTTTTGGCAGCACCATGTTTGTTCAACCACTGACCCAGGCCTGGGAAACTGTGCTTCAGCCATCGGCAGCGAGCCTGAATGACAAATGGAGTCGTTCCGTGGTGGCGAACTGGCATACGGCATTTGACGGACGTTTCCCATTCGCGATCAGCAAGAGTGATTCCTCTCTGCCAATGCTGGCTGAGTTTGTGCGTAAGGACAGCGGACGCATTGAGCGCTTCCTGACCACGGAACTCGGCGGCGTGCTGCATAAGGAGGGCAGCCAGTGGGTGCCAGATAAGGTTAATAGCCAGGGGCTGAGCTTTAACCCAGCCTTCCTGCGGGCGATTAATCAGCTCAGCCAGCTATCGGATATCTTATTTACCGACGGCAGTCAGGGCATCAGCTTTGAACTACAGGCGCGTCCGGTACCGCAGGTGGTAGAAACGCAACTGACTATTGATGGACAAAAGCTGCACTACTTCAACCAGATGGCAGACTGGCAGAGCTTCCGCTGGCCTGGTGACACCTACAAGCCCGGAACCATGCTGACATGGACCACCGTCAATGCGGGTGCACGTCTGTTTGGTGATTACAGCGGAACCTGGGGCTTTATTCGCTGGCTGGATGAAAGTAAGAGAGAGCAGCTTGACCGCAGTCAATGGATGATGAGTTTTACCGCCCCGGATGGTCGTACCCTACAGTGGGTACTGCGTTCACAACTGGGCAGTGGGCCGCTGGCGTTACTGGCACTCCGGGGTTTTACGCTGCCAGATCAAATATTCAGCGTCGACAGCGCGGCTATGGCGCAGGCGCTGATGACCAACACAGAAAACAGTGACATGGACGGAGTCGAATAATGGACGCTTTGCAGAATCTGGTTGTTGCCTGCCAGGCGGATGAAACCTTGCTGCGACAGCAGGCGCAGTCACGTATGGAAAGCTGGCAGAGCTGGCTTACCCCTATCAGTGAGATCAATCCTACAGGAGAAGACCCGGGTTATGACGATGATTTCCAGCGTATCCGGGAGGAGGTCAATAAACTTTCCGGCATTGATACCGGGCTGATTTGCCAGCTGGCTGAAAAGGTGCTGATCACTGTGGCCAAAGATGTCCGGGTTGCTACTTACTATTGTTGGGCGCGCTTGCACCAGGACGGTGAAACCGGGTTTGCTGAAGGGCTTGAGTTACTGGCGGGATTACTAACCCAGTATGGAACACAGCTCCATCCTCAGCGCGAGCGAAGCCGTAAACCGGCGCTGGAGTGGCTCGCAGGCTCTCGTCTACTTGACAGCCTGTTGCTCTGGCCAGAAGTGGTACGCGACGATGCCCAGCGTACGACCGGTGCGTTGCTGCTCATCCGTGACAGTCTTGAAACTGAGCCGGAAGCGTCACGTCCAGATCTGAATGCTCTGTACAGCGCGCTGGGATCCCGCCTGATGAAAGCCGGTGGCGTGGATGCGGTAATACCCCAGAACGCCAGCAGTCAGACACGCGCGCAGTGGACATCTCACGCGGCAGAGCAGGACGCGCCAGTACTGAGCCGCATCACGTCCGGTCAGGATTTGCTGGCTCAGGCCCGAACCCTGACGGGATATCTGCGTGAGCAACCTGATGGCTGGCTTGCCGCGCACCGGCTGATGAAAAGTCTGCGTCACGACACGCTGCGATCGATCCCGGCACCGGATGCCGAAGGGAAAACGCGCATCGAACCGCCGCGGGCTGACCAGCGGGCAATGCTCAAACGGCTGTATTTGCAACAGAGCTGGCTGGAGATACTTGAACAAGCGGACAGCACTTTCTCGCGTGGCGCCAATCATCTCTGGCTGGATTTGCAGTGGTACATCCATCAGGCCCTGATTAAATCAGGCCAGGATGTGCTGGCCGATATCATTATCGCTGACCTGAAAGGGCTGCTGCGGCGCCTTCCCGGACTTGAAACGCTGGCCTTCAATGACGGCACACCCTTTGCTGATGAGGTCACGCTGAACTGGATAAACCAGAGCGTGCAGGACGAGATGTCCAACTGGCGGGATGAGCCTGTCAATGCCTTGAGTGAAACTGGCAACGATATTCTGGCCCTTGAACCGGAAGCTTTGGAGAAAGCTGACACGGATGGTCTGGATGCCACACTCCACTGGCTGCAAACGCGCCCGGGCACCGACACCACAAAAGACAAATGGTTGTTGCGTCTGCTGATGGCACGTGTGGCGGAGCAGAAGGGTAAGAATGAGCTGGCTCTGCATCTGCTGGGTGAGCTTGACGGTGCAGCACAGGCCATCACCCTCACGCAATGGACGCCAGCATTGTTGTTTGAAGTGAAATCGCGCCGCCTCAGGCTGCTGCGCATGAAAGCCGCCCGCAGCGAAACCGATAAGTCACGGCTTCAGCCAGAGATGGACCAGCTTCTGGCGGGCCTGATTGCGCTTGACCCGGCAGGCTGTGCGGTGCTTTGCGGGTAAAGCGACTGACATACCTTTAAAACACATTTATTCAGGTTCTTATGGATGATTTAACCCTGCGTTATTACGACGCTGAAATGCGCTACCTACTTGAAGCCGGCGAGGAATTCGCCCGTGCTCATCCCGAGCAGGCGGCAATGCTCAATCTCGATAAAGCGGGCGCGCGCGACCCATACGTGGAGCGCCTGTTCGAAGGTTTTGCCTTCCTGATGGGCCGTCTGCGCGAGAAGCTTGACGACGACCTGCCGGAACTGACCGAAGGGCTGGTCAGCCTGTTGTGGCCGCATTACCTGCGCACCATTCCCTCGATGTCGGTGGTGGAGTTCACTCCTGTCTGGCGTGAGATGAAAGAACCGATGCGTATCGCCAGAGGTTTCGAGGTCAATTCGCGGCCGATCGGTGAAAAAGGCACGCGTTGTCGCTACACCACAACTAAAGAGATAACCCTTCAGCCACTGGCGTTGGAGCATGCCCGCCTGTCGACTGATCCTGACGGGCGCTCTGTCATCAGCCTGCGCTTCAGTTGTAGCCATCTTGCTGACTGGAGCCGTGTCGATCTCAGCCAGATCCCGTTCTATTTCAATGCTGACGCACCGCTGGCCTGCGCTATGCATGAAGCTTTTACCATGAATACGGCGCGTCTGTGGCTGCGCATGCCAGGTGACGTAGACAGAAGGCCGATGGACGGGTATTTCACCGCACTGGGGTTTGGTGATGATGACAGGCTGTGGCCGAAGGGGGACAGCAGTTTTAGCGGTTACCAGTTGCTGCTGGAGTACTTCACCTTCCGCGAGAAATTTATGTTCATGGGGCTGCGCGGGCTGGAGGCCGTGATCTTTCCTTCTGAGCTTCCTTGGTTTGAAATCGACGTGGTGCTGGCGGAACGCTGGGAGCATGACTTCAGCTTTACCGAAAAGCACCTGCGCCTGAATTGCGTGCCGGTCATTAACCTGTTTCCGCTGGAATCCGATCCGCTGACGCTCAATTCTCTGCAAACCGAATACATGCTGCGCCCGATGCGCGTGCAGGATGGCCATACCGAGATATATACCGTGGATTCGGTGATGTCGTCGAGTCAGCATACCTACGTGCCGTTTTCGAGCTTCCGTCATAAGGGAGGAATGATGCGTCATGAAGCACCGGAATATTACTACCACACCCGCGTGCGCCGCGGTCCGTCCGGCCTGCATAACACCTGGCTCATTCTTGGCGGCGAAGCATTTGATAATCATACCGTCCCGGAAGACGAAAGCCTGTCGCTGACGCTCACCGGCACAAACGGTCAACTGCCACGACGTGCGCTGCAAAGCACCGTGCTTGATACGGTGATGAAAACCACTTCGGTCAGCATTGCCGTGCGCAACCTGTGCGCGCCGACGCTACCTTGTTACCCACCGGCGCAGGACCGTTTCCACTGGCGCGTGCTGAGTCACCTTGGCAGCGGATTTCTGTCGATGATGGATAATGCCGACGTGCTGCGCGGTACCCTGGCGCTGTATGAATGGACCGACAGCGAGATGAACCGTCGCCGCCTGGAAGCCATCATTGACGTGAAGCACAGTGAAACCGAACGCTTTGAACAGGGCTACCTGGTGCGCGGCGTGCAGATTGAGGTGACCCTGGACAGCCATGGCTTTGCCGGGCGCGGTGACATCTGCCTGTTTGGCGAGATGCTGAGTCGTTTCTTTGCGCTCTACACCGACATTTATCTGTTTAACCGACTGATTATCATCCTGCAACCTACCGGAGAGCGCCTGGAATGGGAAGAGAAGCACAATCGCCGTATTCCCGGCTGAGCCCACGGCTGGAAGCCGACCTGCATCGCATTAACTTTTACCGTTTATGCCAGTTACTGGAGAAGCGTAACCCGGGCAGGCCGCTGATGGGCTCGACCAGTCACCCGGGGGATGATCCGGTACGCTTTGCCCCACATCCGGGGATGGGATTTCCGGCCAGTGAGATGAAAGCCGTGGAATATGATGAGGAGGATGACAGCCGGCCACCACTCATCCGCACGACCTTTATGGGAATGTACGGTGTCGACTCACCCTTGCCGACGGCGTATCTCGATGACATCGCTCAGCGTCGGGAAGGGCATTATGCACTACAGGGTTTTCTGGATATCTTTAGCCATCGCATTCTGACGCAGTTTTACCGTATCTGGCGTAAATACTCTTATCCTGCCACCTTTGAACCCGGTGGTACAGACAGCATCTCGCAGTCACTGCTGGGCCTGGTGGGGCTGGGTATTCCCGGCACAGCAGACCACATTGCCACACCGGTATCCCGTTTTCTGGCTTTGCTGGGTGTCCTACAGCAACCGGGCAAAACGCAGGAGGGGATGCAGGCGCTGGTGACTTTGCTGGCCCCGGGAACCACCGTTAAGGTTAGCCCGTACTGCCTGCGGCCGGTGGAAATTGGTCAGCCACTGGGCTTTTACGGTGATGACGATTTTCTGTTGGACGGCAACACACCACTGGGTGACGAAGCGATGGATGCGGGTAGCCAACTGCTGGTTGCGCTTAGGACGGATAATGAACAGGAGGCACAGGGCTGGAAGCCGGACGGTCTGCTGTATCAGGACTTTATGGTGATGATTCGTGTCTGGCTCGGTTGGCGTTTTAAGGCAAAACTCACCCTGACCACCCGGACCCGACTTCTTGCCGTTCCGCCGCTTGGTGAAGGCCCTTTCTGGCTCGGGATGAACGGCGTGCTGGGGGCTGATGAGGGGGAGTTTACAGACGATATCCCACCGACCTTTACGACGGAACTGGGCTATTACACCGGCCTGAAGCCGGCAATATCACAACAAGGAAACCGACGTGTTACGTACAAGTTCAATTAAACATGCGAGCTTGCTGCCTGCTCTGCTGGCATTCAGCCTGACGGGGTGCGGGGTGACGCAGGGCATCACCGATGGCACCAAATCGGCATTTAACGCCGTGTTCTACAAAAAAATTAAGATGCTGCACCTGGATTTCACGGCGCGTGAAGCGCTAAACACCGATTCCCGCGAAAGTAACTCACTCTCCGAGCCGGTGGTAGTTCGTGTCTATCAGCTGAAAGACCGTAAAATCTTCGATAAAACGGTTTACCAGCAACTGCTGAAAGATGGCGAAACTATCCTGAAAACCGACCTGATGGCGACCCGCGATGTGGTCGTAAAACCGGGCGGTGATACAAATCTTGATATGCCAATGGAAGAAGAAACGCAGTTTGTCGCGGTAGTCGGCCTGTTTCGTCACCCGGACCTGGTCAACAATACCTGGAAGCAGGTTCTAAAACGTGAAGATCTCGATCCGGATAAGCCGCGCATTCTGGAGGCTGGGAATAACCACCTTACGTTACAGCCATTGAAGGATGACTGATGCCACAGGGACACAACACGCCATCGCTTTATGAAATGCTGAGCGGCAATTTCTCAGGTGGCCTGAACCTCAACCAGGTCAGCGAACAGAATCAGGTGATTTTATCAGTACTCGATAACATGCAGCGCATCCTCAACTGCCGCGCTGGTACGCTGGCTCACCTGCCAGACTACGGCATGCCGGATATGACAAAAATCCTCCAGGGGATGCCCGGAACCGCCCATCAGCTGATCACCACACTGTCGGCCGTGTTGCTGAAATATGAGCCGCGCCTGAATCGAATTAACGTGGTGATGCAGGAACAGATTCAGGCCGGTGAGCTTCGCTACGCCATTGACGCGGAGCTGAAGGGGGTCGGGTTAGTTCGATATGGTACGGAATTTATGCCGGAGGGCAGGGTATTAATCCGTCATCTGAAACAACAGCAATACCTCGATGCACGTGCCGCCATCTAGTTATTACTCAGGTTAAAACAGTTATGACAATAAATTCTGAACGCCAACTTAGAACCGGCGGGGATCCGCGCACGCTTGCGGGTTACGCTGCCTTGCGCGAAGAAATGAACAAGCTCACCCATCCGGCACGCCCGGATGTGAACTGGCAACACGCGGAAACGCTCTGTCTGTCACTGTTCGGGCATAACGGTGTGGAGCTACAAACGGCTGCCTGGTATACGCTCGCCCGTACGCATCTGGCCGGATTGTACGGTATGAATGAGGGGCTTGCGTTACTTGCTGCACTGGTAGCCCGCCAGTGGGGAAACCTCTGGCCACAGCCTGTCCATGCGCGAATCGAAATCCTCAGTGCACTCAGCAAGCGCCTGCAACAGGTAGTACGAACGCTATCGCTGACGTACGCTGACTTAGGGCAGCTGTATCAGTCTGAAGAGCATCTGAGCGCTTTGGGGGACGTCTTGCAGCGTATGGAACTCAAGCATGCTACTCAGCTTGATGCTCTGCGCACGATGATGCAGAACGCAGCAGTGCGTCTGGAAAACAGCGAAAATACGGACATGAGTCTGCACGGTGACGCATTGGGTGCTACGGAAATTCACCTCGTCGAACCGACTGAGCGTAGTAAATGGGTTTATGTGGTTGAGCCCGAGCCGGTGCTGAACGTTGAGGTGGTTAAAGAACCTCCGGTGTCGATGAAACCCTGGAAGCCATTTGCTGCTGGTATGTTGACCATGCTGGTGGCAGCCAGTGTCGTCGCAGGAGGATGGCAGATGTTGCATGCGCCAGATTCGGCACAAGCGCAGCTAGCCGCGGCTCTGGCTCCTCTACCTCAAGGGCTATCTACAGGGCAATTAGAGGCGCTGCAACAAACGTCACCGTCACCGGAACCGGGGATTGGCAGGACACAACAGCTGTTAGCGCAGCTTTTACAGTTGAAACCAGACTGGGCTGTGAGCTTCGGCGACCGTCTGGTGCAGCAGGCGCTGACGCTGTGGCCGGAAGAAGCCAAACCCCTGGCGCAATATTGGCAGAAACAGATGAGTATCGCTGCGCTAGCAGATTTAGATCTGAATGGATGGCATCAGGGTATGGCGCAGTTGCAGCAGTTGACGAACAAGCTGAACGCACTGGATGAACAGAAAGGGAAGTACATGACGGTGAGTGAACTGAAATCAGACGTATTTGCCATGTCGCAGTCATTTAGCCAAACCATACCGCTTGAGGAGCAGCTTCGTCTGCTTTCCACTTTACCTGCCGGGCAACCCCGGTCAGCAGCGCAGCAAAACAAGGTCGAACAACATCTTCAGCAGTTGATTGTCAGCTACGCCCTGCTGAAGCACAAAAAAGAACAATAAGACTGGCGAAAAACACGGAGTTAACATGTCAGCAAGAGAGCGTTTTTTTAAGAAAGTGCAGCAGAATAACGTAAATAAACCGATTCATATTAATACGGCTGAAGCCGAAGTCAGGGCTTTTTGTCAGCGGATGGATGATCTTGCACAGCAAATTATTGTTTGGTTTGAGGGTTCTGGTATTGAAGTCTTGTTATCCCATAAGCATATCACCGATTTGAGTACGGTCGGCTACAGCCTCAGTAGCAGTATATGTCGTTATGTCATCACGACTGTCATTCTGCGAAATGGAGATCGCAGCGTCAGCATTATGCCAGAACAGATCATCAGGGGATCAGAGAAGGGGTGTATGACAATGTGCATTAATGCCCCCGGCAGTATATCGGGGGAGAGGATATACCATTTAAGCATGGCGCCTGAAACAGGCTGGTATATTCGTCGCGGACATCAAAGTGTTAAAGAGAATGTTCTCATGACGGAGGACTATTTTTTCCAGTCAGTCGACTGTCTGGCCTGAACGTAAGCCAGCCTGGTGGGAGGTCACGGTAACGTAGTTGATATATATTAACTACGTTAACTTATTAAGCATGACTAAACAATGTTGCCCTACGGTACTCCTTCTTAAATAGGTAAGCGCTAATATTTAAGGGGGGGCGGTAACCAAACTACAAGCTGGATATTTACCGTATATCATGCTTTTTATCTGCCTTAAGCGAAACTGCTCAAATCAAACTGCAAAACAACAAACCAACGACGAACGTGAGGACAAAATACTGTGGCAATGCTATAAACCTTAGAGCCCACAAAAATATAAAGTCGTAGGAAAAACTATGCTAAGAAATATTAGTGTCAGAACCTTCATTGTCTATTTCCTTTTATGTGTGTTTTTGGTAAGTGATGGAGTTATAGCGCTATTTTCAGGGAGTTTTTCGCTTTTTATTGCAGTCATTATCGTACAATGTATCGCCTTAATTTTACTCTGGGCGTATATGACAAAATATCTTGTGACGCCGATCAATACTGTGAAAAAAAGTATTGAAGAAGTGACGTCAGGCAATCTCGGCGTGTCGATCCCTGAATTCGGCAACAACTGTGCGGGACGACTGATCCCGGGCATTAATAGTCTCTCCAGCAACATTGCAACGCTGGTCCGTGAGATCCGCGCCTCCTCGCAAACCGCGATGACCCTGTCAGATCAGCTTTCTTCACGCAGCGCGCAGCTTTCCGTTAAAACAGAACAGCAGTCAGCTTCGCTGGTGCAAACGGCAGCCAGCATGGAAGAGATGGCTGCAAGTACAAAAAATAATGCCGACAATACCCGTTTAGCCAGCGAACAGGCGAATATCGCGACGTTGCAGGCGCGTAAAGGCGGAGAGTTAATGGGGCAGGTCGCGAACAATATGCAATCAATTACCGACTGCGCCCAGCAAATGACAGAGATTATCTCGCTGATTGACGGTATCGCTTTTCAGACCAATATTCTGGCGCTTAACGCCGCCGTTGAAGCGGCAAGAGCGGGCGACCATGGAAAAGGATTTTCAGTAGTCGCCGGTGAGGTCAGAAGCCTGGCGCATCGTAGCGCCGAAGCGGCAAAAAATATTAAGTCATTGATTGAAGTCACCAGCCATAACGTGACGCAGGGCGTTAACGTAGTCTCTGAAGCTGAAAAAAACATGCACGACATCGTTACCGGCTCGGGCAACGTGAGCCGACTGATGGATGAAATTTCCGCCTCAACATCGGAACAAGAAAAAGGGATTTCACAAATCACGCTGGCATTGTCAGAGCTGGAACGCGTAACACAGAGCAATGTGTCGATGGTTGAAGAACTCAACGGTTCGTCAGATGTGCTGCGCAATCAGGTGATTGAACTTCAGACACGAACACGTAATTTCCGTCTGAAGAACGAGTACCAGGCTGATAATGCGTTAATAAGCCGCGAATGGGTGGTGAATTCCTGAGCATATTCAGGATGATGCCTCACATAATTATTGCTTAACCCTCGACGAAAGCTAGACTGACACCGAAAGAGATAAATCGGTGGAGGCGCTGTGGAGAGCATTAAAGGGTCTGAAGTTAACGTACCTGACGCGGTTTTTGCATGGGTACTTGATGGGCGCGGGGGCGCAAGGCCGCTTGAAGATCAGGATCACATCGACAACGAACACCCATGCTGGCTGCACCTCAACTACACGCACCCGGACAGCGCCGAGTGGCTCGCGTCCACGCCGCTATTGCCCAACAACGTTCGGGATGCGCTGGCGGGAGAAAGTCTCAGACCTCGCGTCAGCCGGATGGGTGAGGGGACGTTAATAACACTGCGTTGCATAAACGGCAGTACGGATGAGCGTCCAGATCAGCTGGTGGCAATGCGTGTCTACATGAATGAACGATTGATTGTTTCCACCCGTCAGCGAAAAGTGCTGGCGCTGGATGACGTCATTAACGATCTGAAAGAGGGCACGGGGCCTACGAATTGCGGAAGCTGGCTGGTGGATGTATGTGATGCGCTGACCGATCATGCCAGCGAGTTTATTGAAGAACTCCACGATAAAATCATCGATCTGGAAGACAACCTGCTCGATCAGCAAATTCCCCCACGTGGTTTTCTGGCGTTGTTGCGAAAACAGCTTATTGTTATGCGCCGCTATATGACCCCGCAGCGCGACGTCTATGCGAGACTGGCCAGCGAACGCATGAGCTGGATGAATGACGATCAGCGTCGCAGAATGCAGGATATTGCTGACCGGCTGGGACGTGGTCTGGACGAAATTGATTCGTGTATCGCCAGAACGGCGGTCATGGCGGATGAGATAGCACAGGTAATGCAGGAGTCATTAGCCAGGAGAACCTATACCATGTCGCTGATGGCGATGGTCTTTTTGCCAAGTACGTTCTTAACCGGGTTGTTTGGCGTCAATCTTGGGGGGATCCCCGGCGGTGAATACCACTATGGCTTCACCACGTTTTGCGTCATGTTAGTGGTTTTGATTGGGGGTGTTGCATGGTGGTTGCATCGTAGTAAATGGCTGTAAATTTACGCATTTTCTAATGCTGCGACTGCTTCAAAACGACATTTTAATTGAGCGAAGTCAATAAACTTAGACCATGTTAGGTGCAATATGACTCCCGCAGGTGAATGCAACGTCAAGCGATGGGCGTTGCGCTCCATATTGTCTTACTTCCTTTTTTTGAATTACTGCATAGCACAATTGATTCGTACGACGCCGACTTCATAGTCGGCTTTTTTTTGCCTCCTGTTTATCTGCGTCTACCCTTTAGGGGTAAGCACCCTAATCTGGAGGGAAAGATGAGTATGCTACTTGCCTTGCAACGCCTGAACACATGGCAGTCCGATCCGGTGCCCACCGATCCGACCCCAATTCCCGATCCCATCCCGCGTCCGCAGCCGATGCCGGATCCGCCACCGGACGAAGAACCGATTAAATTGTCGCATCGTTAGCGGAGATCTGCGAGGATACGCGCCATCTGACTGCAATCATTACCATGAGAGTATATTGTGACCGCTTTTTCCACGCTGAACGTTCTGCCTGAAGCCCAACTGACAAACCTGAATGAGTTGGGTTACCTCACTATGACCCCTGTCCAGGCCGCCGCGCTGCCGGCTATCCTTGAAGGCCGGGATGTGCGCGTGCAGGCGAAAACCGGTAGTGGAAAAACGGCTGCATTTGGACTCGGCCTGTTGCAGCATATTGATGCAACCCTGTTTCAGACCCAGTCCCTGATACTCTGCCCGACGCGCGAGCTGGCCGACCAGGTCGCGGGTGAGCTGCGTCGTCTGGCGCGTTTTTTGCCTAACACTAAAATTTTAACGCTCTGCGGCGGACAACCGTTCGGTGCGCAGCGCGATTCCCTTCAACACGCGCCGCATATCATTGTGGCAACGCCGGGCCGTCTGCTTGATCACCTGCAAAAAGGCACCGTTTCACTCGATGCACTGCAAACGCTGGTGATGGATGAAGCTGACCGCATGCTGGATATGGGCTTCAGCGATGCGATTGACGAAGTGATCCGCTTTGCGCCAGCCACGCGTCAGACGCTGCTTTTTTCTGCCACCTGGCCAGAGGCGATTGCGGCGATCAGCGGGCGCGTGCAGAAGAACCCGCTGACCATTGAAATCGATACTGTCGATGCATTGCCAGCGATTGAGCAGCAGTTCTTCGAGACGTCGCAGCAGGGCAAAATTCCACTGCTGCAAAAATTGCTTAGCCAACACCAGCCAGCGTCCTGCGTGGTGTTCTGTAATACCAAAAAAGATTGTCAGGCGGTGTGCGATGCCCTGAATGATGCCGGACAGAGCGCATTATCGCTGCATGGCGATCTGGAGCAGCGCGATCGCGATCAGACGCTGGTGCGTTTCGCTAACGGCAGCGCTCGCGTGCTGGTTGCAACGGATGTGGCGGCTCGTGGCCTGGATATTAAATCGCTTGAACTGGTGGTGAATTTCGAACTGGCATGGGATCCGGAAGTGCATGTCCACCGCATCGGGCGTACCGCGCGTGCGGGTAACAGCGGTCTCGCCATCAGCTTCTGCGCGCCTGAAGAGGCGCAGCGCGCTAATATTCTTGCGGAAATGCTGCAACTGAAACTCAACTGGGTGAATGCCCCCGGTAATATCAGCATCGCTCCGCTGGCGGCGGAAATGGCCACCCTGTGCATCGACGGCGGAAAAAAAGCCAAAATGCGTCCCGGTGACGTTCTGGGGGCGTTAACAGGGGATATTGGTCTCGACGGGGCAGATATTGGCAAGATCACGGTCCATCCTGCACATGTCTATGTAGCGGTTCGCCAGTCGGTTGCGCATAAGGCCTGGAAACAGTTGCAGGGCGGGAAGATTAAAGGGAAAACCTGCCGCGTTCGGCTGCTGAAGTAAGGGAAAAAAGCGTCTCAGAAGCACTGTCTGAGACGCAGTCAGGTTATTTCACTTCCACCACGTTCAGGCGCAGTTCATCGAATTGCGCATCCTCTTCCTCTGGCTGCCAGCCAGCAGGCTGCATCGGGATCTCTTCGCGGTCAAACGCCAGATCCCCGCCATTCACCACCTCTGAACCGTGGTTAATCCCTTTGAAATCGAACAGTTCAACATCGGCGAGGTGCGAAGGCACCACGTTCTGCATGGCGCTGAACATGGTTTCGATGCGGCCCGGATAGCGTTTATCCCAGTCACGCAGCATGTCGCCAATGACCTGACGTTGCAGGTTCGGCTGTGAACCGCACAGATTGCACGGAATGATGGGGAAGGCTTTGGCCTGAGAGAAACGCTCAATGTCTTTCTCGCGGCAGTAGGCGAGTGGGCGGATCACGATGTGTTTGCCGTCGTCACTCATCAGCTTCGGTGGCATTCCCTTCATTTTGCCGCCGTAGAACATATTCAGAAACAGCGTTTGCAGAATGTCGTCCCGGTGATGACCCAGCGCAATCTTGGTGGCGCCCAGTTCGGTTGCGGTGCGGTACAGAATGCCGCGACGCAAACGTGAGCAAAGCGAGCAGGTCGTTTTGCCCTCTGGGATCTTCTCTTTTACAATGCCGTAGGTATTCTCTTCTACGATTTTGTACTCAACGCCCAGGTTCTCAAGGTACTCCGGCAGGATATGCTCCGGGAATCCTGGCTGTTTCTGATCGAGGTTAACCGCGACCAGGGAAAAGTTCACCGGTGCGCTTTGCTGTAGATTGCGCAGGATCTCCAGCATGGTGTAGCTGTCTTTACCGCCCGACAGGCAGACCATGATGCGATCGCCTTCTTCAATCATGTTGAAGTCTGCAATGGCTTCGCCCACGTTACGGCGCAGTCGCTTTTGCAGTTTATTCAGGTTGTACTGTTCTTTCTTGTTAATCTCTTGATTTTGTTGCATCTATTCGTTACTCAGATCTCAAATGGGGCACAGGGTGAGAAAACGATTTCAAAGCGTCAGCTTCGTGTTCATCTCTTCTATCCATGTAGCATAGATTTCATACACCATCTGCGCATTTACGTGCCCCATCTGGTTAGCGATAAAAGACGGGTTTGCGGCTACCGGTAAAAACCAGCATGCGAAAGTGTGTCGTGTATGGTACGGATTGCAGCGCCGAATGCCAGCACGATTTACAAATGAGCCCCTCAAAGAAGTTTGGTTAAGACTAACGGGTTGTCTACACTTACAGCTTACGCAGTAAAAACGGAGGTGAAAATGACTGACCGACCCGTTAATGGTGACCATCCTGATTATAATCCCAGCCCGGATAACCCGGGAAAGGATGGAAGAAAGCCGAAAGATGATCCTGGCTCAGCGCCTGAATCAGGCGATAAAGATCCAGAGTAATGACCAGCCGCCTTTACGAAGGCGGTTTTAACACCCATTACGGCCTCGCTATGCGCAACGCTATTCACGATATTCCGATACCCGCTCAGAACCCCCTGTTTTGCCGGACGAGAAGGTGAGATAAAGCACCGACCTCTTCCCCGCGTTCCAGCACGTTTTACAGTTCTCCTGCTACGCTTTTGAGGGGAACAAGGGAGCGCTTCTATGAAAAATAAAGACGAACAGACAGGATTAGTTGGGCTGGCGATTGGTGCCGCCGTTATCGGGCTGGTTTCAGCGCAGAAGATCATCAACCGTGAAAGTATTGTCGATGAGCTGGTGAGGCTCGGCAGGCAGAAGGGGGATGGTGTCGAAGATGAGGTCTTTTTAAAAGCGGCTGAGTTAGTGAGAAAAGGGGTATAAGCGATGGCTGAAATTCGTCATGCACAGTGTCATTGTGGGGCGGTGAAATTTACTGTTGAGCTGACGGACGGCCTGAATACCGCACGGCGATGTAGCTGCTCGTTTTGCAGGATGCGCGGGGCAGTAGTGGTTTCCGCGCCGTTGACGGGTATTAAGGTGACGCAGGGCGCGGACACGCTCACAGAGTACCGTTTCAACACCGGCACGGCGCGCCATTTCTTCTGCTCGGTTTGCGGTATTTACACGTTCCATCAACGACGTTCCAATCCCAATGAATATGGTGTGAATGTCGCCTGTCTGGAAAATGTTACGCCATTCGACTTCCCGGAAGTGGCGGTAATGGATGGGATAAATCACCCTATGGATGGCGACAGCGGGGTAATTGGCTATCTCTCTTTTCGCAAAGAACAGGCGAAACAGAGATAAAATTAGCCCGCAGATCGCTGCGGGCTAACGGGATTAGAACTGGTAAACCAGACCTAACGCTACGATGTCATCCGTACCGATGCCATTGTTTTTGTAGAATGAATCATCTTCATCCAGCAGGTTGATTTTATAATCAACATAGGTGGACATGTTTTTGTTGAAATAGTAGGTAGCACCGACGTCAGCGTATTTCACCAGGTCTTTATCGTCCTGTCCATTGCCCAGATCTTTACCTTTGGACTGTAAATAGGAAACAGCCGGACGAAGGCCGAAGTCAAACTGATATTGTGCGGTCACTTCAAAGTTCTGGGTTTTATTTGCAACCGCATCTGCATTGTCGCCGTACGGCGTCATATTGCGGGTTTCGGAATACATTGCAGCCAGGTAAATGTTGTTGGCATCGTATTTGAGGCCTGCGGTCCATGCATCCGCAGTATCACCGCCCCCAGTAGTGTAATTTACCTGATCGTTAGTACGGTCAGATGAAGCATATGCCGCGCCTGCGCTGAAGCCCATGCCGAAATCGTAGGTTGCGGAGATACCGTAACCGTCACCATTTTCATGACGTGTATCACGACCGTTGTTGGTCCCTTCATTGGTAGAGCAGAAATTCTCATCGCAGTTATTACCTTCATTATTACCCTGATACTGCACCGCGAAGTTCAGACCCTGCACCAGACCAAAGAAGTCGGTGTTACGGTAGGTCGCCACGCCGTTTGCACGACCGGTCATAAAGTTATCGGCATAAGTATAAGAGTCGCCACCAAATTCTGGCAGCATATCGGTCCAGCCTTCTACGTCGTACAGGACGCCATAGTTACGGCCGTAATCGAAGGATCCGTAGTCGCCTACCTTCACACCCGCGAAGGCCAGACGCGTCCAGGACTGATTGTCAGAGCCTTCGGTGTTGTTTGCCTGAATGTTGTATTCCCACTGCGCGTAACCGGTCATCATGTCGTTGATTTGGGTTTCACCTTTGAAACCCAGGCGCATATAGGTTTGGTCGCCATCTTTTGACGCATCGTCAGAGAAATAATGCAGACCATCTACTTTGCCATACAGATCCAGTTTATTGCCGTCTTTATTATAAATTTCAGCTGCGTGAGCGGCTCCAGCCATTAACAAAGCGGGGATCATCAGTGCCAGTACTTTTCTTTGCATTTTGATTATTCCTTTGCAGTTATTTTTTTATTGCTTAGTGAACTTTCCGGGATGGAAAGCTGTCCCATGCTAAATCACACAGAGGGTTGATGAATAAAATATAATTGTTACGGGTTGAGTAAAATCTAAAGCAAATGATGCGTTTGAAATAACAATTGATGCCGTGAATTAATCGTTATAATCGATACAAAATAAAAATTATTAATTAAGTGGTAAAGAAGGTATTCTCCATGGCGTTATATGCCTTTAAGATTTTTTCATCCATAATTCACGTGAATATTGTTCAGAACGTTGAGGCAATTTTCACCGAACATTTGGATTAGCCCGGTGCACGTGCATCGGGCTTTTTTATGGCAAAAAAATGCCCGGGCAAGCCGGGCATAACGGTTATTCGCTGGTTGATTTTTCCGCTTTCCCCGCCAGCTGTGCAAGGAAGTCATAACGCTTCTGAAGATCCGCTGCCGCGTCCCTCCATAGCTGCTCTGCTACTTCTGGTTGTTGAGCGTTCAACCTGCGGAAACGCTGCTCCTGAACTAAGGTTTCGGCAAGGGCGTCTGAAGGCGGACGGGAATCCAGCGCCAGCGGTAATTTTCCTTCATCGGCACGGCGCGGGTCAAAGCGGTACAGCGGCCAGAAGCCGGTTGCGGTAAGCTGACGCATCTGGTCGTGGCTAAGCGCCAGATCGTAGCCATGCTCCTCACACGGGCTGTAGGCGATGATCAGCGACGGGCCAGGATACGCTTCCGCTTCCTGAATGGCTTTCACCGTCTGGTTAAGCTGCGCGCCCAGCGAAATCTGCGCGACGTAGACGTGTCCATACATCATCATGCTGACGCCCAAATCTTTACGCGCCTTACGTTTGCCATGCTCACCAAATTTCGTGACCGCACCCAGTGGCGTTGCTTTCGAGGCCTGTCCGCCGGTGTTGGAATAACACTGAGTATCAAGCACCAGAATGTTAACGTTTTCGGTGAGGCTCAGGACGTGATCAAGACCACCGAAACCAATATCGTAGGCCCATCCGTCGCCACCGATCAGCCAGATAGATTTTTCAACCAGCGCGTCAGCATCGGTCAGCAGTTGTTCAGCCCCTTCAACACCCTGAAGCGCGTGGCGCAGTTCAGCAACCTGTGCGCGACGAACGTCAGGCGTGGCCTCCGCATGCAGGGCGTCATTCAGCTCTGCCGGGATTTTATCGGCAAACTGTTCCAGCAGACGCATTACGCGGGCGCGGTGCTGATCGACCGTCAGGCGGAATCCCAGACCAAATTCTGCGTTATCCTCAAATAGCGAGTTTGCCCAAGCCGGGCCGCGGCCATACGCGTCGGTGGTATAAGGCGTGGACGGCAAGTTCCCCCCATAGATTGACGAGCAGCCTGTCGCGTTGGCAATCAGCATCCGGTCGCCGTAAAGCTGGGTAAGCAGTTTGATGTACGGCGTTTCACCGCATCCGGAACACGCCCCGGAGTACTCGAAGAGGGGGGTGATGAGCTGCGAGGTACGAATGTCAATGCGTTCCAGCTTGTTGCGATCGATTTCGGGCAGGTCGAGGAAGAAGTCATAATTCACTTTCTCTTCTTCAACATGTTCCAGACGCGACATCATATTAATGGCTTTGATTGAGGGATCCTGACGATCTTTCGCCGGGCACACCTCGACGCACAGGTTACAGCCGGTACAGTCCTCTGGTGCCACCTGAAGAACATATTTCTGGCCACGCATATCACGGGATTTTACATCCAGCGAGTGCAGACTTTCCGGTGCGTCCGCCATCGCTTCTGGCGACACCACTTTGGCGCGAATGGCCGAGTGCGGGCAGGCCGCCACGCAGTGGTTGCACTGGGTGCACAGCTCTTCTTTCCAGATAGGGATCGCTTCGGCAATGTTGCGTTTTTCCCAGCGGGTCGTGCCCATCGGCCAGGTGCCATCAGGCGGAAGCGCAGAGACGGGAAGAGTGTCGCCCAACCCGGCAAGCATCGCCGCCGTAACGGTTTTGACGAAATCCGGGGCAGCGTCAGACACCACTGGCGGCCGGTTCGGGCTGCTGGTATTGACCGGCTGCAACGGCACCTCGAACAGCGACTCGCGGGCCAGCGCCAGCGCCTGCCAGTTGCGCTCAACCAGCTCCTGACCTTTGCTGCTGTAGCTTTTGGCTATCGCCCCCTGGAGCTCCATCAGCGCGCTGTCGCCCGGCAGAATAACGGTCAGGTGGAAGAACGCCATCTGCATAACCGTATTGATACGCGCGGCCAGGCCGCACTCGCGGGCGATCTTCGCGGCGTTAATGACATACAGGCGCGCCTGTTTCTGGTTTAGCACCGCCTGGACTTCCTGGGGCAGTCGTGCCCAGACCTCATCGGCGCTATACGGGGTGTTGATCAGGAAAATACCGCCGGGCTTCAGGCGCTCGGCCATCTGGTATTTATCGATAAACTGGAGCTGATGACAGCCAACAAAATCCGCCTGAGAAATCAGGTATGCCGAGCGGATTGGATGTTCGCTGACGCGCAGGTGCGAGACGGTCAACCCGCCCGCTTTTTTGGAATCGTAGACGAAATACCCTTGCGCATACCACGGCGTGGAGTTACCGATAATTTTGATGTTGTTCTTGGTCGCCGAGACGCTGCCGTCGCTGCCCAGACCGTAGAACAGCGCTTCCAGTTTCGCATTCGAGGGCAGGGTGTTTTCCGGCAAAGGGAGAGAAAGGTTAGTCACGTCATCATAAATGCCGACCGTAAAGCGCGGCTTCGGTTTTGCCTCGCGCAGTTCAGCAAATACGGCCAGGACGCACTCCGGCCCGAACTCTTTGGAAGACAAACCATAACGCCCGCCAATGACGCGCGGCAGCGTTTCGCGCTCACCGTGATTAAATGCCTCAGCCAGAGCGGTCATTACATCAAGGTAAAGGGGTTCAGCCTGCGCGCCAGGCTCTTTGGTGCGGTCAAGTACCGCCACGGCACGCGCGCTTTCCGGCAGGGCTGCGAGCAGATGTTTCGCAGAGAATGGACGGTAGAGGCGAACTTTTAGCACGCCAACTTTTTCACCACGCGTAAGAAGCTCATCGACCACCTCTTCGCAGGTGCCGATGGCGGAGCCCATCAGGACGATTACGCGCTCGGCCTGCGGATGACCGTAATATTCAAATGGCTTATATGCGCGACCCGTCGCAGCGGCAAAATCGTCCATCGCCTGTTCAACGTGCTCATACACCGCGTTGTACCACGGGTTTGTCGCCTCGCGGGACTGGAAATAGGTATCCGGGTTCGCAGAGGTACCCCGGATCACCGGATGTTCCGGATTGAGGGCCCGAGCGCGATGGGCATCAATGTCAGCCTGCGGCAGCAGGTTAAGAATAGTGTCATCCGGCAGCGGAACGATTTTATTGATCTCGTGAGAGGTGCGAAAACCATCGAAGAAATGAATAAATGGCACTCGACTTTTCAGCGTGGCGATATGCGAAATCAGCGCGAAGTCCTGTGCTTCCTGCACGCTGCTGGCGCAGAGCATAGCGCAGCCGGTCTGACGCACGGCCATCACGTCTGAGTGGTCGCCAAAAATAGAGAGCGCGTGTGTGGCTACAGTACGTGCGGCGACGTGCAGGACAAACGGCGTTAATTGTCCTGCCAGCTTGTAAAGTGTGGGGATCATCAACAGCAGCCCCTGAGACGAGGTGAACGAGGTCGACAGGGCACCGGTCTGCAACGCACCATGCACGGTGGCAATGGCGCCGGCTTCGGACTGCATCTCAACAACCCGCGGGACATCGCCCCAGACGTTTTTTACCCCATTACCAGCCCAGGCGTCAGCCTGTTCAGCCATCGTGGAGCTTGGGGTGATGGGGTAGATGGCGATAACTTCGCTGGTGCGAAACGCAACAGACGCGACTGCACCATTGCCGTCAATAGTTTGCATAGGACAACACCCTTACATTGCGCAAAAAGAGGGGTCTGTAAAACGACGACAGACCCTGAATATTATCTGTGTATTTTAGCAAAGCTCAGGTTTTACGATTTTCGCTTTTGTGTCCTTGGTATGCGCTGTATCAATGACTCGAAGGCTATTCGCGTTAAAAAATTGCGAGAAATTGTTACCAAGGCGCATAAATACGCACATCCGCTCTCGACGATGCGGCGCGTGATGCCTATTATGCATAGGTTTCGCGTTAATTATGGGGAGGAAGGTATGCGTTCAGCATTTTGGGTCGGATGTGCCGCGTTACTGTTGTCGGCATGCAGCAATGAACCTGTACAGCAGGCGACAGCGGCACACGTTACGCCAGGTATGCGAGCGGCTATGTCCAGTTCAGGCCAGGCCAACTGCGCAATGATCGGAGGGTCACTCTCCGTTGCCCGTCAGCTCGACGGCTCCGCTATCGGCATGTGCGCGTTGCCAAACGGCAAACGCTGTAGTGAGCAGTCGCTTGCCGTAGGATCGTGCGGGAGTTACTGAGTTATTCAACTCGCTTAAACATTAAAGACTTATTGGCTGTCGCCAGCGTTAACTGGTCTTCGGTCAGGTCTACCTGAGCGCCTGTGCGTAGCATATCGGCGAGGGTCTGATCCAGTTCATTAAGCTGCGGCTCGGTGCAGAGTTTCCGCGTCATTGCCAGCGTTTTGACCGTCAACTCTCCTTCGGACAATTTTCCCTGGCCGTTGAAGCCGTTGCACATTGTGCCGGAGACGGCAATGTTGTTAATCAGGCTGATACTGGGCTGCGCGCTGAACCGAATTTCAGGCTGCGTTTTCAGGCCCTTAACCGCTTTTCCATCAACGTTTTCCAGCACGAAACGGTGATTCTCTAACTGATTGGTCTGAACGGAGGCTTTACCGGGATTAACGCATCCCGCCAATGCGAGGCTGATTAAACTTACTGCCGCGAGCTTTTTCATTTTTCTTCTCAAACTATCAATGCTGTAAATATTTTTTCAGTGTAACCATACCCTCCAGGGTGTTAATGGGGTTTATCTGAAAGTGCGAGATAAGGACCGGGCGGCAACGCACCCGGTGAATGAATTAGTGCGATTTAAATCCGGCTGCGGCCATCAGCATTTTAAAGAGCATACTTACGCAGGCCAGTGCCAGGACGCTGCCGCCCCAGATGATGGCAAGCCACATCAAACGTTTCCATACAGGTTGTTGCATCAGTGATAACCCTCCCCATGCTGTACTTTTCCGCGAAAAACGTAATAACTCCAGAAGGTGTAGACCAGAATCACAGGAATGATCAACAGTGCGCCCACCAGCATGAAGCCCTGGCTTTGGGCTGGCGCAGCGGCCTGCCAGAGGGTAATGTCCGGCGGGATGATATGCGGCCAGATGCTGATCCCAAGCCCGCTAAAGCCAAGAAAAACCAGCCCTAACGTCATGATAAACGGCAGTGTATGGCTCGCAGGATCGTTCAGGCAGCGCCACTGGCACAGACTCAGGATCGCAACCAGCGCAGGAACGGGCAGCAGATAAAACAGATTTGGCAGCGTAAACCAGCGCGCAGCAATGGCTGCTTGGGCGAGAGGGGTCCATATACTGATTACCGCAATGAATACCAGAAGCAGGAGCAGAAGCACTTTCGATACCTGACGCATCCGCTGTTGCAGGGCATTTTCACTTTTCATTACCAGCCACGTTGATCCTAACAGCGCGTAAGCCACCACAAGACCCGCACCGCAGAAAAGATTGAACGCGGTAAACCAGTCAAACGGACCACCGCTGTAAGCGCGACCGGTGACGCTGAACCCGTGGATGACCGCGCCGACGGTGATGCCCTGGCTGAAGGCCGCCACAATTGACCCGCCAATAAAGGCCTTATCCCAGAACGGACGGTGCGCCGGAGTCGCTTTGAAGCGAAATTCGAAGGCGACGCCACGAAATATAAGCCCGATCAGCATTATTGTCAGTGGAAGGGTTAGCGCGTCGATGATCACCGCATAGGCGAGAGGAAAGGCGCCAAACAGGGCCGCACCGCCAAGCACCAGCCAGGTTTCGTTGCCGTCCCAGACGGGAGCCACGCTGTTGACCATTACGTCGCGATCGTCCGCATTCGGCGTTACCGGAAACAGTATGCCTATCCCCAGATCAAAACCGTCCATCACGATATACATCAACGTGGCGAAAACGATAATCACGAACCAGATAATGGAAAGATCGATACCCATTACGGTTACTCCTTAAATTCAGTGGTGACGGCAGAAAGCGGACGAGCAGGGCGGCCATCGGATTCAGTCGCGAAGGATTCATAAGGCTGCGGCCCTTTTTTAATCAGACGCACCATATAGCTGTAACCCACGCCGAACACCGCGGTATAAACCACGAAGAAGGCCAGCAAGCTGATGCTCATGTGCAGATCGCCATGTGCGGAAACCGCATCCTTCGTACGCTGTAGCCCATAGACGACCCAGGGCTGGCGGCCGACCTCCGTTGTTACCCATCCGGCGAGGATCGCGATCAGCCCGGACGGCCCCATCAGCAGGGCAAACCACAGGAAGGAACGTGAGGTGTAGAGGCGCTGTTTGTAACGCAGCCAGACCGCCACCATGCCCAGGAAGAGCATCAACATCCCTAAACCGGCCATGATGCGGAAAGACCAAAAGACAATGGTGGCGTTCGGGCGATCGTCTTTTGGGAACTCCTTCAATGCCGGAACCTGTTTATCGAAACTGTGGGTCAGGATAAGGCTGCCGAGAGCGGGAATTTCAAGGCTAAAACGGGTCCGTTCCTGCTCCATATCCGGCCAGCCAAACAGCAGCAACGGAGTAGGCTCACCCGGGGGATTCTCCCAGTGGCCTTCAATGGCGGCTATTTTCGCGGGCTGGTGTTTTAAGGTATTAAGCCCGTGCATATCACCCACCAGTGCCTGAACAGGGGCTACGATCAACGTCATCCACAACGCCATGGAGAACATGGTGCGAATGGCAGGGGTGTTGTTTCCGCGCAGCAAATGCCAGGCCGCGGAGGCTCCGACAAACAGTGCACTGCTGAGAAATGCCGCTATCGACATGTGCAGCAGGCGGTAAGGGAAGGAGGGGTTAAACACCACGGCAAACCAGTCCACCGGAACGACCTGACCGTTGATGATTTCATACCCTTGCGGTGTCTGCATCCAGCTGTTTGACGAGAGGATCCAGAACGTAGACATGAGGGTCCCCAGTGCCACCATGCAGGTCGAAAAGAAGTGCAGCCCCGGCCCGACCTTATTCCAGCCAAACAACATTACCCCGAGGAACCCCGCCTCAAGGAAGAACGCGGTGAGCACTTCATAGGTCAGCAGAGGGCCGGTAATGCTGCCCGCAAACTGCGAAAACCCGCTCCAGTTGGTGCCAAACTGATAAGCCATCACCAGGCCGGAGACCACGCCCATCCCAAAGTTGACGGCGAAGATCTTCGACCAGAAATGGTACAGCGAACGCCAGACGGGGTTTTTTGTTTTCAGCCACAGCCCTTCCAGCACGGCGAGATAGCTCGCCAGGCCAATGGTTATCGCCGGAAAAATAATATGAAAGGATACGGTAAAGGCGAACTGTATTCGCGCAAGATGAAACGCATCTGGACCAAACATGCACTGCCTCAATGTTAAACGGTGTGCTGTTATGATAAAGAGGGGGAAAATGAGATATCAGAAGCAGAAATTGAAAATTTATCTATAACAGTTGTGGGAAAAGGTGAACTTTATCTGGCTGATATAGCTAACAAGGAAGAATAAAAAATTTCTTTTTATGATTTTTACGCATTAAACAGCTTGCTTTGTCGCCAGCAACATGCGTTAATGGATTTCTGGTTTTGAATCCAAATAAATATCTGACGTAGTTTTATAAAGCAGTTCTCATCACGTTGTGCCTCTCCGCAGCCTCTCTTGGGTCTTTATCTACATTCCGATTAGTTTTGTATCGAACCAACTTTTGCCTGATCGGCTCATGAGTAATTTACGTTTTTACGTTTACAGGAGAATCCTATGACTTCTTATATCCATTTCCGCTGCCCATGCTGTCATGGCTCGCAGTACCGCACCTCAGCTTTTGATGTGTCTGACAAAAATCCGTTCGGCGCAAAATGCATTTTCTGCAAATCGTCGATGATCACGCTCGACCACCTGGCCGCAGCGCGTTCTGCTCAGAATCACATTACTGAGTACCGCAAGTAATCTACCGCGTTTCCCATAACAGTTAGCAAATTCTTCTCTTTTTCTCCTGCTGATATACACTGTCAGCAATAAGGAGAATCTGATGAAAAAATACCAGCGTCTGGCGCAACAAATTATCTCGCAGATTGAGCTTGGCGTATGGTTGCCGGGCGATAAGCTGCCTTCTCTGCGAGAGCAGGTGGCAAGCAGCGGCATGAGTTTCATGACCGTGGGCCACGCGTATCAGATGCTGGAAAGTCAGGGGCGCATTGTTGCCAGACCGCAGTCAGGCTATTACGTTGCCGCCCGTCCGACCACACACCAGCCAGCACCGCCCGCGCAGGTGATGCGCGATGAAGTAGTTGACATCAACACCTATATCTTCGACGTGCTACAGGCCAGCCGCGACCCCTCCGTTGTCCCTTTTGCCTCGGCATTTCCCGATCCGCGCCTATTCCCGCTTCAGCAACTCAACCGCTCGCTGGCTAATGTCAGTAAAACGGCCACGGCCATGAGCGTGATTGAAAACCTGCCGCCGGGTAACGTCGACTTACGTCATGCCATTGCCCGTCGCTACGCTCAGCAGGGGATGAATATCTCCCCGGACGAAATTGTGATCACCGCGGGCGCGCTCGAAGCACTCAACCTTAGTTTGCAGGCTGTCACTGAACCAGGTGACTGGGTTATCGTTGAAAACCCCTGTTTTTATGGCGCACTCCAGGCACTTGAACGTCTGAAACTGAAAGCGCTGTCGGTTGCTACTGACGTACGTGAGGGCATCGATCTCAGTGCCCTTGAGCAGGCGTTAAATGATTATCCGGTGAAAGCCTGCTGGCTGATGACCAACAGTCAGAACCCGCTCGGTTTCACGCTGAGTGCAGAGAAGAAAGCTCAGCTGGTGGCCTTATTAACCCGGCATAACGTCACGCTGATTGAAGACGATGTTTACAGCGAACTCTACTTTGGCCGCGAAAAGCCGCTTCCGGCAAAGGCCTGGGATAAGCTGGATATGACGTTGCACTGCTCCTCATTCTCCAAGTGTCTGGTGGCCGGTTTCCGTATTGGCTGGGTGGCGGCGGGAAAACATGCGCGCCGTATTCAGCAGTTACAGCTGATGAGTACGTTATCCACCAGCTCCCCCATGCAGCTGGCGCTGGTGGATTACCTGGCGACCAAACGTTACGACGCCCACCTTCGTCGCCTGCGGCGCACGCTTGCTGAACGCAAACAGCAAGCCTGGCAATCGCTTTTGCGCCATATGCCTGCTGGCGTCAAGATCCATCATAACGACAGCGGCTACTTTTTATGGCTGGAACTGCCTGAACAGCTGGATGCGGGGCAGTTGAGTGAAAAGGCATTAACTCATCAAATCAGCATTGCGCCCGGCAAAATGTTTTCCACCTCCAATATCTGGACACCGTTTTTCCGTTTCAATACCTCATGGGGATGGGGCGAGCGGGAGGAGCAGGCGGTCGTCCAGCTGGCGGCGTTAATTCGCGAAATGATGCTGCCCCCAGTCACACCTTGATGAAAATTCCTGAAGCGACATGATGCGCGGTCTACCTTTAGTAAGGGAGTGCGGATTGGTGACGTGACGTTGTCACGCTTCGACCCGCCAGAACGTGTGCTGACAGCGAAAACTATGTCGATTTCAACAGGACGATGCTATGCAAAATCAACTGCTGATTAATGGTGAACTGGTGACCGGCGAGGGTGAGAAGCAGGCGGTTTACAATCCTGCCACGGGTGAAGTATTGCTGGAGATTGCTGAAGCGTCGGCAGCACAGGTGGACGCTGCCGTCCAGGCTGCCGATCGGGCGTTCACTGAGTGGGGGCAAACGACGCCCAAAACGCGCGCCGAAAGTTTGTTGAAACTGGCTGATGTGATAGAAGCCAACGCTGACGCGTTCGCACAACTGGAGTCGCTAAATTGCGGGAAACCGCTGCACTGTGTCCAGGGAGATGAGATCCCGGCCGTGGTCGATGTGTTTCGCTTCTTTGCCGGGGCCGCCCGCTGCCTGAATGGGCTGGCTGCCGGAGAATACCTCGAAGGACATACCTCAATGATCCGCCGCGACCCGGTTGGCGTTGTCGCCTCTATCGCGCCCTGGAACTATCCTCTGATGATGGCGGCGTGGAAGCTGGCGCCCGCGCTGGCGGCGGGAAACTGTGTCGTCATCAAGCCGTCTGAAATCACCCCGTTGACGGCGCTGAAGCTGGCGGAACTGGCGAAAGATATCTTCCCGCCAGGCGTGCTCAACGTGCTGTTTGGTCGCGGCAAAACCGTAGGAGATCCGCTGACCGGGCACGAAAAAGTCCGTATGGTTTCTCTCACCGGCTCTATTGCTACCGGAGAACATATTATCGGGCATACCGCATCTTCAGTTAAACGTACCCATATGGAATTGGGTGGAAAAGCCCCGGTCATTGTCTTTGACGATGCAGATTTGGATGCCGTGGTTGAAGGCGTGCGTACGTTTGGTTTCTACAATGCTGGTCAGGATTGTACCGCAGCCTGTCGTATCTATGCCCAGAAGGGGATTTACTCCGCGCTGGTCGAAAAGCTGGGCGCAGCTGTTGCCAGCCTGAAAATGGGCGCGCCGGACGATGCGTCAACCGAGCTGGGACCGCTCAGCTCCGCCGCGCATCTTTCCCGCGTTTGCGCTGCCGTGGATGAAGCCAAAGCCCTTGGACATATCCGCGTCGTCACCGGTGGCAGTAAAAGAGAGGGGGCAGGATATTACTTCCAGCCAACGCTGCTGGCCGGGGCGAAGCAGGAAGATGCGATCGTCCAGCGAGAAGTGTTTGGCCCGGTGGTCAGCGTGACGGAATTTGAGGATGAAGCGCAGGTGCTGAGCTGGGCTAACGATTCGCAATACGGCCTGGCCTCGTCCGTCTGGACAAAAGACGTCGGACGCGCCCATCGACTCAGCGCACGGTTGCAGTATGGCTGCACCTGGGTCAATACCCATTTTATGCTGGTGAGCGAAATGCCGCACGGCGGAATGAAATTATCCGGTTACGGCAAAGATATGTCGGTCTACGGACTTGAGGATTACACGGTAGTCCGACATGTGATGATCAAACACTAAACCCTCATGCCCGGCGCAGTGCCGGGCGATTCAGCTTACCAGCCACATACCTCGTGTTCATTTTCCGTATCGTAGGCGCGAACGGTATTCACCAGATCCTTCACGACATCTGCCGCGACGTCCGGGATCAGCAGCTCCATTGGCGCTTCTGTTTCATAATCCACCGACACGCCGTTGCTGTTGTTGGTGACGGTCACGGTATAGGTAGCCTTACCCATTATTTACTCCTTATGCGTGTTGACCACTTTACCGATACCCGCACCGCTGAGCGTGACGGCAGGATCCGCGAAAAAGTCGATATTAAAATACGTGTCGTCGGTCAGTAGCTCAATGCGGTGCCATTTTTGCGGTGGCGAGATGCCAAAAGAACCGGCCTCAATGATCACTTCCAGATCGGGTTCGGTGGCATCGCCATCGGCAAAGCCAAAGTAACGCACCGCACCCTGCATGACGGACAACCGACCGTACACGCCGGCTTTGGTGTTGTGATGGGTAAAAAGCGCTTTTGGGGCGCTCTCTTTATTCCAGAACGGCGTCGAGCGGGTATGAACAAAGTTTTCAGGAATACGTAACATAATAGTTTCCTTCATGTTGTCGGACGCTTAAAGGGACTTAAGCACCTCAGGTTCAACAAAGAATTCAATATTGAACAAGGTATCGTCGGTCATCACCTCAATGTGGTGCCATCTCTCTGGCGGGAAAACGCCAAAACGACCCGCTTCAATGACGAGCTCGCTGTCAGGCTCAGGTGTAAATTCATCAGCATAGCCCAGATAACGCACCGCGCCGCGCATCACCGACAGGCGAGGGTAAACGCCCGGCTGCGTGCCCGTATCAAGGTGACGTTTAAAAATGCCGGCGGGGGCCGTTTCTTTGTTCCAGAAAGGCGTGGAACGGGTGTGAATGCAACTCTGCGGAATGCGTAGCATGTTTCCTCCCTTAAAAGCCTGCTTTTATTAGACTGCTTTCTGCAGGGATGGATTTACCAAAAAGTGCATTTTATATGCATCTTATCAATAATAACCGTTTTGCTTTACCCGGCGTTGTTACACAAGGTACTCAGTTGTTATTATCATTAATAATTAAGTGGTTATTGTGTAACGAAAAAACTTGATCTGTGTCAACATATGACGCATATTGCGTGCGGTTATTTTTCGGCTCAGGTAAACAGAATGACGTTGTATCAAAAGATGTTGGTTTTCTACGCAATCATGGCCTCCATCTGCGCATTAATTACCTGGTTCCTGTCTAAAGATCGTAAACGTATTCGCCTGTTGAGCGCATTCCTGGTGGGATCTACCTGGCCGATGAGCTTTCCTGTTGCCCTGTTAATCTCTCTTTTCTGAAGCACGCTTCAAGAATCGGCATCCAGACATAGCACTTCATACATTGAGGCTGTATAAATATACAGTCCGTCATACATGGAGTGCTTATGAACAGTTTCTATTCACAGCAAGCAGGCTGCACGGTGCGCTGGCAGGATCTTCCCGGTTTCGGTGACCCGGTTGTGTTTATCCACGGGTTGGGCTGTGCATCGTCGTATGAATATCCTCGTATTGTCTGTGATACCCGTTTTGGGGGGCGCAGAGCCATTCTGATCGATCTCCCCGGTAGCGGTTACAGTGACAAACCTGACAACTACCGTTATCGCACGAGCGAACAGGCGCAGGTGGTGGTTGAACTGTTAAACCATCTCGCCCTGGATAGTCTCTGGCTGTATGGTCATAGCATGGGGGGGAGTATCGCGATCGAAACGGCAGCACTGTTAACGTCGCGCGTTAAGGGCCTGATAGTATCTGAACCCAATTTTCATGCGGGTGGCGGGATGTTCAGCCGAGCAATTGCGGCCCAAACGGAACAACATTTTCTGGAACAGGGCTATGATGACATGCTGCGGGCGGAAACGTCGCCGTGGGCTGGAAGCCTTCAAAGCAATGCCCCCTGGGCCGTCTGGCGCGGCGCAACAAGCCTGGTCGAGGGCGTTAAACCTGACTGGGCACACCTGTTCTTGTCATTGAGCTGCCCGGTAATGTTAGTTTTTGGTGAGCGATCCCTGCCTGATGACGATTTTAATCGCCTGCAACAAAACGGCGTTGCTGTAAAAATTATCCCTGATGCGGGCCATTCAATGTCCTGGGAAAACCCGTCAGCGTTGGCTCAGGCTTTGTCTGGCTTCATAAACGGCTCATGAATGGGTAGCCCGCATTGCTGCGGGCTGCAATGATTAAGACAGCAGGGCAGACAAGGCTTTCCGCGCAGCAGGCTGAACGTCATACGGGCACTGATAATCCACGTTTTCAATCGCGCGGGTGTAGAGCGCAACCAGCCAGTCATAAACATAGGCTGTCGCCGCATGGACAGGCTGCTCGCCAAGTCGGGTAAGACGGGGTGAAGCATTGCTCACAACTGGCGTCACAAAAATTGGCTGACCTTTGCGGATCCGGCTTGCAGGCCGTTCAGAAACGGGCGTCAGTTCATAGCCAAGCCAACTAATGAAATTGCCTGTCGCGGCATGCAGCTGCGCAGCACTGCTTTTATCTGTTTCTGCAATGCGTTGCAGTTGCAGCGGCAGATCCAGCCGGTAGCTGGTAACGATTAACACATCCGCAATCTGCTGTAATACCTCTGGGTCCAGGCCCAGACGGGCGGCGGCCGCGTCGTTGCGACTCCACTGACGAAGATGGTTAACCCACACGTTATGGGCCAGTCGCGCCTTGTCTTTGGTCTGCAACGTGCCTGGATATTCCGGCGTCTCTTCCGCAAACAGATCGATAACGTCGTTAAACAGGCCGTTGACCTGTTCCTCACGGGGCTGGTGAACCGTCAGCAGCGTCTCAAACGCGTTTAACGGCGGCAGAAGCCCCTCAAGCAGTTCACCATGACGAGCGGCGCTGCCTTGCAGCGTTCGGACCATTTTTTCGGCCTCTGCCCGCCCTGCGCCTGGCTCCTGAGTGAGTGGGGCGACGTATGCGCGCATCAGCGTGGTCAGAGACTGTTGCAACAGCCTTTTCAGCGCGTGGAGACGCTTCTGGCGCTGTGCTGGAAGGGTAGCCTGCGACAGCCATTCAATTACCCGCTGCATGCTGTGGGTATCGAGCGCCTGGAGCGTACCCCAGCGCAGACCCGGCTGGCCCAGCAACTGTTGCACCGCTTCGTCCAGATTCTGCTTTGTGGTAAACCGCGCATCGTGAGGGGTAATGGCCCAGACCAGGCCCGGCAACGCGGACTCTTCCACCGGCTGCGTCTCTTTGACCCAGTTTTGCAGGAGCCTGGCCGTTTTTGCCGTCTGCTGGTGGTGGGCCGTCGCATTGCAGATAACCAGGACATCCGGCTGTATGTGCTGACGATAATGCTCCAGCAACCACAGGCATTTTGCCTGCGTCATCAGCGGCGTGTTTTCCTCAGAAATGGCCGGAATATCAATAATATCTACGTTATCCAGAACGCAGTTTTCAACGGGCAGCACCACTTCGCGGGTCAGGCAGGCCAGCACATCGACGGACAGGCTAATGGCATTAAGCAACTCGCCGTTATTTACCGGATGAAGCAATGTTTCCTGCGCTTCCGGCACGGTAAAGGCCCCGTGAGTAAGGAAACCTTCACACGGCAGACCAAAACTGTCCACCAGCAGACTCAACGGCGCCGCAAGCGCGCTGGCATGGCTGGTTTGATGCAGCACCTGGGCGAGTTTAAGCCACTGCTGGGTTAACTCCTGCTGCTCACCCCACAGCAGAGACCAGACGCTGGCGCGGGTGCTGAGATCAAGCGACGGAACCAGCAGGGCAAACTGGTGCCACAGGGCATCATCAATATGCTGCTTAGCGCCGGGTACTACGGTTTGCCAGAACCGGGCAACGGTCGCGACTTCCTGCGCCGTTATTCCCGGCACGCTGTGCGGCTGACGCAGCGTACGCCACTTCTCAAGCCGGGCTTCAATCACCGATTTATCCACCGCACGGATCTGCGGATCCAACGTGGTGCGGGCGATAAACAGCTGTACCAGCTCGGCCTCCGTTACCAGGCTCAGGCGCAGGGGAAACGCGTCGTCTGCGACCTCGCTGGTCGCTCTGGTGAAACGCACGGCCATATTGGTCGGCGCATGCCCGGGGTTAATATGCGAGAAGTAATCAAACGTGCGTTGACCCGGCGTTACGTTCAGCCGTTCGTCCCCGCTGCCGCACAGGGCAGCCAGCAGGTGCGCTTTCGCGGCCTGCGAGTGGCCATATAGGCCGATACTGCCCTGGCTGACAAGGGCGCGATCGAGCGCCTCTTCACGCGCGCTTACTGCGTTAAGGCGGGCAAGCAGGGCGTCGGCTTCGTTATCCAGCATCGGGGCGTGCTGTCGCGTCTCGTTGATCCACCCGATTAAGGCCTGAGTGGTGGCAGTCGTCGCAGTCATTTGAGGTATACGCTCCCGCTGTCGATCCAGTAGTGGCTGCCGCTGTGTCGGCGATCGGCCAGAGTATTCAGTTTAAAGGTCAGGGCATCCGGCGGCACTGGCGTGCCGTCCTGTAGCCAGGCATCACTCAGCTCGAAAGATTCCGGCCCCTCCTGCTTATTGCCGCCACGCAGCTTCAGGCGCACGTTCAGTACGCCGTCGCCCGCAATGGCTTTCGCCAGCTCGGCAGAGTTGATGCTCAGGGTATAGAGCGGCGTCGCGGGCCAGCGGGCATTGGCCAGTTGCCGGAAGCCCAGCGTAACGTTGCCGCGCAGCGGGAAGTGCAGACGGGCGTCCAGTTTCGCGCCGGGCTTATCGAGGTCGATATCGTGATACCAGACGTTCTCGTCCCGCAGGGTATTGATGGTGTTATCCAGCACGCCCAGATAGCGCACCGTAGAGTACGCGCCAATATCTGCTGCTTTAAAGTTAAAGCGCGGCAGACGAAGATCCAGCGCCAGACTACAGAGCATCGCTCCCACGGCGGCTGTGGATTTCGGGTTGCCGATTCGTCCCTGCTGGCTGAACGGATACCATTCATGAACCTGGTATTTATCCAGCCAGACGATGCGGTTGACGGGCACCGGTTGCAGGTGGCGAATCAAGGCCTGAACGCCGGGCAGACAGCCTGGCCGTCCCGTGATCAGCAGAATATCGCAGCTGTAGTGAGAGATCGCCTCACATACCGCATGCAGCGGGGCGGCAAGCGTGAACTGACCCGCCAGCATCGCGTCCTGCATCTCGCGGAAACTGACGTGCAGCGGGACGCTGAACAGATCAAAGTGTTCTGAGCCGGCAGGCAACGCATGGTCGATCGCCTGCCGGAGATAGTTCATCACGTTGCGGGTCGGTTTTTGCGCAAGCAGATCGCCAAAGGTGGCATGCAGCCCGGCCAGCGGATCGTCAACATCGCTCGATTCCCACGCCGCCAGGATCGCGTGGCCGATCGGCATAAAGAGCTGAAGTGCCGTCTGCTGGCGCAGGACCGCCTGGGTATCGATCCGCCCGGAGTCGCCGAACAGGGATGCCATCAGCTGGGAAGCATCGGCAATGCCGGATTTCTGAAGCTGGGTTTGCAGCGCGGGCAGAACGTAGCGCTGGATCACGTCCAGCAGTGTGTCGTCGCCAGCGACCTTGAACCCTTCGCGGAACAGCAGTTGCGGGGTGATTTTGACGTTATTACCGGTACCATCGTCTAGCTGATAGTGCGTGATGGCCATATCCGTCGTGCCGCCGCCGATATCAATCGAGGCCACGCGCAGAGCGCGCCCCGGCTGGACGCCAGGCTCAGGCGCGCGATCCGGACGGGCAAGGGAGGCGAAAAAGGCCTCGGTCTGGCCACCGAAGTGGGAAATGGCTTCGTTATACAGCCACACCAGCTGGCCGCAGCTGGCCTCGTCCCACTCCATCTGGATCTCAGGGACCGGCACCACGCTTTTTTCCTGCTGCTTGCGGCTGGCAAAATCTTCATCCTGCGGATGCCAGCCCATCGCTTTCCAGACGATGGCGATGGCTTCGAACATGCGGCGGCGGAAAATCTCGCGCTCCTGTTTCGGCATCGCCGAAGGCAGGGTGAGGATCAGCGTTCGCAGCTGGCGGGGAGAGGCCGGGAAGCCGAGCCGCAAGCGGGTGGCCACGCTGTTAATCTGGCCAAGCGCCTGAGCCAGCAGCTCGCAGAGCATGTGCGTCATCAGGGTGCTGCGGCTGTACTGCGGAGAGAACACCGGCAGACGCTCATCCTGCGGCAGCGTAAAGAGTGGTTCCCCGTCGTCGTTCATCAGGTTCATCAGCGGAAACGCGGTTGCCAGCGGTTCGCGCTGAGTTTTGCTGTTCATCTGGCTAAAGCGCCAGTCCTGCACCACCGGCGTCTCGTCCCACAGATAGCGACGCGGGCTGGAGATACCGCTGTTGCCTTCCGTGCCCAGACGCTGCATCGCCAGCTTACGCGCTTCATCACCCACGCGGACAATGGATGGCCAGACGAACGCATCCTCCCGGCCGCTTTCCACCGAGAAGTGCTGCTTGCCAAAACGCGCTTCGGAAAATTCAAGACGGCTGGTAAACAGCGGCTCATTCAGAAACTGCGGCTCACTCAGGGAACGCACCTGGAGTTCAGCCGTCTGGCGCAGGCCGTCGTTGGCATCACCATGATCTTCAATAATCACGCCGCAGGTGTGGGTGTTGCCTACGTCAAGGATCAGATCGACAGGAATGGCAGGGGTGCTCAGGGTATGGGTGACAAACTTCACTTCCGGCACGGTGAGTTGTTCACCGAGCATGGAGAGCAGGTTGAGCCAGTGCGCCTGATATTCAAAGCTGCGCATGGCCTGATGCAGCTCGCGCTCGGCGCGTTTTTCAACACCGTCAGCATATTGTGTGAAGGCTTCACGCAGCCAGCCGTCAATCCAGGTCTGGTCGAGGAAACTCTCAACCTCACTGTCGCGCCAGGCGAGGGCGAAACGCGTGCCGTTAAGAATGTCGTTTTCAACCGGCGACAGGGCAGACGTCGCATGCTCCGCAATCTGGCTGTCGAGCGCGACGGTGACCCGGTGCGTATTGCCAGCCGCGTCGGGCGTGGACAGCTTCCGTACCTGGACGCGCGCCCAGTTATCCGGGCCATCAACAAACGTCCGCGGCGGGTTAAAGCGCAGGAAAGGGAGCGGCAGCCAGACACCGTCCAGCACGGTCAGGGAGTCATGCAGTGGAATGGTGCTTTCAGGCTTGACCACTTCCGGCTTCCCGCCATCGGTGGCAGGCAGCGTGTACCGGCCGTTGACCAGGTCAAAATCCAGGCGCAGCAGCGGGCCATTTGCCGTTTTACGCACGAAACGCCCGTTGCTGGCGGTGTCCTGCGGAGTCAGGCCAAAATCGAGAAACTGTACGCCGCTGTTAGCAATCAACGTCACGCTCTGTTTATAGTCGCAAAGATTAACCAGCATAGGATCAGACACCTGCTTTCTTGAACGTCAGAGGAACGACGGTGTTGGCATCGTAACGTGCGGTGCATTCCGCCACGTCGCTGGCACCTGCCTTACAGGTCACTTCCGGCATCGGATAGCGTGAACCGTCGGTGCAACGAGCGTTTCCGCGCGTTTTGATCAACAGCTCGCCGTTGCTGTGTAATCCGGAAAAGACGTCTACCCGGCAGACAATGTTGTCGCCATGCACGACCCGGGCGAAACCTTTATTGTTCTGGATCTGGTAGCGCAGAGACGGCGGTTTGCCGGTGAGCGGATCCTGCACATCGAGAAACGCGCGCCAGGTGCCGTTCAGGAAGCGCGTTAACCCCGCTTTGACCTGGTTTGCCTCCATCACCATCGCATCTTTCGGTATCGCGGTAATGACCACCGGTTCGGCTGCCGGGGCAGGCGTCTTCACCTTCGGCTCTACCACTTCTGCCTGGTGCAGCGGGAGTTTCAGCTCAAGCGGCTCAACCGTCTTCACGGGGGCCGGAGCAATGGCGACAGGTGCTGGCGCTGGTGAGGTAACTGGCGCTGCGGTCGGGGTCTGTTTTGGCCAGAGCAGCGGCGTGGCAATGGCTGCAATAATGACGGCGGCAACCGGCAGCAACCACAGGGGGGAGCGACGTTTTTTCTGCACCACCGCTGGTGCGGGCTCTGACGGCACGGGGTTCATGCGCACCGGCTCTGGCGTATACAGCTCATCTTCGGTGATACGGACGGTAGCTACAGGCGTGATAAGCGGCGCGTCGGCCTGCTCGAAGGTCACCACCGGGGCCGGTTCTGGCTCAGGTTCAGGTTCAGGTTCGTTAATCATCACGGGTTCAGGTTCAGGGACCAACGATTCGCGCAGGCAGTCCAGCACGTCGTCGCGCGCGTTTTCGTTAAGATTGACGAAACCCCAGAAGCAGATCACCGGTTTGCCATCCACCAGGAAAACAAAGTTTTCACCGGGAAACTGGAAAGCTTTAGAGAGCAGAGATCCAAACAGTTGCTGCGCCGTTTTCGGTGACTGAAGGCATTTTTTACTTAGCGACTCCATGCTGGCGAGCGTGTTTTCCAGATAGCGCAGGGCGCGAAAACGATCGTCTTCATCCGCCGCCTTCCAGCTGGAGACGGTTCCCTCAACCGGGGAGTACCAGTCAACGCGATCGCCGCCGTCATTGACCTGAGGAATGGCCAGGCAATCGACGATAGCCTGCTGTTTGCGCAACCGAAGCGCTTCGCGGATTTGCAGCGCTGATTCAAAAACGGCCTGTCCGCCGCCGCCAACGGCCTGAAAATCATCCAGATTACCGCTGCGTAAAAGTGTTTTTGCCACGATTTGGTCCTGTAGACTTCTTCACGCCATTACTTTAGCGAATCAGGTAAGCAAGCAAACGGCGGAGGAGACGACAAAAGGGACGATTTCTTGCGGCATTGATCGTAACGGTTGTGCTTGACGAATAATGGACCTTAAGGCAAATCGGTTTCTGCGGGCTGATGCTAAAACCAGCGAAATGTACGGCTTTAGAATAACCTGATAGTGATTCGTTATTTGTCAGGCCAAAACGTCTGTGCTGTTATTACTGTTCACTATAATAAAACCGAAAGGGTAATAACCATGTTTACAGGGAAAACCGTGCTCGCCCTCGCGCTGAGCGCGCTGCTACCGGCAAGCGCCGCATGGGCGGCAAACAAAGACACCATTATCTACTGCTCTGAGGCGTCGCCGGAGTCGTTTAACCCGCAGATCGCCAGCTCTGGCCCCTCGTTTGTTGCCAGCTCGCAAACGCTCTATAACCGTCTGATTAACTTCGACCCGGTAAAAAACACGCCGGTGCCTTCTCTTGCGGAGTCGTGGACCATTTCGCCAGACGGCAAAACATACACGTTTACCCTGCGTAAAGGGGTGAAATTCAACAGCAATAAATACTTCAAACCGACCCGTGATTTTAACGCTGATGACGTTATTTTCTCCGTTATGCGTCAGAAAGACCCTAAGCATCCCTATCACAATGTTTCCCAGGGTAATTACGAATACTTTAATGACGTGGGCCTCGACAAGCTCATTCAGGATGTGAAAAAGATCGACGATTATCACATTCAGTTCACGCTGAGCGAACCCAACGCGGCTTTCCTGGCCGACTGGGGAATGGACTTCGCCTCGATCCTCTCTGCCGAGTACGCGGACGCGATGCTGAAAAAGGGCACGCCTGAAAATGTGGACACCTGGCCAATCGGCACCGGGCCGTATGTGCTTCAGCAGTACAAGGTGGATTCGCTTATCCGCTACGTCGCCAACCCGAACTACTGGGAGGGAGAGGTGCCGACCAAACACCTGATCTTCTCCATCACGCCAAACGTTGAGACGCGTCTGGCGAAGCTGCAAACGAACGAGTGTCAGATCATTCCTGCGCCGTCGCCGGTGCAGTTTGAAGCGATCAAGAAAAACAAAGACCTGACCCTGCACTCGGTGGATGCGCTGAACGTGGGGTACCTGGCGTTCAACACGGAGAAAAAACCGTTTGATAACGTGCTGGTGCGCCAGGCTCTGAATTACGCAACGGACAAAAAGGCCATTGTGAACGCGGTCTTTATGGGGTCTGGTACGGTCGCTAAATCGCCGATCCCGCCGAACATGCTCGGCTTTAACAAAGATCTGAAGGATTACGGCTACGATCCGGAAAAAGCGAAAGCGCTGCTGAAGCAGGCGGGTCTGGAGAAAGGCGCGGAAGTGACCCTCTGGTCCATGCCGGTTCAGCGTCCGTACAACCCGAACTCCCGACGCATTGCAGAGATGATCCAGGCTGACTGGGCGAAAGTGGGCGTGAAGGCGAAAATCGTCTCATATGAGTGGGGGGAATATCTCTCCGGCATGCGCAAAGGCGAGCATGATTCCGCGCTGTTCGGCTGGATGTCTGATAACGGCGATCCGGACAACTTCGCCGATGTGCTGCTGGGTTGTAACAGCATCAAAACCGGATCTAACGCCGCGCGCTGGTGTGATAAGGGGTATGATGAGCTGGTGCAAAAGGCCAAACTGACCAGCAACCCGGACGAACGTGCGAAGCTGTATGGCCAGGCACAGGAGATTTTCTACCAGCAGGCACCTTGGATTGCGTTAGCTAACGGTAAAACGTTCTACGCGACCCGCAGCAATGTGACCGGGTACAGCGTAAGCCTGATGGGCAGCGATTTCTCGAAAGCGAAGCTGAACTGATCGTATTTTGCCGGGTGGCGGCTATGCCTTACCCGGCCTACGGGTGTCAAATGTAGGCCCGGTAAGCGTAGCGCCACCGGGCACGTGAAAAGGAGTGACAATGTCACATTTAAATGATGTTATCGCCCGCGTCGATGCCACCATCGAAGAGAGCGTAATTACTCACATGAACGAACTGCTGATCGAATTAAGCGATGATGCAGAGCTCAGCCGTGAAGATCGCTATACCCAGCAGCAGCGCCTGCGCACCGCGATTGCGCATCATGGTAAGCAGCATAAAGAAGAGGCGGAGGCACGCCATGCCCACCTCACCCAGGGCGGGACTATCCTGTAAGGGTTAAAACTGGCGCCGCGCCACCAGCCAGGCACCGACCACCAGCATCACTGCGCCGCAGACCGGGCCAACCAGCGCGCGCAGGGGAACGCCGTTGCTCTTAAGGATGTCCATCACCAGGCCGCCAATCAGCTGGCTTGCCACCAGGACGGCAATGGTCGTTGCCGCGCCCACATTCTGATAGCCGCTAATACTGGCAAAGACAAAAAAAGACCCCAGCAGGCCGGGGATCAACGTCCACCAGCGCACCGTTGACGCCAGTTCGTTAAACCCCGCCAGGCCATTTTTCACCAGCAAAATGCTGACAAACAGCACAATCCCCACCAGCGAGTTCAGCAGCATGGCGATAAGAATGGTGGAGGAAGATTGCGTAATGCGCACCATCAGGGTGTTTTGCACCACCAGCCCAATCCCGGCGGCTACCAGAAACGCTAACGTCAACGATTGATTCATGGCAGAGCATCCGGATCGCTGCGCTCATCAAGCTGGAGCTGCATAAAGGTTAAGTCCAGCCAGCGACCGAATTTGGTTCCCACCTGCGGCATATTGCCGGTGGTAATAAAGCCAAGGGTTTCGTGCAGATGAATTGACGCCTGGTTCTGCGCCTCAATACCGGCAACCATCACGTGTTTACCGATCTGGCGGGCTTCCTTGATTAACTCCGTCATCAGCAGCCGGCCAATGCCTTTGCCCTGATGTTCGGGATGAACGTACACCGAGTGCTCCACCGTGTGGCGAAATCCGTCGAACGCTCTCCAGTCGCCAAATGAGGCGTATCCCGTCACCACTCCGTCTTCTTCACTGACCAGCACTGGATAACCCGACAGAGTACGCGCCTCAAACCATGCGATACGGTTATCGGTGTCGACAGTTTTATCATTCCAGATGGCGGCGGTGTGCAGCACCGCATGGTTATAAATTTCACCGATAGCGGCACAATCTTCTTTGCAGGCATGACGAACAATCATGGGTAACCTCTGGCTGTGTTGTTCACTATAGTAGTACGATTTACTCACAATATTACACAGTTCTTGTATTGCATCGCTACGACAAAATCCCTATGTTTTTGTCACAAAACTGCCCCGAAAAACCATCCGTACACTATAGTATGACGTCATGAATACAATGACAGACAATATGAATCAACGCATTAGCGCCCGCATACGCCTTGAACGCGAGTCGCGGGGCTGGTCATTAAGCGAACTGGCCGAACGGGCAGGTATCTCACGCGCCATGATCCACAAGATTGAACGGGGAGACAGTAGCCCAACGGCGACGCTGCTTGCGCGGTTATCCGGTGCCTTCGGTATTAGCATGTCTACGCTTATTGCGCGCGCGGAAATGCAGGAGGGCAAACTGTTACGTCTGGCGAATCAGCCCGTCTGGCGCGATCCGCAAACCCACTATTTGCGTCGCCATGTGTCGCCGCGCAGCGATATGCCTATCGACCTCGTCCAGGTGGAGCTACCCGCAGGCAGCGATGTGCCGATGCCCGCCTCCTCTTATGCGCTGGCACGACAGCTGATTTGGTTGCAGGCAGGTGAACTGGTCTTTCTGGAGGGGGATACTCGCCATGAAATGAAGGCCGGAGATTGTCTGGAACTCGGGCCGCCGAACGACTGCCGGTTTATCAACGAAACGGATGAATCGTGTCTTTATCTGGTCGTGCGGCTTAATCAGTCCGGCTCATAATGCACAGGCGATCCGCAGGATAACGTGCCAGACTTGAATGACATTTTCAGCAGTAAGGAGCGATGAATGAGTCAATCTACTACGCAAAACCGACGCTGGGTACTGGCTTCCCGTCCACACGGCGCGCCGGTTGCCGATAATTTCCGCCTGGAAGAGCAGCCGATCCCCGCGCCCGCAGAGGGGCAGGTGTTATTACGCACCGTATGGCTCTCGCTTGATCCGTACATGCGAGGCCGTATGAGCGATGCGCCATCCTATTCACCTCCGGTCGAGATTGGCGCGGTGATGGTGGGCGGCACGGTAAGCCGCGTCGAGACCTCCCGTCATCCGGATTATAAAGAGGGTGAATGGGTTCTGGGTTACAGCGGCTGGCAGGAGTATGAACTATCCGACGGGCAGGGGCTGGTGAAGTTGGGTGAAAACCCGTCGCATCCTTCATGGGCACTCGGCGTGCTAGGGATGCCGGGCTTCACCGCGTATATGGGGCTGCTCGATATCGGCCAGCCTCAGGCAGGGGAAACCCTTGTCGTGGCGGCGGCCACGGGGCCGGTCGGCGCAACGGTGGGGCAGATCGGTAAAATCAAAGGATGCCGGGTCATCGGCGTGGCTGGCGGGGAGGAGAAATGCCGTCATGCGGTCGACGTGCTCGGTTTCGATGCCTGTCTGGATCACCATGCGGATGATTTTGACGAACAACTGGCTAAAGCCTGCCCGCAGGGCATTGATGTGTATTACGAAAACGTCGGCGGTAAAGTCTTTGACGCCGTGCTGCCGCTCTTGAATACCTCCGCGCGCGTGCCGGTTTGCGGACTGGTCAGCGGCTACAATGCGACCAACCTGCCGGAGGGTCCGGACCGCTTACCGCTACTGATGGGGACCATCCTGAAAAAACGCATCCGTATGCAGGGTTTTATTATCGCGCAGGACTATGGTCATCGTATTGACGAGTTCCAGCAGGAAATGGGCCGCTGGGTGCAGGAAGGCAAAATTCACTATCGCGAGCAGGTTACGGAAGGGCTGGACGCGGCGCCGGACGCCCTGATTGGCCTGCTTGAGGGGAAAAACTTCGGCAAGGTTGTGATCCGCGTGGCGGCCGACTAAACAGAGCATCGGTTATGGCGGGCAGTGTCCGCCATAATTATTTGTGAAGATACGATATATTGTCTTTAATTAATCCATAAGCTTTGCGCGCCTCGGCCCAGCTGAGCCAGAAGTGAAAAATGCAATATTATTTGAGCGATTTTAATATTACGCGCGCCCCTCATACCAGGCATGACGATACAGGATATATCTAACCGGCGATGTTTTTTTAAACAGACGCTGAAAATGGCATTTTGTTTGGCTACGGGAATTAAACATGCTTGATTTGGAACATATGGAAAAAGCACAAAGAATCAGTCTGACTTTGCAAGTAGAGAACAGTTTAAAGGGAGCATTAATTACGGGCTCATTAAAACCTGGGGCTCGACTCGTTACAAAAGAGATTGCGGATAAATTGGGCACCAGTATCACACCGGTGCGCGAAGCCCTGCTGCGCCTGGTGTCGGCGGGGGCATTACAGGCCACGCCAGCGCAGGCGTTTTTGGTGCCAGAAGTGACGCTGGAACGCTATAACGAAATTAACGCCATCAGAAAGCAGCTTGAACCGATGGCCGTTGCGGCGGCGTGCCAGAATATGACCGAGACCAAACTGGATGCGTTACGCGCGCTGTCAGATAACTTCAGTGCCGCCATGCATCAGGGCGATGTACAGAAAGCGATCCATGCCAACCGCGTGTTCCGGTTCACGCTCTATCAGTATGCCGAGATGCCGACCCTTCACTCGCTGATTGAGCAGCTCTGGGTACGGATTGGTCCGTGCATTCACTATCTGCATGAAGAGTTAAGCGAGGTTCCCGCAGCGACCTATCATTATGACGATCTGCTTTCTGCGCTTGAGCAAAGGGATGTGACGGCCAGCCGGGAAGCGATCGACAAAGCCATTGATGAAGCCAATATTCTTCTGCAACGGCAATACTACAGTTAAGGATCCCTCTGGCGCACTTATTTGTTTATTTGTATCAAACGTCCTTGATTATATTCCCGGCGCATCAGGCAACCGGGAATGATGTTATTTTGCTTATTTTTTTACCGGCAACGTGCGCTGCCGGAGAATGGTTTACTCAAAACGATAAGAGACCGACAGGCCCACGCCATAGTTACGACCAGGGGCAGGTTCGTAATAGCGGTTGTAGCCAGCGTTAACAATCTCTGAACCGGCGTACTCTTTATCGAACAGGTTATCGACGCGACCAAAGACGTCCATTCCCCATTTGCCGTAGTTGAGTTTATAGCCGGTATTCAGGCCCACAACGGTATAAGAGGGCGCTTTAGCGGTGTTGGTATCGTTGGCCATGACATCGCTCATGTAGCGGGCATCTGCCCCCGCGTACCAGCCTTCCTCAGGCTCCCAGCCAAACGACACATATCCCATGTTACGGGCGATCCCCGGCATCCGGTTGCCGCTACAGTCTGCATTGCTACAGACGTTGGTGCGGTAGGTGGCATCAAGATAGGTCCACGCCATCTTCAGCTTCCAGTTCTCGGCAAACTGCTGGTCGAGCGCAATTTCCACACCCTGACGGCGCGTTTTCCCCGCGTTTTTATAAGTCGTGCGACCATCCTTGCTTTCGTCCACCACGATCTCATTGTCGGTATCCGTGCGGAACAGCGCCGCCGTCAGGATGCCATTGCCGATGCGGGTTTTGCTGCCAATCTCATAGGTGTTGTTGGTGGACGGTTGCAGGTTCATATTGAGGCCACCTTTGCCATCAGAACGGTAGGAAAGTTCGTTGATGGTCGGCGTCTCAAATCCCCGTCCTGCCGCAGCATACAGGTTCCATGCGTCGGTCACGGCGTATTTCACCGCACCTGCCGGGAGCCATTTGTGGTAGCTGGCGTCGCCGCTGTCATCACCGTTTTGCGGGGTAATGTAACGATCGTTGGAGTCAAACCAGACGGAGCTATAACGTACGCCCGCCTCTAAGGACAGTTTTTGCGTTAGCTGCCACTGGGTTTGCAGGTAGGGATCCAGGTTCCACATCAGATTGCGTTCGTCACGGCGTTTATTACCCTTCACGCCATAATCCGGCACGCCGTTGTCCATCACGAAGTTCTCATACCCGCGACGATTTTCACTCATATTTTCGTAGTTCAGCCCGGTGGTGAATGTCACCGGAACCAGCAGCTCACCGCGGTGGGTCCAGCGCGTATCAATACCCTGATAGTGACGCTGCATATCAATCACACCGCCCGAATGCGCAGGATTCTCGCGCTGAGTGGACGCCGGAATGGACTGGTACTGAGTCATTTCACGCTCACCGGCATACATCATCACGCTGAGGTCGTCCTGTTCGCTCAGCTGACGGTCGTAGCGGATCCCGGCCTGGGTCTGCTTAATGGTCTTACGCGTGTTGTACTGATCGCCACGTGGTGACTGGCGCGGGTTGTTCTGCCACTCCTGATAGCTCAGTCCGCCCGGATCGTTGGCTTTCATGTCCACGCTGTTAAAAATCAGCGTCAGCTTGCTGACATCATCAATACGCACGCCCAGTTTCGCGTTGGCGAGGTTTTTGCGCGCGCCGCTGTGGTCGCGATAGCCATGGGTGGTGAAACGGGTAGTGGATACGGCGTAATCCACATCGCCCGCCTGAGTACCATCACCCACCGCCCCGGTGGCCTTCATACCGTAACGCCAGGTGCCGTAGCTGCCGTAATAGCTGCTGGCTTCAATGGTGGCTGGCTGTTGTCCGGTCTGGGTGTTGATGTTGATCACGCCGCCGGAGGCATTACCGTACAGGGCAGAGAAGGGGCCGCGCAGCACGTCGACGCTCTCTATGCTGTTGAGGTCAATGTTTGATGTCTGCCCCTGGCCGTCGGGCATGGTTGCCGGAATGCCGTCCACGTACATACGGATCCCGCGTACGCCGAAGGTTGAGCGCGCGCCGAATCCGCGAACGGAAAGTTGCAGATCCTGAGCATAGTTCTGGCGGTTCTGGATTTGCAGGCCAGGTACGCTCCCAAGGGATTCAGAAAGGTTGATGCGCGGTGTGGCATGTCGCATATCCTCGCCGCTCACCACGCTGACTGCGGCCGGGGTGTCCAGTTCTGAGACGGTTTGCGGCGTGGCGCTGACGATCAGGGTCTGTTCATCCGCGGCCATCGCACTCAGCGGGCCAAAAATGACGGGAACGAACAACAGGGGTAGTGAGGCCTTATGGGCAGTAATAATTTTCATGGAGTAAGCCGGTTAAGAAAAAATTCGAACCAAATCAACTGGAACCTGTGTATATATGTTAAATCCTTTGTAAATGTTATGAAAACTATAACCGCACATTTCGTGAATGTAAGGTTTTGCAGGAAAGAAATACTCCACATTCAACTCATTAATGATTACTATTCTCATTAAAATAACGGCAAAGCGATGACTTTGCCCGCCGGAAGCGATGTCAGCGGTAAATCTCCTCATTTAAAAAGGAATTGTTATGTCTTTACGTCATCTGTGCTCGCCGCGCCTGCGTGGGTCTCTGCTGTTGGGCTCTTTACTGTTTGCCGGTACGTTCCAGGTTCATGCCGCTGAAGAGATGCTGCGCAAAGCGGTCGGCAAGGGCGCGTATGAAATGGCCGTCAGCCAGCAGGAAAACGCGCTGTGGGTTGCGACGTCACAAAGCCGCAAAACCGATAAGGGCGGCGTGGTCTATCGTCTGGATCCGGTCACGCTGGAAGTGACGCAGGCGATTCATAACGATCTCAAGCCGTTTGGCGCCACGATCGATAACGCCACCCAGACGCTGTGGTTCGGTAACACCGTCAACAGTGCCGTGACGGCGATTGACGCCAAAACGAGCGAGGTGAAAGGGCGCCTGGTGCTGGACGATCGCAAACGTAGCGACACGGTGAAGCCGCTTCAGCCGCGCCAGCTGGTGGCCGATGACGCGACCAATACGGTATACATTACCGGCATCGGCAAGGAGAGCGTGATCTGGGTTGTTGATGGCGCAACGCTGAAGCTGAAGGACACCATCACGAACACCGGCACGTTCAGCACCGGACTGGCGCTGGATGCGAAGGCAAAACGCCTGTATACCACCAATGCGGACGGTGAGCTGGTGACCATTGATACCGCGACCAACAAAATCCTCAGCCGTAAGAAAGTACAGGAAGACGGAAAAGAGCACTTCTACCTGAACCTGAGCCTGGACACTGCCGGCCAGCGTGCGTTTGTGACGGATTCAAAACAGCCTGAAGTGCTGGTGGTGAATTTGAAAGATGGCAGCGTAATGCAGAAAATCGCCGCGCCAGAATCGCTGGCCGTACTGTTTAACCCGGCGCGTAACGAAGCCTATGTGACGCACCGCGAGGCGGGCAAGGTGAGCGTGATTGACGCCAAAACTTACAAAGTGACCAAAACCTTCGATACGCCGGTTTACCCGAACAGCCTGGCGCTGTCTGCGGACGGTAAAACGCTGTACGTGACGGTGAAACAGAAGTCTACCCGTCAGCAGGAAGCCACTCAGCCTGACGATGTGATTCGTATCGCGCTTTAAGGTGAGAATTGCCCGGTGGCGCTGCGCTTACCGGGCCTGGAAAACAATGAAATGCAGGCCGGGTAAGGCGTAGCCGCCACCCGGCTTTTTTATTAACGCGACGTCTCTTCCACCAGCGGACCATCCTGTTTGTCATCTCCAGGATGAACCGGGGCGGTACTGTGGATTTCATTCACGCGTTTACGCACGCCAAACCAGCCAGCAATCAACAGCACCGCCAGCAGCGGGATTGTGGCGATGGTGTAAGTACCGTTCGGGTAGTCGAAGGCCATCAGCACCAGCACACTCAACAAGAACAGCAGGGTAAGCCAGGAGGTCACCGGCGCGCCCGGCAGCTTGAAGCTGACGTCAGCCGCTTTCCCTTCTTTAATTGCTTTGCGCAGACGCATCTGACACACCACGATAAAGGCCCAGGAGGCGATGATGCCCAGCGCAGCGACGTTCAGCACGATCTCAAACACCTGAGACGGCACGAGATAGTTCAGGAACACGCCAAAGATATACACCACCAGCGTAGCCAGAATACCCGCGTAAGGCACCTGCTGCTTGCTCATCTTCGACATAAACTTCGGCGCAGAGCCCCCCATCGACATGGAGCGCAGGATACGGCCCGTCGAATAGAGCCCGGAGTTCAGGCTGGAGAGCGCGGCAGTCAGTACCACGATGTTCATGATGCTGCCCACGTACGGCACGCCCAACTTAGAGAAGAAGGTCACAAACGGGCTTTGCCCCGCCTGGTATGCATTCCACGGCAGCAGCAGTACCAGCAATACCACGGAGCCCACATAGAACAGACCGATACGCCAGATCACGCTGTTGATGGCTTTAGGCACCATCGTCTGCGGATTTTTACATTCACCTGCCGCCGTACCGACCAGTTCGATGGAGGCAAAGGCGAACACCACACCCTGCACTAGAACCAGCGCTGGCAGCAGGCCGTGCGGGAAGAAACCACCGTTATCGGTAATCAGGTGGAAGCCGGTGGCGTTGCCGTCCAGCGGTTTACCGGTGCCGAGGAATACGGTCCCGACCACCAGGAAGATCACAATGGCCAGCACCTTCACCAGCGCGAACCAGAACTCCATCTCGGCGAACCATTTCACGCCAATCATGTTCATGGTCCCGACGATTGCCAGCGCCCCGAGGGCGAACACCCACTGCGGCACATCGCCAAACGCGCCCCAGTAGTGCATGTACAGCGCAACGGCGGTGATATCGACGATACCGGTCATTGCCCAGTTAACGAAGTACATCCAGCCCGCGACATACGCGGCTTTTTCACCGAGAAATTCACGGGCGTAAGAGACAAAGCTGCCGCTGGAAGGGCGGTGGAGCACCAGCTCGCCGAGGGCGCGAAGAATGAAGAAAGAGAAGATCCCGCACACCAGATAGACCAGGGCGAGCGCGGGGCCAGCCATTTGCAGACGTGCGCCTGCACCTAAAAAAAGACCTGTACCGATAGCGCCGCCGATGGCGATCATCTGCACCTGACGGTTGCCCATCGCCTTGTGATAGCCCTCTTCATGAGAGTTCAACCAGCGACGTTTAGCAGCATGATGATCGGCTGCGCTTTTATTGCTTGTTTTCATTGAGTTACCTGTTTGCCTGTCTGAACCATTAACGTGATAGTCCTGCCTGGCAGAAGCCGAAACAAACGATTGCTTCTGCGCAGACACATGCTGCCTTTCCAGTCATTCTGTGTATGGATAAGGCAAAACATGGCGAGGCATCCTACCCGCAATTGATAAGCGACGCAAAATATAACCGTGCCGAAAGTGATGCTCGTCGAAGGAAATCGTGTTGTCAGAGCAGACTGCGATCACAACGCGCTGAATCGTGACGTTTTTTTAGGCAAAAAGGTCGGCGAATGCTGATTTAATCATCAGGTTTACTTAATAGTTACCTATAGGTAGAACTTATGGATGCCGCAGAGCTGCGATAAGTAATGAAAACGCGGAAGTGTGCTGGCGGCGGCTCGGATAATAGAGATGATAACCGGCAAAAGCCGGACACCAGGCTTCAAGCACACGCACTAACCGGCCCTCAGCAAGGGCGTCCTGAACCGCATCTTCCGGGACGTACGCCAGCCCCAGACCGTTTTCGGCGGCATCAATGCGTTGCGGCAGGCTGTTGAGGATCAACTGGCCGTCAACCCGCACGCGCAGCTCACGTCCGTCCCGTTCAAATTCCCAGGCATATAATCCGCCGCGTGTGGGCAGGCGCATATTAATGCAGCGGTGCTGATCAAGCTGCTCCGGCGTTTCCGGTACCCCGAAACGATGCAAATAGTCTGCCGACCCGACGACCGCCATGCGCATGTCCGGGGCAATACGTATCGCAATCATATCTTTCGCCACCTGCTCACCCAGACGCACCCCCGCGTCAAAGCGGCCATCGACAATATCTGTCAGCCCATCGTCCACCGTGACTTCAACGTTGATGTCAGGATACTGCGCCATAAAGGGTTTAAGCACAGGCCACAGCACGGCAGACATGGCGTGCTCCCCGGCGGTTAGGCGAATATTCCCGGCAGGTCTGTCGCGGGTATCACGCAGCGCGGTAAGTTCCTGCTCGATCTCCAGCAGATGGGGGCTTAAGCGCATGAAGAGTTGCTCGCCGGCCTCGGTAGGGGCCACGCTGCGGGTGGTGCGGGTTAACAGACGGACTTCCAGCCTCGCTTCCAGATTGCGCATTGCGTGACTGAGCGCCGACTGAGATACCCCAAGCTGCGCCGCGGCGCGGGTAAAGCTGCGCTCCCGGGCGACAACCATAAAGGAGAGCAGATCGTTGAAGTTGTCTTTTAACATGGCGGCTTATCCTATTTATGAATTGAACTCATAGTTCCTTTCTGATTATGCACTCTAATGCTCCCCATGGCTTTACGCTACTGTTAACGCAATAGCAAACGAGGAGTAGATCATGAAAATTATCCGTAGCGGTTCGCTACCTTCCGTTCATGGGCCAGAGGCCTGGTTTACCGGCAGCGTGCGCATTGACGCACCTTTCCAGGCGACTGAACCGGCAAAAGTCGGCGGCGCGACCGTCACCTTTGAACCCGGCGCACGTACCGCCTGGCATACGCATCCTCTTGGACAAACGCTGATCGTGACGCAGGGGCGCGGCTGGTTACAGGAGTGGGGGAAAGAGGCGGAACCGCTGAATCAGGGTGATATCGCCTGGATCCCACCCGGCGTGAAGCACTGGCACGGTGCAAGCGTGCAGACGGCCATGACCCATATCGCCATCGCAGAAGCGGTCGACGGGAGTCCGGTGGCATGGCTGGAGAAGGTCACCGACGAGCAGTATCCGAACGAGTAGCGGTAAGCTATAGCTGATTTCCGGCAATCCAAATGTAAATTAATTGTTTCTCAGAGGTGAAATCCGCCTTTAATAATGACGACATGTTAAGTCAAACGAGAACCCAACATGTCATGGCGAATCAGCATTCTGGATAAAAGCCCCGTCGCAGAACACGAAACAGCCGCCGATGCGCTGGCGCGAACCTTAGCACTGGCGCAACAGGCAGAAACGCTGGGTTATCACCGCTTCTGGATTGCCGAACACCACAATACCCCGCAGCTTGCCAGCCCCTCGCCGGAGCTGCTGATTGCCTGGATCCTCGGGCAAACAAAACGTATTCGCGTGGGCTCAGGCGGCGTCATGCTGCAACATTACAGCCCCTATAAAGTCGCCGAAAATTTTAACGTACTGGCCGCCATTGCGCCGGGCCGGGTTGATCTGGGCGTTGGCAAAGCGCCCGGCGGTCTGCCGCTCTCTACCCGCGCCTTGCAGTACGGCCTAAATCCGCAGGAAAAAGGCAGCTTTACTGAACAACTGACGCAGCTTGATCGCTGGATCCGCCCTGAAAATCAGTCAGCGGAGGAGGACGTTCGCGCCACGCCGCTGCCGCCGGTGCCTGCCCGGGGATTTCTGCTGGGCGCCAGTACCGAAAGCGCGCTACTGGCGGCCTCCCTCGACTGGCATTTTGTCTTTGCCGCCCATCTGAACGGTGATCCTGAGCTGCTGCGCGAGGTCGTCACAGCGTGGCGTCAACACAGCGTCCGGGAGGTGATTGTGGCCGTGCAGGTCATTGTCGCCCCAACCCAGGCTGAGGCCGATGCGCTGGCGCAGAAGGTTGAAGTGTGGGGCGTGGAGCTGGTAAACGGACAGCGCGTCACCGTGGCCAGCGAAGAACAGGCCTACGCCTTTGCGCGGCAGGCGGGGAGTGACCCGGTGCGCATCGCGCGTCGGGCGCAGTCTCTGCTGGCCGGAACGGCGGATTCGGTGCTTGAACAGCTCAACGCGCTGCATCAGCTGTGGGGAATTGACGAATTTATCATCGACACGCCGGTCGCTGATGGCGCAACGCGCGTGCAGTCACTGCGACTGCTGGCCGAGGCGCGATTTAACAGGGAGGTGACCGTATGAGCTTTAGGGAACAACTGATTGCCTGGCGCCGTGAGCTGCACCAGAACCCTGAACTCTCTGGTCAGGAGGTCGAAACAACGGCGCGCCTGCGCGAGTGGCTGACGGCAGCCGGGATTGCCCCGCTGCCTTACGATCTCCAGACCGGGCTGGTTGCGGAGATCGGCACGGGCAACGCACTGGTTGCGCTGCGCGCCGATATCGACGCGTTACCCATCGACGAGCGCAGCGGGGTGCCGTTTAGCTCCCGGCGCGCCGGGGTGATGCATGCCTGCGGACACGACATTCACACCAGCGTGATCCTCGGCGCCGCGCTAAAGCTGAAAGAGCGGGAAGCCTCGCTCAACGGTCGCGTGCGGATCCTGTTCCAGCCAGCGGAAGAGAATTTCGGCGGAGCGAAAAGCATGGTGCGGGCCGGGGCGTTACGCGACGTACGCGCGATTTTCGGGATGCATAACGAGCCGTCACTGCCGGTCGGCGAGTTTGCCACGCGCGGCGGCCCGTTCTATGCCAACGTTGATCGCTTCGTTATTCACGTGACCGGCAAAGGCGCGCATGCCGCACGTCCCCATGAAGGCAACGACGCCATCGTGCTGGCAAGCCAGCTGGTAACCGCGCTGCAAAGCGTAGCCAGCCGTAACGTCAACACGCTGGATTCGGTTGTTCTGAGCGTGACGCGCATCGCCGGGGGGAATACCTGGAACGTGCTGCCGGAAAGCGTTGAGCTGGAGGGCACGCTGCGCACGCACCGCACGGAAGTGCAGCAGAACGTGAAAGCGCGCGTCGGTGAAATCGCCGCCGGATTTGCCAGCGCCTTTAGCGCGCAAATCAACATCACCTGGTACGCCGGGCCCACCGCGCTGGTGAACGATGAGCACTGGGCCGGGTTTGCCACCTCGGTCGCGCGCGAAGCGGGATATGAAACCCGGCATGCGGAACTGCACATGGGCGGGGAGGATTTCGCGGTCTATCTGCAAAACATACCCGGCGCGTTTGTCAGCATTGGCAGCAACAGTCCGTTTGGGTTACATCACCCGGCATTTAACCCGGACGAAGCATTAATCGAACCCGCTGCCCGCTATTTTGCTCAGCTCGCGGAAAAAGCCCTGCAACACGTTTAATTAATTTGAGGTGAATATGTCTGCACATCGTCAATTGCGGCTGGGGACCATTTTGCATGGTGCATCCGGAAATATGTCTGCCTGGCGCCATCCGGCGGCGGTCGCGGATGCCAGCATTAATTTTGATTTCGTTAAAGAAACGGCTTTAAAAGCAGAAGAGGGCAAGCTCGACTTTATATTTGTGGCCGACGGCCTTTATATTAACGAGAAATCCATTCCGCATTTTTTAAACCGCTTTGAGCCGCTGACGCTGTTGTCCGCGCTGGCGAGTATCACCTCGCGCCTGGGGCTGGTCGGCACGTTATCCACCTCGTACAGCGAGCCTTTCACTGTTGCACGCCAGTTCGCCAGCCTTGATCACCTGAGCAACGGACGCGCGGGCTGGAACGTGGTGACGTCGCCGCTGGAAGGGTCAGCGAAGAACTTCTCCCGCGAAAAACACCCGGAGCATGCGCTGCGCTACCGCATTGCCGATGAGTATCTCGACGTGGTGAAAGGGCTGTGGGACTCCTGGGAAGGGGATGCCTTTATCCGCAATAAAGAGAGCGGACAGTTCTTTGATGCGTCGAAACTGCATACTCTGGATCACCACGGTGATTTCTTCCGGGTTTCTGGCCCGCTGAATATTGGCCGCACCCCGCAGGGACGTCCGATTGTCTTTCAGGCTGGTGCGTCCGACGACGGTAAAAAGCTGGCGGCAAAACATGCTGACGCGATTTTTACCCACCATGACACGCTGGAAGAAGCCCAGGCTTTTTACCGCGATGTTAAACAGCAGCTGGAAAGTCACGGCCGCCGCGCAGGGGATTTACATATATTCCAGGGCGTCAGCGTGATTGTTGGAAACGACGCCGATGACGTAGAAAACCAGTATCAAACCACGGCGGCACTGGTCTCCATTAATGATGCGCTGAATTACCTTGGACGTTATTTCGAGCATCACGACTTCAGCCAGTATTCTCTCGACGCGCCGTTCCCGGATATTGGCGATTTGGGCAAAAACAGCTTCCGCAGCACCACCGATGAAATCAAGCGTAACGCCCGTGAGCGCAACTTAACTCTGCGTCAGGTCGCGCTGGAAGCCGCATCGCCGCGCCCGCGTTTTTCCGGCACACCGGAGCAGGTGGCCGATGGTTTACAGGCCTGGTTCGAGGAGAAGGCGGCGGATGGCTTCATCATTCAGGGCGGTACGCCGGACACCTTCCCGCGCTTTGTCGACCAGGTGGTGCCCGTTTTACAGGCGCGCGGCCTGTTCCGCACCGACTATCCCGGCACCACGCTGCGCGAAAGTCTGGGCTTAGACGAGCCCAAAAATCAGTTCACACAACAATAAAAGAGAAAAACGCTATGCAGAAATCATCGCTTATTCTGGCGCTTGCGCTGGCTTTTACCCCTGCCGTCTGGGCAGAGAACGTCAATATTAACGGCACCGGCGTGAGCATTGAGGCCAATAAAACGCCGATCAATACCGCCAAAAACAGCGATGCGATCGCGCAACTGCCGAAAGACTATCGCTTTGCCGTGCCGGGGAAATTTACCGTGGCGGTGGCGGGACTGAATCAACCGCCGCTGACGGTCTTTTCCGACGACAACAAGACCCTGCTGGGAAGTGAGGTCGACATTGCGCGTCTGGTGGCGGACAGCCTTGGGCTGGAGCTGAACGTGGTTCCCACCTCCTGGGAGGACTGGCCGCTGGGGGTGGCCTCCGGGAAATACGATGCGGCTATCAGCAACATCACCGTCACCAAAGCGCGCAAAGAGAAGTTCGACTTCGCCACCTATCGCAAGGATTCACTTGGCTTCTACGTGAAATCCACCAGTCCCATCAACTCGCTTGTGAAGGCAGAGGATATCGCCGGGCTGCGTATCATCGTGGGTTCCGGCACCAACCAGGAAGCCATTCTGCTGGCATGGAACGAAGAGAACCTCAAAAAAGGGCTTAAACCCTTTACGCCGATCTACACCAAAGACGACGCGGCCCAAACGCTGGCGCTTCAGTCCGGACGCGCGGACGCCTACTTTGGCCCGAACGTGATCGGCGCCTGGAAAGCGGCGCTCAACGGTAAAACCAAACTTGTCGGCAGCGTCGACGGCGGCTGGCCGAAGGCGGCGCATATCGCGGTGACGCTGAAAAAAGGCAGCGGCCTGGTCGAACCGGTACAAACCGCGCTGAACGGCGCGATCAAGAACGGAGATTACGAAAAGGTGCTGAACCGCTGGGGGGAAGGCGTGGAGCGTATCTCCAGTTCCGAAGTTAACCCGGCGGGTCTGGGCGATTAAGGAGGCGCTATGCGCGAACAATTTCGTGACGTTTCGCCGGAAGATGCCGATCTTCAGCCCATTATCGAGGGGCTTTTCGGTGAGTACGCCGCTCGTTACGGCGACTACTTTTCAAAGGATGCGGAAGTCGAGCTGACAGAGTGGTACCTGGCGCCGCAGGGGCTGTTTATCGTCCTGGAGCGCGAGGGTGAGATCGTCGCCACCGGGGCGTACAAGCCCTTCGACGAACATACCGCAGAGATCAAACGTATCTGGACGAATAAAACGCTGCGCCAGCAGGGACTGGCCGCGCGCGTGGTACAGGAGCTGGAGCGCCGGGCGGTGCTGGCGGGCTACAGCCACATCTACCTGACTACGGGGTTTCGTCAGCCGGAGGCGGTGCGGCTCTATCTCAGTCAGGGGTATCAGCCGCAGTTCGATCTCAACCGCGACCCGGAAGAGTATAGCCAGCCGCCGTTCGACGGTCGGCTGCGTTTCACCAAGACGCTGATCCGCGAAGCGCTCAGCAAAACCGCATAAGGAGCGACGATGAGCAACGTTGAAACCATAAAAGTGGTCCCGGCACGTTATCCGCTGCGCGCTGCTGGCGCCGTGGTGGCGCTGTTTGTGCTGGCGGTCGTGATCCAGTCCGTGGCCTTTAATCCGCGCTGGGAATGGGCGGTATTTGCCCGCTGGTTCTTTGACCCGGTGATCCTCGAAGGCGTCGGACAGACGCTGCTGCTGACGTTGATAAGCACCGTATTGAGCGTGGTGATTGGCGGCATGCTGGCGCTGGCTCGGCTCTCGTCATCATGGCTGTTGAACAGCCTGGCGTGGGGTTACATCTGGCTGTTCCGATCGCTGCCGCTGATCGTGGTACTGATTATCCTCTATAACTTCTCCTATCTCTACGACACGCTCTCTCTCGGCGTGCCTTTTACCGGCATTACCTGGGGCAGCTTTGAAACCATCAACGTTCTCGGGCAGTTTTCTACCGCCATCGTGGGGCTGACGCTGGTGCAGAGCGCCTATACTGCGGAGATCATTCGCGGGGGCTTCCTTGGGGTCGACCACGGTCAGTATGAGGCGGCCGCTGCGCTGGGTCTGCCGGCGTGGCGTCGCACCGTGCGCATAATTCTCCCCCAGGCGCTGCGCACCATCCTGCCGTCCGGGTTTAACGAAATCATCAGCCTCGCCAAAGGGACGGCGATGGTTTACGTGCTGGCGATGCCGGAACTGTTCTACACGATCCAGATGATCTACAACCGCACCCAGGAGGTGATCCCGCTGTTGATGGTGGGGGCCGTCTGGTATCTGGTGATCACCACCGTACTGTCTGCCATCCAGCATGTTATTGAGCGTGGACTCGCCCGCAGCGAGCGCCGCTCCGCCGTAAACCAGAGCCGGGCGACCAGCCGCGCGCGTTCCGTCACCACTTCGTCAGCACAGGAGCCCGTTCATGCAAGCCTCTCCTGAAGGACACATTTCCATAACCGGCGTCAGTAAGTTTTTTGGCCGACATAAAGCGCTCGATAACGTCACGCTTGAGATCCCACCGGGCTCCGTGACGGTGATCCTCGGACCCTCTGGATCGGGAAAATCGACGCTGCTGCGCACTATTAACCATCTGGAGCGCGTAGACGAAGGCTTTATCCAGATTGACGGGGATTACATCGGCTATCGCCGTCAGGGTGACAAACTCTACGAGCTCAAAGAGAAAGAGATCCTCAAACAGCGCGTCAACGTTGGGTATGTGTTTCAGAACTTCAATCTTTTTCCGCATCTTACGGTGCTGGAAAACCTGGTTGAAGCACCCATCGCGCATAAAAAGTTCAGTAAAAAAGAGGCTATTGAAAACGCCTACAGCCTTCTGGATGTGGTAGGTCTGCGCGATAAAGCCGATGCCTGGTCGCGTCACCTCTCCGGCGGCCAACAGCAGCGCATCGCCATTGCCCGCGCGCTGGCGCTGCGCCCGCGCGTGATGCTGTTTGATGAGCCAACTTCGGCGCTGGATCCGGAACTGGTTGGCGAAGTGCTGGACGTGATTAAAAAGCTCGCCCGCTCCGGCACTACGCTGGTGGTGGTCACCCATGAGATCGGCTTTGCCCGGGAAGTGGCGGACCAGGTGGTATTTATGGTCGACGGTAAAATTGTGGAGCAGGGCAGCAGCGACGACGTGTTAAACCGACCGTCGCATCCGCGAACGCGCCAGTTCCTCTCAAAAGTGCTGTAAGGAGCGCAGATGAAATATGGACTCCTGGCGGGGCTGGTCTTCACGACAGCGAGCCACGCCAGCATTGATTTAAAGGCCAACGAACAGCCGCTGCCAGTGACGGTTGATCAACAGGCAGTGGCGAAAATCCCGGCGAACTATAAATTTGTTGAGCCGGGTACCCTCACGGTGGCGATTTCAGCCCTGAATTCTCCGCCGCTGGCGCTGCTGGCCAGTGATAACCGCACCCGTATTGGCAGCGACCCGGATATCGCCCGGTTGCTGGCGGGCAGTCTGGGGCTGAAGCTGAAGCTGGTGCCAACGGCGTGGGAAGACTGGCCGCTGGGGATCACTTCCGGGCGCTATGACGTGGCGTTGGTGAATATCGCCGTCACCGAGCAACGTAAGGAGAAGTTCGATTTTGCAACCTATCGCGTCGATTCCCTGGCCTTCTCGGTGAAATCCACCAGCAACGTACAGTCGATCACCAGTGCGAAAGATCTGGCCGGTAAAAAGGTGATTGTCGGGTCAGGCACCAATCAGGAACGTATTCTGCTGGGCTGGAACGAAGAGAATAAAAAGGCCGGGCGCGAGCCTGCGTTGCCGGTTTATCTGACCGACGACGCCTCAGGCAATCTCTATATTCAGTCCGGCAGGGCGGATGTCTTCTTTGGACCGCAGTCCGTTTCGGCCTACAAAGCCGCGTTAACCGGCAAAACCCGCGTCGTGGGATTAGGCCCGAAGAAAGCCTATGTCGCCACCACAACCAAAAAAGGCAATGGGCTGGTGTATGCGTTGCAGGCTGCGCTGGACGGTGCGATTAAGCGCGGGGATTATCAAAAGGTGCTGGCGCGCTGGGGGGAAGCGGGCGAAGCGGTGACGTCTTCAGACGTTAATCCACCCGGGATAACCTACTAATGGTGCTCTATACCCTAAATAATTCGAGTTGCAGGAAGGCGGCAAGGGAACGAATCCCCGGGAGCGTACATAAGTACGTGACTGGGGTGAGTGAATGCAGCCAACGCACCTGCAACTTGAAGTATGACGGGTATACACTTAGGGTTTTCATCCCTGAGGAGGCAACATGATCAAACTCTATGGCGTACCCGGCTGGGGATCGGCAATCAGTGAGGTGATGCTGACTCTGGCAGACATCCCGTATCAGTTCGTCAACGTGGATGGGTTTGACCAGCCCGGCCCGCAGCGCGAATTGCTGTTGAAACTGAACCCGCTGTGCCAGGTGCCGACGCTGGAGCTGGAAAATGGGGCGATCGTGACGGAAACCGCGGCGATCGCCCTGATGGTGTTCGACAGTCGACCCGACCTCGCGCCGCCCGTTGGGCAGGCCGAGCGCCAGCAGTTTCAGCGCCTGCTCATCTGGTTTGTGGCGAACGTCTATCCCACCTTTACGTATGCAGATTACCCGGAACGCTGGGTGCCTGATGCCCCGGAACAGCTGAAGAAAAACTGTATTGAGTACCGGAAATCCCTCTATCTGTGGTTTGACAGCCAGCTCAGCGCCTCGCCTTATGCCTTTGGCCAACAGCTAACGCTGCTTGACGTCTATATTGCCGTCGTGCGTACCTGGGGGCCAGGTCATGAGTGGTTTACCACCAACGCACCTAATATCACCGCCATCGCGGATGCCGTCTGCGCGTTGCCAGAACTGCACAAGGTGCTAAAAGCTAACGACATAATCTGATAACGTGGAACGCTAACCTATAAAAGGAGCCCTGCCCATGCCTCACGTTGATATCAAATGTTTTCCACGCGATCTGACTGACGAACAAAAAACGGCCCTGGCGGCGGATATCGCCGAAACGATAGTCCGTCATCTGAACAGCAAAGACCGCTCAATCTCCGTGGCGCTTCACGAAGTCCAGGAAGCTGACTGGAAGGCGCAGGTCTGGGATACCGAGATTGGACCTAAACTGGATGAGCTGATTAAGAAGCCCGGCTATTCGATGTAACTCGCCTGCCGGGTGGTGCAGTATCACCCGGCGATCCCCGCCTTTCATTCCTTTCGCAAAAATCGATAATAAACAGCACAACGTTTCCGCTACAATTCACTCCTCCGAACAATATTCGTTAAATCAGCAGGTAAGCACTACAACTGCACCAGATTAAGTACAGATAGTAAAAGGATAATTTTTTCATGACAAAATTACCTCGGTTTTCACTCGCCTTTATTCATCCTCGTTACTGGTTCAGTTGGGCAGGCATCGCCGCACTCTGGTGTACGGTCCAGCTCCCATATTCGCTTCTGTTAAAAGCAGGGCACGGACTCGGGCGTCTGGCTATGCGCATGCTTCCACGCCGCGTGGAAATCGCCAGACGAAATCTTGAGCTTTGCTTTCCGGAGATGAAAGAGGGTGAGCGCGAGCGTTTGCTTGAGCGTAATTTTGAATCGGTTGGAATGGGCGTCATCGAAACGGGCATCGCGTGGTTCTGGCCTGACTGGCGCGTGCGCAAACACTTCAGCGTGACCGGCTACGAACATATGGAACAGGCAAGGGCGCAAGGAAGGGGCGTGGTGCTCATTGGCATGCATTTTCTCACGCTGGAATTAGGCGCACGCATCTTTGGCATGCTCAACGCGGGTATTGGCGTCTATCGTCCCAACAACAATGCGTTGCTCGACTGGCTACAGACGCGCGGTCGTCTGCGTTCCAATAAAACCATGCTCGACCGTTACGATTTGAAGGGCATGATCCGCGTGCTTAAGCAAAATGAGATCCTTTGGTATGCCCCGGATCACGACTATGGAAAAACGAATAGCGTGTTTGTGCCGTTTTTTGCCGTCCTGGACGCCGCGACAACTGCCGGGAGCTATATGCTGGTGAAAAGTGCCAGACCGGCCGTGATCCCGTTTGTACCACGCAGAAAAGCAGACGGCACAGGGTATGAGCTGATTATCCTGGACGATATTAGCGATACCTTGCAGGGAGGCGATAAAGTGGCCGTGGCTACGCAGATGAACAGGGCGATTGAGCGTGCGGTGATGATGGCACCCGAGCAATATATGTGGCTGCATCGTCGCTTCAAAACGCGTCCTGAAGGGCAACCGGACTGGTATGCGCGAAAAAAACAGGTCCAGTCCTCAGTCAGAACTTTCTCTGCCAGCGATATGTCGGATCGGTCGAGTATCCAGCAGTAACACAGGGGGCGGATGCCGTTGCGCTCCGCCCTTTATAAAATCTGCGCCGCTGGATAGAATTACCGCATCCACCTTGTCGGGATGCAAAATATGACTGGAAGAGTCGACTATCACCTTGAAAAATATCTCCTCACCGAAGTCGCCGAGCCAGAACGTCTGACCCGCCAGTGGGCAGAAGTGATGCGCGAGTGTCGCGAGCAAAAATCCGGTGCGGAAGAGCGTTTGCGTCTCGCGCTGCTGAATGTGGATTATGTGACCAGCTTTGAGCTTCCCTTCCGGTTACTCCTCACCCGCGCCCCGCAGTTGATTGATGGGATCAGAAATGAGTTCCAGCTCAGTCAAAAAAATGTCCTGTTCAACGGCAAGCGGTTTGGCTGCGTTTACAGCCTTAAACAGGACCTGGAAGGCGTTCCTGACGAATTTACCTATCACCTGAAAACGCGGATCCAGCGAAGCGACAGCACTGGCGGAAGTGAAGTACCTTACCGGCAAATTGCACAGCAGGTGAAAGCGCCCAGGGAACGACTCAAACTGGCACTCGAAAATGGACTATCTGTAACGGCGCTCGACGGGCTTTTCTGGTTTGGCATTCAGCGCATCGCGGCCGATGTGCAGAGGCTAAGAAAAACGGGCACGAGGATTGTGACGTCAGAGACTGAGGTGTTTGATACGCTAACGATGACAACCCGGCGGATCCCTGTCTACAGCCTGACGCAGCCGGAATGAGCCTCGGTCGCTGAATCGTCGAGCGTCTCAGAGAAAACAAAAAAAGACGGTAATCTCTTTCTCAGATATACCGTGCTTCAGCAACGCTTTCATTGACATTATGCCCCTTAGAAAGAGGGGCGTTTCACGCGATGGCATTGCTACTCAGCAAATGCCCGCAATGCCTCGCCATCAAGACGATAGCGTACCCATTCGGACTGCGGTACCGCGCCGATGCTCAGATAAAAATCAATTGCAGACTGGTTCCAGTCAAGCACGCTCCATTCCAGCCGGCCGCAGTGACGTTCCACTGCGCATTGCGCGATATTTTTAAGCAGTGCTTTTCCCGCACCCTTGCTGCGGTATTCCGGGGAGACATACAAATCTTCCATATAGATGCCGTTGCGACCAAGCCAGGTGGAATAGCTGGTGAAAAAAACGGCATACCCCACAGCATGGCCTGCATATTCGGCAACCAGCGCTTCGGTTTTACTGTCTGCACCAAACAGCGTTTTACGGATTTCGTCCGGCGTGGTGACCACTTCTTCTGGCGCTTTTTCATAGACTGCGAGTTCGTAAATCATATCGTATATTGCCGCTGCATCTTCAGGTCGCGCCTGACGAATCGTAATGCTCATTCCTTTCCCTTTATCTTTGTTTGTAGTTGATGGGGATAAGCATAAAGGCTAATGTCAGAAGAATTAAGTGCAATGAAATCAATAAATGATGAATATTATGCATCCAGCCTTAAGGCGCCTTGATTTAAACCTTCTGCCGGTTTTTGACGCGATTTATCGCCACAGTTCCGTTCGACTTGCGGCAGATGAGCTGGCGATGAGCACCTCGGCGCTCAGCCATGCCCTGTCACGGCTGCGTATTTCGCTCAACGACCCGCTGTTCTACCGGGAAGGACATCGAATGTGTCCCAGCGTCTATGCCACCCAGCTTGCGCCAGTTATTGCATCGGCCCTGAAATATCTCGACCAGGAGCTGTCGCCGCAGCCGGAATTTGATCCTGCTGTCAGTACAGCGTGTTTGCAGATCGCGATAACGGACTTTACCGCGTTCTGCATATTCCCTGCGCTCATGAATACGCTTCAACATGCGGCGCCTGGCTTGCGTCTGGAATTACGATATTTGCCGCACAGCCCGGCATTGACGGAATTACTGGCAGGAGAGGTGGATCTGGCCCTGGGATTCAGCACCATTGAGGATCGCCGGTACCCGGAGCTGGAAGAGATCAGCTGGTTCGAAGATGAATATGTGGTGATTAGCAATGCGAGCCGGAGCGCGCTCACGCTGGAGGATTATCTCGCCGCCCGGCATCTTGTGGTTACGCCGTGGAATGAGAAGCAGGGGGTGCTGGATTTGCAGCTGGAACGCATGGGTTATACCCGACACATTGCGATCAAAACCCCGTCTATGCTCAGCGCCCCGTTTGTTATTGCAGAAAGCGATCTGCTGATGGCGTTACCTCGATTCGCCGCTGAAAAGCTGCTGCCAGCTACCCGTATTAAAATTTTTGATTTACCGTTCCACATCAGTCCGTTTGAAGTAAAAATTTATTCGCACAAGCGCAGCGGGAAACGAGGCGTCACGAACTGGCTCAAAGCTACGCTGCGCGCGCTGGCCGAAGGGCAACAGTCAGAGCGCTTATGATTTCGACTGTAACAGGATCGCCATCAGCCCCGGAAAGCGGGCGTCCAGATCTTCTCTTCTCAGTGAAATCATATTCTCGCGCCCCTGCGGGCGCTGCCAGATCACGCCGCTGTCGCGCAGTACACGCCAGTGGTGAGTCATGGTTGATTTCACCACCTCGTCCGGGCGCAGCGCGTTGCAGCTCAGCTCACTGCCGTCGGCCAGCCGTCGAATAATCGCCAGCCGCAGCGGATTGCCGAGGGCGAACAGCACATTTTCCAGCAGTATTTGTTCAGGTTCCGGGTGGTTTGGGATCATCGTTTTCCTGCGTCTCGCGTGAGATTGAGCTATATCAACAATAGGTCAACCGTTAAAAAATAGTTCGATAATACTCGTACAATAGGACTATTATAACAAACGAACAAACACGCGACTATCCTGGTCGTCACAAACCCGTCATGAAGACGTAAGGAAATATCATGCCCCGACCCATTCCACTCGAACGTTATCGCAACATCGGTATCTCCGCGCATATCGATGCCGGCAAAACAACCACCACTGAGCGTATCCTGTTTTACACCGGGATGAGCCACAAGCTGGGTGAAGTACACGATGGCGCGGCAACCACCGACTGGATGGCGCAGGAGCAGGAGCGCGGGATCACCATTACGTCGGCGGCGGTGAGCTGTTTTTGGCCCGGTATGGACAGAGGCTTTGAACCGCACCGCATCAATATTATCGACACCCCCGGGCATGTGGATTTCACCATTGAGGTGGAACGTTCCATGCGTGTGCTCGACGGCGCGGTGATGGTTTATGACTCCGTCGGCGGCGTGCAGCCGCAGTCGGAAACCGTCTGGCGTCAGGCGAATAAATATCACGTCCCGCGTCTGGCATTCGTCAACAAAATGGACCGCCCGGGTGCGGATTTCTTCCGCGTGGTGCGGATGATGCAGGAGCGGCTGAAAGCTAATCCGGTCCCGATTGTGATCCCCGTGGGCGCAGAGGAACACTTCACCGGCGTGGTTGATCTCATCAAGATGCGCACCATTCTTTGGGATGATGCGACCCAGGGCATGGCGTTCACCTACGCGCCGGTGCCCGACGATCTGCTGAGCACCGCGCAGACGTGGCGAGAAAAAATGGTCTCGTCTGCGGCAGAAGCCAGCGATGAGCTTATGGATAAGTACCTTGAGACGGGTGAACTGGATGAAGCGGAAATCATCAAAGGGTTACGGATCCGGACGATCTCCGGTGAAATACAGCCCATGCTGTGCGGCAGCGCTTTCAAGAACAAGGGGGTGCAGCGCATGCTCGACGCGGTGATTGAATTGATGCCGTCTCCACTTGACGTGCCCGCTATTGATGGGGTAGACGAAGATGGACAGCACGCCGAGCGCCACCCAAGCGATGATGAACCATTCTCTGCGCTGGCCTTCAAGCTGATGAGCGATCCGTACGTCGGACAGTTGACCTTTATTCGCGTCTATTCCGGCATACTGCGCAAAGGCGACGCGGTTTATAACCCGGTAAAGGGCAAAAAAGAGCGAATCGGGCGCATCGTGCTGATGCATGCCAACGACCGCCATGAGGTGGACGAGCTGCGCACAGGGGATATTGCAGCCTGTGTCGGGCTGAAAGACGTCACCACCGGTGACACGCTGACCGACCCGAATGCGGTGATCACCCTTGAACGGATGGAGTTCCCGGACCCGGTTATTTCGCTGGCGATTGAGCCGAAAACCAAGGCCGATCAGGAGAAAATGGGGATCGCCCTACAGCGCCTGGCGGCGGAGGATCCGTCTTTCCGCCTGCACACGGACGAAGAGTCCGGTCAGACCATTATCTCCGGGATGGGCGAACTGCATCTCGAAATCATCGTTGACCGCATGAAACGTGAGTTTGGCGTTGAGGCAAACATTGGTCGTCCACAGGTCACCTACCGTGAAACCCTGCGTAAAGCGGTGAAGGATATTGAAGGTAAATTTGTCCGACAGTCCGGCGGGAAAGGGCAGTACGGTCATGTGGTCCTGAGTCTGGAGCCGTTAGCAGCCGGAAGTGGTTTTGTGTTTGAAGATGCCACCAAAGGCGGGGTAGTGCCGCGGGAGTATATCCCGTCGGTGGAAAAAGGCTTGCGAGAAGCCATGAATACGGGTGTGCTGGCGGGCTATCCGGTTGTCGATGTGAAAGCGACCCTGACGTTTGGTTCCTACCATGACGTTGACTCCTCGGAGATGGCCTTCCGCATGGCGGCGATCCTCGGTTTCAAAGAGGGCGCGCGGCGGGCGGATCCGGTTATTCTTGAGCCGGTGATGCACGTTGAAGTGGAAACGCCGGAAGAGTATGCCGGGAACATTATGGGCGATCTCTCCTCCCGCCGCGGCATGGTGCAGGGGATGGCAGAGCAGTACGGCAGCCAGATTATTCGCGCTGACGTCCCGCTGGCTGAAATGTTTGGCTACGCCACCACGCTGCGCTCGATGTCCCAGGGGCGCGCGACGTATACGATGGAGTTCCATCATTTTGCGGAAGCTCCGCGGAATGTGGCGGATGAGATTATTGCGAAGCGCGTGAAGAGCTAATTAATTACACATGGTAGTCATTTGGCTACCATGTGCCTTTATTATTACGACAGGGAGTTTATGCCTGTTACTTAATTAGCGTCGCCGATCGCACTTTCCATTTTCCTTGCTCTTCAACGAGACAATCTGCAATAACATGATCTTGCTTCTTACCAAATGCGACATAGACGTTTGTGCAAACGGCGTCAAAATCAGAATGTAAGACGGTTATCTGATTCCAGTCATCATCCCAGTCCTGCGCTTTGATAAACATATCCGCATCGGGCATATCTTTGTCGTTACTGTCGCCAGAGTACATTTCTTTAATTGCTGCAATGGTCCCTGAGGCTACGTACTCGTTCATAATGTCTGGATTGAGTACGGGCGGTTTGTTCTGATCTAACTGCGCTATATACCATTGAATGAATTTAAGCGCCGCCTGACCCGGTGCATAAATGTTTTCTGCGGCCGCGAGCGGAGAAAGGGCGAAAAGTAAAAAGTAGAGTGGTTTCATTAATCATGCCTGAACAGTTCGTAATGAGGTTGTATGTTGCGGTAAGCCTGCATTGACTAATGTGCGCCCCATATCTTTTGCCAGACGCGTGTTGGGGATTTTTAATCGACCACCCGCTCTGATCGCTTCTGTTACGTAACGAGCACAATAACCCGTGCTGCTGGGTTGCGCGTGTGATTTCGCATATGATATTGCGCCATCTTTGTTCCATGACATGGATAGTTCCTTTACGAAAGATTGTTTATGCAACAGCTTCTGAAATATCCTCCGTTTAACATCGTTATGATAAACATAAAATGCCATAGAAATTTTATATAATTCAGATGGGTATAATTAAAAAATCAATCCAGCGCCTTCACCATCTTCCCACTCGTCACAAACGTCCCGGCCCCCAGATGATGCAGCGTATTCAGCTTATCCCCGTCAAACTGCCAGCGTCCGGAGACAAATGCGCGTTCATCTGCCGCGGCGGAAACCACTTCGCCAAACAGGGTGTCATATTTCTCGGCCGCAGAAGTGACAGGTAATAACCGACACTCCATCCACGCCAGACATTTCTCTTCTATAACCGGCAGACCAAGCTCAGGGCCATGAATAACCGGGATCCCGTAGCAGTTAAATTTATCCTCGTCGCGCCCGCTGACGCTGCCGACCGCCCAGGTCCAGTTGGCTGCCGCCACGCCGGGGATCACAATGCCGAATTTCCCGCTGCGTTCGATCAACTCCCGTGACCACGCGCTTTTATCTACCACAATCGCGATACGCGGGGGTTCAAATTCCACCGGCATAGACCATGCGGCGGCCATGACGTTGCGACGATCGATGGTCTCATCCCGGCTGGTGATGAGCACGGTAGGACCGTGATTCAGAAGACGGCTGGCATGACGTAATTCAACAGGACGAAAGTGGCTCATAGGATCTCCTCATGTACACGATGAGTATGCCGAAAAAGCACTTTTGCGCATATGCATAAGGGAAAATAGTTTATAAACAGGGGATATCACATCATGGAGCAAATCATGTCCCCATTTCTGAGTGCTTATTTTGCCCGCACGGACTGGCAGCAGCCCGTACAGGTTAATATCGATACCCTGCGGGGGCTCCATTTACACCATAACTGCGCGATCCCTTTTGAAAATATTGACGTCGTTTTGCCGCGGGAAATTCATCTGGACGACGGGTGTCTGGTGGATAAACTGGTCACCGCGCGTCGGGGGGGATATTGCTTCGAGCAAAATGGCCTGTTTGAACGGGTGTTGCGCGAAGTTGGGTTTACGGTACGCAGCGTGCTGGGGCGGGTTGTGCTGGCGAATCCGTCGCAGATGCCGCCGCGCACGCACCGGTTGCTGCTGGTTGAGCTGAACGGCGAGCGCTGGATCGCTGATGTAGGATTTGGCGGACAAACGCTGACGGCGCCGATTCGTTTGATCGCCAACGAGGAGCAGAAAACCCCGCACGGGTGCTATCGTTTGCTGAGTGAGGGTAACGACTGGGTACTGCAATTCCGCCATCACGAGCACTGGCAGTCAATGTACCAATTTGACCTGGGGACCCAGTACTTCAACGATTACGTGATGGGTAACTTCTGGTCGGCGCACTGGCCTCAGTCCCATTTTCGTCATCACCTGCTGATGTGTCGCCACCTGTCGGACGGGGGCAAGCTGACGCTGACCAACTTTAATTTTACCCACTGGCAGAACGGTCATGTGGAGGAGCAGATCCATTTGCCGGATGCGGAGGCGCTATATAAGCTGATGCAGGACCGGTTTGGCCTGGGCGTTGATGACCCGAAGCACGGCTTTACGCTGGCAGAGCTGACGGCAGTAATGGCAGGGTTTGATACGCATCCGCAGGCGGGGAAATAGCCCGGTGGCGACTACGCCTTACCGGGCCTACGGGCGTGTGAACATAGGTCGGGTAAGGCGTAGCCGCCACCCGACAAATCAACGGCGCGATCTCACCACCTGATACCGACGCGTGAAGTACTCAAACGGCGCGCTCCACACGTGCACCAGGCGGGTGAACGGGAAGATGAGGAAGATCGTCATCCCCAGCACCAGATGCACGCGGAAGATCGGCGCGACGCCGCTCAGCATTTCCGACGAGCCGCCCCTAAACGTGACGATCCCCTGCGCCCAGCCGACCAGCTTCATCATCTCGCTTCCGTCAGGGTACTGAGCGGAGAAAGGAATGGTCGACAGCCCAAGGATGCACTGAAGCAGCAGGATACTCATGATGATAATATCCGGCGTGGTGGACGTGGCGCGCACCCGCTGGTTGAACAGGCGTCGGATCAAAAGCATCGACCCACCGATCAGCGTCAGCACCCCGCAAATACCTCCCGCAATCATGGCTAACTGCTGTTTAACCGCGACGGGTAAAAACCAGGCGTACATCCAGTGCGGGGTTAACATGCCGAACAGGTGCCCGAAGAAGATCCCCAGAATCCCAATATGAAACAGGTTCGAAGCCCAGTTCATCCCGCGCTTGCTGAGCATCTGGCTTGATGACGCCCGCCAGGTGTACTGCCCATAGTCGTAGCGCAACCAACTGCCGAGGAAGAAGACGGTGGCGCAGATGTACGGATAAATGTCATAGAAAAACACGTTCAGGTAATGAGTCATTTTGGGCCTCCGGCGCTGACGTCCACGTACTGCGGCGCGACGTCCTGGCTAAAGCGTCGTTGATATTGCTGCATCGGCGAACTGTCGCACGATGTGGCGTTGTCTTCGATAAACTTGACCTGTTCCTCTTCCCACACGGCGTCCAGCGCCTGACGGGTATCATCACGTTTTTCACCGGATACCTGTTTCGCCACGCTGTCGCTGGAAAGCCGTGTTTCCGCCAGCGACAGCAGGGCGTCAAACAGCTGGTAATGCGCTACCTCGCGCTGTTTCAGGCGGCCTCCAATCAGCGCCAGTATAGGCGCGACGTTTTGCAGCCCTTCACGCGCCTCGTCGTCGCTGACGATACTGAGATATTCCAGATAGAGCGGCAGATAGTCCGGCAGCTCGCGGCAGTCCAGCTCAAGACCCGCTTTTTCATACTGGCTCATCAGGTCGACCATCGCCTGACCGCGATCGCGCGACTCGGCGTGAACGTGCTCGAACAGCAGCAGCGACGTTGCGCGTCCCCGCTCGAAGACTTCACACCATTCGGCTTGCTTATCCAGCAGCGGGGCGCTCAGGTGCTGCTGCGCAAACGGCAGCAGCATGGGCGCATCCTGTTCCACCAGGGAAAGCGCTTCGTCACGGTTTTCCCACAGCAGCTCATCGGGATACTCAATGAGCAGCGCGATGATTTTGAGGATTTGCATTACTCTCCCTCCCCGTGATCGCGCACTTCGGTGATGTTGATCGCGTCGATGCGGCTGCTGTTGAAGAGGTTGAATTTGGTGTCGGAGCCGTGACAGCCGTCGCCGAAGGTGAAGCCGCAGCCGTTTTTCTCCGGGAAAGCGTCGCGTGCCATTTCGCGGTGGCTGGTCGGGATCACGAAGCGGTCTTCGTAGTTGGCGATAGCCAGATAGCGGTACATCTCCTCAACCTGTGCTTCGGTCAGGCCCACTTCTTCGATGGCGCGAGTGTCGGTCACGCCTTCCACGGTCTGGGAACGCTTGTAGTGGCGCATCGCCATCATGCGCTTCAGGGCGCGCAGCACCGGACCGGTATCGCCCGCGCTGAGCATGTTTGCCAGGTACTGCACCGGAATGCGCAGGCTTTCGACCGCAGGCAGCACGCCGTCGCTCTGCGGCAGACCACCCGCGTCGGCGTAGGACTGAATCGGTGACAGCGGCGGCACATACCAGACCATTGGCAGGGTGCGGTATTCCGGGTGTAGCGGCAGGGCGAGCTTCCAGTCCATCGCCATTTTGTAAACCGGGGAACGCTGTGCCGCGTCAATGACGTTCTGCGGAATACCCTGTTTCAGCGCTTCCTCAATCACCGCCGGATCGTTCGGGTTAAGGAACACGTCGCACTGGCGCTCGTACAGATCGGTTTCATGCTCGGTGCTGGCCGCCTCTTCAATGCGGTCTGCGTCATACAGCAGCACCCCGAGATAGCGGATGCGCCCGACGCAGGTTTCCGAGCAGACAGTCGGCTGGCCGGACTCGATGCGCGGATAGCAGAAGATGCACTTTTCTGACTTGCCGCTTTTCCAGTTGAAGTAGATTTTCTTGTACGGACAGCCGCTGATGCACAGTCGCCAGCCGCGGCATTTGTCCTGGTCGATCAGCACAATGCCGTCCTCTTCGCGTTTGTAAATCGCACCGCTCGGGCAGGTGGCGACGCAGCTCGGGTTCAGGCAGTGCTCGCACAGGCGCGGCAGGTACATCATGAAGGTGTTTTCGAACTGGCCGTACATCTCTTTCTGGATCTTCTGAAAGTTTCGATCGCGGGCGCGTTTTTCGAACTCGCCGCCCAGCAGTTCCTCCCAGTTTGGTCCCCAGACGATCTTATCCATCCGCTTACCGTCGATCAGCGAACGTGGGCGGGCGGTAGGGAGGTGATCCCCCTCCGGGGCGCGGTGCAGATCCTGGTAATCGAAGGTGAAAGGTTCATAGTAATCGTCAATCTGCGGCAACACGGGGTTGGCGAAAATTTTCGACAGGACGCCCATTTTTCCGCCGAGGCGTGGGGTCAGCTTGCCGTGAATACCGCGGATCCAGCCGCCTTGCCACTCATCCTGATCTTCCCAGTTTTTCGGATAGCCAATACCCGGTTTGGTTTCGACGTTATTGAACCACGCGTACTCCATCCCTTCGCGCCCGGTCCAGACGTTCTTACAGGTGACCGAGCAGGTGTGGCAGCCAATGCATTTATCGAGATTCAGTACCATGCCAACCTGTGAGCGTATTTTCATTTTTTCGCCTCCTGTACCTGATCCCGACCTTCGCCGTCCAGCCAGTTAATGTTTTTCATTTTGCGGATCATAATAAACTCGTCGCGGTTCGAGCCGACGGTGCCGTAATAGTTAAAGCTGTACGCCAGCTGCGCGTAGCCGCCAATCATGTGGGTCGGTTTCGGACAGACGCGGGTGACCGAGTTGTGGATCCCGCCGCGCCGTCCGGTCACTTCTGACCCCGGAATGTTCAGAATGCGCTCCTGAGCGTGGTACATCATGGTCATGCCCGGCGGCACGCGCTGGCTGACCACCGCGCGGGCGGTGAGGGCGCCGTTGGCGTTGAAGGCTTCGATCCAGTCGTTGTCCTCAATCCCCAGCTCGCGCGCGTCGGTTTCGCTGATCCAGACGATTGGCCCCCCGCGTGACAGGGTCTGCATCAGCAGGTTTTCGCTGTAGGTGGAGTGAATGCCCCATTTCTGGTGCGGCGTCAGGAAGTTAAGCGCTTTTTCCGGGAAGCCATTCGGCGGGATCTCGCGCATATGGGTGACGCTGCGGGTATCAATCGGTGGACGATAGGCCACCAGACTTTCACCGAAGGCGCGCATCCAGGCGTGATCCTGATACAGCTGCTGGCGGCCGGAAATCGTGCGCCACGGGATCAGCTCGTGAACGTTGGTATAGCCTGCGTTATACGACACGTGCTCGCTCTCAAGGCCGGACCACGTTGGGCTGGAGATAATTTTGCGCGGCTGCGCCTGAATATCGCGGAAGCGGATTTTCTCGTCTTCTTTGTTCAGCGCCAGATGGGTGTGATCGCGCCCGGTCAGTTCGCCGAGGGCCTCCCAGGCTTTGACCGCGACCTGACCGTTGGTTTCCGGCGCAAGAGCGAGGATCACCTCTGAAGCATCAATGGCCGTTTCAATGCGCGGTCGGCCTTTGGCCGGGCCGTCGAGCTTGACGTAATTGAGCTTGCCGAGGAAATCGACTTCGTTTTGCGTGTTCCACGATATGCCTTTTCCGCCGTTGCCGAGCTTGTCCAGTAGCGGACCGAGAGAAGTGAAGCGCTCGTAGGTTTCCGGATAGTTGCGCTCGACGACCGCAATGTTTGGCGCGGTTTTACCGGGGATGAGATCGCACTCGCCTTTGCGCCAGTCCAGAATATCAAAAGGCTGCGACAGTTCCCCCGGGGAGTCATGCTGTAGCGGCTGTAGCACCACGTCAGTTTCGGTGCCGAGATGCCCGACGCACACTTCAGAGAAGACTTTGGCGATGCCTTTGTAGATCTCCCAGTCGCTGCGGGACTCCCACGCGGGGTCAACGGCGGCAGAGAGCGGGTGAATAAACGGATGCATGTCCGAGGTATTCATATCGTCTTTTTCATACCAGGTGGCGGTCGGCAGGACGATATCCGAGAACAGGCAGGTGCTGGACATACGGAAATCGAGCGTCACCAGCAGATCCAGCTTGCCCTCAATGGCGGCGGTTTGCCATTCCACCTCTTCAGGTTTGACATCATCCGTTGAGCCTAAATCCTCGCCCTGAATCCCGCTCTCGGTGCCAAGCAGGTATTTGAGCATGTACTCATGGCCTTTTCCGGACGAGCCAAGCAGGTTAGAACGCCAGACAAACAGGTTGCGCGGGTGGTTCTTGCCGTTGTCCGGCTGTTCGCAGGCAAAGCGAATATCGCCCGATTTTAACGCCTGCACGGTGTAATCCTGCGGCGACATCCCGGCGGCGTCGGCGCGGGCCTTAACGTGCAGCGGGTTGAGGTTGAGCTGCGGCGCGGAAGGGAGCCAGCCCATGCGCTCGGCGCGGACGTTGAAATCAATCAGGTGACCGGTGAATTTCGACGCGTCTGCAAGAGGAGAAAGCAGCTCCTGTGCGGTGAGCTTCTCATAGCGCCACTGGCTGGCGTGGTTGTAGAAGTAAGAGGTGCTGTTCATCTGGCGCGGCGGACGGTTCCAGTCCAGTGCGAAGGCCAGCGGCAGCCAGCCGGTTTGCGGGCGCAGTTTCTCCTGGCCGACATAGTGCGACCAGCCGCCGCCGCTTTGCCCGACGCAGCCGCAGAAGACCAGCATGTTGATCATCCCGCGGTAGTTCATGTCCATGTGGTACCAGTGGTTCACACCGGCCCCGAGGATGATCATCGAACGACCATGGGTTTTGTGCGCCGTGTCGGCAAATTCACGGGCGATTTTTTCTATCAGGTAAGCGGGTACGCCGGTAATTTGTTCGCCCCAGGCCGGGGTGTAGGCTTTGATCTCGGCGTAGTTTGCCGCCGCGTTACTGTCTTCCAGACCGCGATCGAGGCCGTAGTTTGCGAGCACCAGATCGTACACGCTGACCACGCGTCTCGGGCTGCCGTCGGCCAGCGTCAGGGTTTTACTCGGTACGCGGCGCGTCAGCACCGGCTCCTGCTTCACGCTGCGGAAATGCGGGTTCTCGTTGCCCCCGAAGTAAGGGAAGGCCACGTCTGCCACACTGTCGTGGGTGATGAGCAGGGAAAGCGTCAGCTCGGTCTCCTGTCCCGCGGCCAGCGACTCCAGGTTCCATTTGCCTTTTTCGCCCCAGCGGAAACCGATAGAGCCGTTCGGCGCCACCAGATTTCCGGCGACGTCAAAGGCGATGGTTTTCCACTCCGGATTATTGGTTTCACCCAGCCCGTCGGCCAGATCCGACGCGCGCAGCATGCGGCCCGGCACCACGCGACCATCAGCCTGTTCATCCAGCAGGACCAGCATCGGCATGTCGGTGTAGCGGCGGCAATAGTTGAGGAAGTAATCGCTCGGGTTATCAAGGTGGAACTCTTTGAGGATCACATGCCCCATCGCCATGGCGAGGGCGCTGTCGGTACCCTGTTTGGGGGCCAGCCACTGGTCGCTGAGCTTCGCCACCTCCGAGAAGTCCGGCGTAATGGCGACGGTCTTGGTGCCTTTGTAACGCACTTCGGTAAAGAAGTGGGCGTCCGGGGTACGCGTCTGCGGCACGTTCGAGCCCCAGGCAATGATATAGCTGGAGTTGTACCAGTCCGCCGATTCCGGCACGTCGGTCTGCTCGCCCCAGGTCATCGGCGATGCCGGAGGCAGATCGCAGTACCAGTCATAGAAGCTCAGGCAGGTGCCGCCGAGCAGGGAGAGATAGCGCGTACCGGCGGCATAAGAGACCATCGACATGGCCGGGATGGGGGAAAAACCGGCTACCCGATCCGGGCCGTAGTTTTTGATGGTCCAGACGTTGGCGGCAGCAATCAGCTGGTTAAGCTCTTTCCAGTTTGAGCGGATAAACCCGCCTTTACCGCGCGCCTTTCTGTAGCTTTGCGCTTTCTGTGGATCGTTCTGAATGGCATCCCAGGCCAGCACCGGATCGGTATGCTGCGCCAGCGCCTCGCGCCAGAGCTCGATCAGCCTGCGGCGTACCAGCGGGTACTTGAGACGGTTGGCGCTGTAGAGATACCAGGAGTAGCTTGCGCCACGCGGGCAGCCGCGCGGTTCGTGGTTAGGCAGGTCGGGGCGGGTACGCGGGTAGTCGGTCTGCTGGGTTTCCCATGTCACCAGGCCATTTTTGACATAAATCTTCCAGCTACAGGAGCCGGTGCAGTTAACGCCGTGGGTGGATCGCACAATCTTGTCGAACTGCCAGCGCTGACGGTAACTGTCCTCCCAGTCACGGTTGGTGTGGTACACCTGGCCGTGCCCATCGGCGAAACTGTCGCCTTTTGTTTTGAAGTAACGGAAGCGGTCCAACAGTTTGCTCATGACATTTCTCCTGCTTCGATAACATGGCCGGAGGGTGAGGCATCACGCTCCGGCGAAGAGGTAGTTATTATTTTTGTGAGGATTTGCGGCCGTACACCAGCCAGGTGACGAGCACGCAGACGATGTAAAACACGAGGAAGACTTTCATGGCGCCCACCGGGGAACCGGTCATCGCCAGGGAGGTGCCAAAGGCTTTGGGAATAAAGAACCCGCCCACCGCACCGATGGCAGAGATAAAGCCCAGCGCCGCAGCCGTTTCGGTCACCGCTTCATGCTGTGCCTGTTCATCGCTCCCGCCCTGTTTTTTCACGCGGTCGAGGGTGATTTGGCGAAAGATAATCGCGATCATCTGGAAGGTCGAGCCGCTACCCAGGCCTGCGGTCAGAAACAGGCCCATAAAGACCAGATAGAAGGCGATAAAGCTGCCTGAACCAGACCCGGGGAGCGTCAGGAAAATCAGGGCGCTAAAGATGGCCATAAAGACGAAGTTGATCAGCGTCACCCTTACGCCGCCCAGCCTGTCTGAAATCATCCCGCCAGCCGAACGCGCCAGGGCGCCGATCAGTGGGCCAAAGAAGGCGAGGTGGAGGATATTAACGTCCGGAAACTGGGTTTTCGACAGCATGGCAAAGCCTGCCGAGAAACCGATAAACGAGCCGAAGGTTGCCAGATAAAGCAGGCTCAGCAGCCAGAGATGAAAGCGCTTAAGCACCGGAAGCTGGCTGGCAATGGACGCTTTCGAGCTGGCGATGTCGTTCATGCCAAAAAACGCCGCAATGGTGGCCAGAATCAGCAGCGGCGCCCAGATCCACGCCGCGTTCGCCAGCCACATCGTCGAGCCATCCTCCTGCGGTACGCCGTGCACGCCGAGGAAGGTAAACATCGGCAGGAAAATCACCAGCGGCGCAACCAGCTGCATCACACTCACGCCCAGGTTACCCAGCCCGCCGTTAATGCCCAGTGCGCTACCCTGTCTGGCTTTCGGGAAGAAGAAGCTGATGTTTCCCATACTGGAAGCGAAGTTGGCACCGGCAAAACCGCAAAGCAGCGCGATGATGATGAAGATCCAATAGGGCGTGGCGGTATTCTGAATGGCGATCCCAAGCCAGACACAGGGTACGACCAGGATAACGGTGCTTAACACGGTCCAGTAACGCCCGCCAAATATCGGCACCATAAAAGAGTAGGGGACTCGCAATATCGCGCCGGAGAGAGAAGGTAATGCCGTTAGCATAAAAAGCTGATCGGTGCTGAAATTAAATCCGACCTTATTAAGATTTACCGCAATAGCGCTAAACAACATCCAGACGCAAAACGCGAGCAGCAAACACCCCACGGAAATCCACAGGTTTCTTCGTGCGATATGTTTCCCTTTATTCTCCCAAAATTGCGCGTTTTCCGGTTTCCAGTTACTCAACAGATGCTGATTACTCTTCTCGCTTTGATGTGACATATCACCCTCTTGCTTACCGAAGTGGAGAGAAAAAAGAAGGAAAAACAGAAAGATACCTGTCAGTGGCGTATGAAATTTATAGGATGTTATGGGATACATCTGAAAGGATAGATAAAAAAGCGAATCCCTGAGTTTGGAATGGGAATCAGGGTTCGCTTTATGTGTTACTAATTGTAACTCTTTGCGGAAATTAATACTCCGATGGGAGTATTAAAACAATTCGAGGGAGATAAGTTTATCCAGATGCTTATTAAATGCCGCGTCGTCCATTTCAGGCATATTTAAGACGTATATGCCATCCAGGCCACATACCAGACCAATTAAACGCCAGGCGATATTTTCCGGCTGATCAGCAAGCGTAAAGGCGTTGGCCTCCGCACCGGCGCGGATAATTGCGACCGTTTCCTGGTGCCACATCTCCATGGTCAAAACGTAGGCGCTTTTGATATCGCTATCCCGGCTGGCGAGAATTTGCGCCTCCCGCCACAGCCGAATGTAGGGCTCAAACCCGCCGTCATCGCTGCCGAGCATGGCATGCAGGCGCTCGCGCCAGCCTGCGTTTTCGCCAACGATTTCAGCATCCAGCAAATCGCGGATCAGCCTGACAAACGCCAGCGATTTAAGCTCGCCCGCCGACGCAAAGTGGTGATGCACCTGCCCGGTGGCGACGCCCGCTTCGGTAGCGATTCGGCGCACGGTCATCGCAGCGAATCCTTCGGTCAGCGCCACGCGCATTGCGGCCTGTAGGATCTCTTCCCGCCGCTCGTCCTTGCTCAGATAACGCATAATTTCTCACTCTCAATGGCAACGAAACGAGTGTAACAAATAGCTGGACAAGTGTTCAACTTTACGTAGGATCGCAATCTGGACATGTGTCCAGTTTTTAACTGAAAAGGAAATTTATGTTTCGTCAGTGGTTAGCGTTAGTGATTATCGTGCTGGTGTATATCCCGGTGGCGATTGACGCGACGGTGCTGCACGTGGCGGCGCCAACATTGAGCATGACGCTGGGTGCCAGCGGCAACGAATTGCTGTGGATTATTGATATTTACTCGCTGGTGATGGCGGGGATGGTGCTGCCGATGGGCGCGCTGGGCGATCGCATAGGTTTTAAGCGCCTGCTGATGATCGGCAGCGTGCTGTTTGGCCTGTCATCGTTAGCGGCGGCTTTTGCGCCGTCCGCGGGCTGGCTGATTGCCGCCCGCGCGTCGCTGGCGATTGGCGCGGCGATGATCATTCCGGCTACGCTTGCAGGGATCCGCACGCTGTTTATTGACGTGCGGCACCGTAACATCGCCCTTGGCGTCTGGGCTGCCGTTGGGTCGGGCGGCGCGGCGTTTGGCCCGCTGATTGGCGGCATCCTGCTGGAGCACTTTTACTGGGGTTCGGTCTTCCTGATTAACGTGCCGATCGTGCTGATCGTGGTTTCGCTTGCTGCGCGCTTTGTGCCTGCTCAGCAGGGTCGGCCCGAGCAGCCGCTCAATATCAGCCATGCCATTATGCTGATTGTCGCCATTTTACTGCTGGTCTACAGCGCCAAAACCGCCCTGAAAGGGGTGCTGTCGCCGTGGATGGTGGCCTCTACGCTGCTTACCGGGGCGGTGATGCTGTTTATTTTCGTCCGTATCCAGTTGCGCGCGCGCGTGCCAATGATCGACATGCGTCTGTTTTGCCATCGCATTATTTTAAGCGGCGTGGTCATGGCGATGACCGCCATGATTGCGCTGGTGGGCTTTGAACTGCTGATGGCGCAGGAGTTGCAGTTCGTGCATGGTTTTACGCCGTTTGAAGCAGGGATATTTATGCTGCCGGTGATGGTGGCGAGCGGATTTAGCGGGCCGATCGCGGGTGTGCTGGTCGGGCGTCTGGGGCTGCGCATTGTCGCGGCCGGAGGCATGGGGCTAAGCGCGATCAGTTTTATCGGCCTGTCGACGCTCGATTTCAGCACCCAACAGTGGCAGGCGTGGAGCCTGATGGTGCTGCTGGGCTTCAGTGCCGCCAGCGCACTGCTGGCATCGACGTCAGCGATCATGGCTGCCGCGCCGAAAGAGAAAGCGGCCGCCGCAGGCGCGATCGAAACCATGTCCTACGAGCTGGGCGCTGGTCTCGGGATCGCCATTTTCGGTCTGTTGTTAACCCGCAGCTTTTCGGCGTCAATTGTACTGCCGCAGGGGCTGAGCGCGTCGCTGACCGATAAAGCCTCGTCGTCCATCGGTGAAGCGATGAAGGTCGCGCAGGAGCTGACGCCGTCACTGGCCGAGCCGGTGATGACGGCGGCGAAAACCGCGTTCATCACCTCGCACAGCGTGGCCCTGGGCAGTGCGGGAGCCATGCTGATGATTCTGGCGATCGGGATCTGGTTTAGTCTGGCGAAGGTCGGAGGGCAGCAGTAAAAAAAGGCCAGCCGCGAGGGCTGGCCTTTTGAACTAACACCTCTTAGAACTGGTAGGTCAGACCTACAGCCACGATGTTGTCGGTAGCCACTTTGGCATCTTTGGTGAACTGGCTGTCATCCACGAGGTTGATTTTGTAATCAACGTAGGTGGACATGTTTTTGTTGAAGTAGTAGCTCGCGCCAACGTCAACGTATTCAACCAGGTCCTGGTCGCCATAAGAACCGATGTCTTTACCTTTGGATTTCAGGTAAGCGATGGATGGACGCAGACCGAAGTCAAACTGGTACTGAGCCACAACTTCGAAGTTCTGTGCTTTGTTGGCAACGTGACCGCTACCGAACGCCGTCATGTTGCGGGTTTCAGAGTAGGTGGTTGCCAGGTAGATGTTGTTCGCATCGTACTTCAGGCCAGCAGCCCAGACTTCTGCGTTTTCGCCACCGGCGTTCATGTTGCTTGCAGCACGAACCTGACGGTCAGTACGGTCAGATTTCGCGTAGGTCGCACCCACACCGAAGCCGTCGAATTCATAGGTAGAAGACAGACCCCAGCCGTCACCGTTGGATTCGGTGATCTCTGAACGGTCGTTTTTACCCTGGTACTGGGCAGCCACGTTCAGGCCGTCAACCAGACCAAAGAAGTCGGTGTTACGGTAGGTGGCAACGCCAGTGGTACGACCGGTCATGAAGCCGTCAGTCTGCGTCCAGGTATCGCCACCGAACTCTGGCAGAACGTCAGTCCATGCGCCGATGTCATAAGCAACACCGTAGTTACGACCGTAGTCGAAGGAACCGAATTCATCGAATTTCAGACCAGCGAAGGCCAGACGGGTTTTGTTGCCGTCGGAACCCTGAGCTTCAGAGCGGTTGCCCTTGAACTCATATTCCCACTGGCCGTATCCGGTCAGCTGATCGTTGATCTGAGTTTCACCTTTGAAGCCCAGACGAACGTATGTTTTGTCGCCGTCGCTACCAGCATCATCAGAAAAATAGTGCAGACCAGTAACTTTGCCGTACAGATCCAGTTTGTTACCGTCTTTGTTAAAAACTTCAGCCGCGTTAACAACGCCAGCCGCCAACATGGAAGTCACTGCCACTGCAACTAATTTAAGTTTCATCTTAACTAACCCTTATAATTTTATTTAGGTATTTCCTAAGCCTGACCTGCTCCCCGTTGATTAGTACACCCCGATGTTAGTAATGTCTTCATAAGCCACATGAGGACATCCCCATGAAGAAGCGTTTTTCCGATGAACAGATCATCAGTATTCTCCGCGAAGCCGAAGC